>JAGWXY010000113.1 GCA_018969605.1 Verrucomicrobiota bacterium | reverse complement strand
TTCGATGGGGATCCAGGCCGGTTTCATGAGTGCAGCGAATTTCAGGATCAAGCTCCGCGAGGTGCCCCATCAACCCGGGGTCTACCTGATGAAGGACCATCTGGGCTCGATCATCTATGTCGGCAAGGCGCGCGATCTCAAGCGGCGGGTCTCGAGTTATTTCATGCCTTCGCGCAAGATGCGGGCCGACATCAAGACCCGCGCGCTGATTGATTCGATCCATGATTTCGAGATTCATGTCGTGCGCAACGAGGAGGAATCACTGTTGCTCGAGGGCAAGCTCATCAAGGACTACCGGCCGCGCTACAATGTCGCGTTTCGCGATGACAAACGCTTCCTGCTCGCGCGGGTGCGGCTGGCGGATCCGTGGCCGCGCTTTGTGACGACGCGGGTGAGAAAAGAGGATGGCTCAAAATACTTCGGGCCATTTCCGCATTCGAGTGCGTTGAACCACACGCTCGAGTGGCTCAATCGCAGCCTCGGCTTGCGCGTGTGCCGACCGAGCGATCCCGGCGAAGCGGAGTACCGCCACTGCAATGCCGACATCATCCGCAACTGCTCGGCACCCTGCGTTGGGCGGATCTCGCGCGAGGAATATCTTGCGAAGGTCGAAGAGGCTTGCCGGATCCTTGAGGGCAAGGGCAAGCGCGAGTTGTTCGATGGCCTGCGCAAGGACATGGAGGCATCGGCCGAGGCGATGGATTTCGAGCGCGCCGCAACACTGCGTGACATTTTGCAAAACTTGGAAAAAACGCTCACGCCGACGCGACAGTTCAGCCGCGGGCGCGGTCTACCGAGCACGGTGAAGCCGCTCGAAGATCTCGCCGAACTTGGTGAAGAGCTTGGCCTCGCAGGGCCACCTCGCGTGATGGAGTGCTTCGACATCTCGAATGTTTCCTCCAACCACATCGTCGCGTCGATGGTGCGCTTTACCGACGGTAGGCCCGACAACCAAAACTACCGCCGCTATCGCATCAAGACCGTCGAGGGTCAGGATGATTTCGCATCGATGGCCGAAGTCATCCGTCGGCGATACTCGCGCATCCTGCTGGAAAATGTCGGCGCAGCGCCGGACATAGCCGACTCGCAAGAGGATGCGGTCGAGGCATTGCGGCGCTTGGCGCGCGAGGGACGGGCGCGGATCGTGCTGCCGGATTTGGTGATCGTCGATGGCGGCAAAGGTCAGCTGGGCATGGCGGTGAAAGAACTGCGCGCATTGGGCCTGCATGATCTGCCGGTGATCGGCTTCGCCAAACAGCATGAGGAAATTTTTGTTCCGGGCAAAAGCCAGTCGATTCGTTTGCCGCATGATCGCGGTGCCTTGAAATTGCTGCAGCGAATCCGCGACGAAGCGCACCGCTTTGCCAACAACTACAACGCGTTGCTTTACCGGCGGAGGATGCGCGAGAGCTTGCTCGACGATTGCCCGGGCATGTCGGCCGCGAGAAAACAACGCCTGCTCAAAAAGTTTGGCAGCGTTGCGCGCATCCGCCGCGCAAGCGCCGAAGAGATCGCTAGCCTACCAGGAATCTCCGTCCGCTCAGCGCAGGCCTTGCTCGATCATCTTGGCAGGTGAAGGGGCAAACCTTTTCTGAATCAAATCGGCACCACGAGCCCCTCGGCTTCTGCGAGTTTTTTCTGGTTCTCGTCAAAGGTGAGGAACCGATGAGCTTTCACGATGAGCGCGGATGCGACATGCAGAATGTCAAAGCCCCGATGCCCGCCTGTCAGTGTATGCGTGGCTGAAAGTCTTTTCGCTTCGTGCACCACATCAGCGAGGTTGCAGATTTGGATTTGAAGTCGGCCACTGGCACGGTCCGACTCAAACTCGGCCCAAAACAAAGCTGCTTCACCCAACGAGATTCCCTTGCGGAACTCGGCAAACCGCAGTGCATTTCCCAGTTCATATTCATTCAATGAAGTGATAACCAAGGCCGTTCGCTGCGACTTCATCCATGCGATAGCACGGGGTGTATGGGCGTCGTTTCCATACAACGAAAACAAAAAGCTAGTATCCGCGCATGTTACCATTTTCCAGATGCTTCATGAATGATGTCCGATGCCTCTTTTGCAGACAGCACACGGGACTTGGAACGGCCCCGCTTTACGGCGGGGCTTTCTGACCATTTCACTTTTTGCGCGGGCTGATCCTGCTCAGGAATGAGCCGGGCGATGGCCTTGCCCCTTTGTGTGATGATGATTTCTTCCCCTGCTCCAATCCAGCTCAGGAGGCTGGTGTAGCGATTTCTCAGGTCCCTGACGGTTGCCGTTTTCATGTTGCTACATTACGGGAGCACATACGCAGCGTCAAGCCGTCCTTGTCGGGCCTTCCGGAATGCGCTTGCCGCATCGGCGGCAGAAGAGCGCTACAAAAGCCTCTCGCCCGAAATCCTGCTACTATTTCCCAGACAAATAGTAATAATAGCCCTAGAAATCAGGGATACTGAGGGTTTTTTGGGGGCATTGCGAGCATGCCGCCAGCTCCATTTCCGAGTCTTCGGCAGATAAGCGCTTCAAAAGCCCCTCGCCCGAAATCCCACCCACCGGCATTCGACCGATTGGATCGGCTGCATTTTGCGCGGATTTAACATTTGCTTTGCGGTCATTTTGCAGAGTCCGCGGCAATCTCTGCTCCAATCTGGGATGGTTCCCGGAGAACAAACTTATCACTACCATGAAAATCAGAAATTACGATCAAAGCATCCGCCAGATTAGCGCGGTACTTGTCACAGTCACCACGCTGCTTTTCAGCGGCGCGTCGGCGCGTGGAGCCACGCTGTGGGACGGCGTTTATGTCGATGTGTTCGGTGGGTTCTCGGGACTCTCCAGCGGCGATGTGAAACAGGCCGGACAAACCAGCGAAGGTTCATACGACGGGGGATTTCTTTCCGGTTTGGCGGTCGGCAAAGAGCTATCTCCGGCATGGTCGCTCGAACTCGAGTGGTTCTATCGGAACAATGGCGTGGACTCCATGAACGGCGGCGTTTTTGACGGCGTGAGCGACGGCGACTTCGCTTCCACAAACCTCATGTTCAATGCCATTTATACCTTCCGTCGCGATGATGCGAATGAAGGATTTTTCAACAAAATCAGTCCGTATGTAGGTCTTGGTCTCGGAGCGATGCAGGAAGTGGACATCGATATGAACGTTGCCGGCATCGAGCAGGAGTTCTCGGACCACTGGGTCCCCTCCTCACAGATCATTTTGGGTGCCATCTATCCGATCAACGCATGCTTTTCCGCCTTTGCGGAGCTTCGCTATCATTATTCCGGCAGCCCCACACTGGATGCGGAAAACGGTGGCGGAAGGGTAGATGCGGATTACGACGGATACTCGGCTCTGTTCGGGTTGCGATACTCTTTCTGAGGACTCGCATTCTGAAGGAAATTATGGACGATGCCGTCTGATGAACGATGCGCCGCCACTCCCCGTCCTGCTGGTGGAGGACGATCCTGATCTCGCAGCAAACATTCAAGACTTTCTAGAGCAAAATGGATGGAGAGTGGACCACGCACCCAATGGGGCGCTGGCGATGCACCAGCTCATAAACGGGAGGTACTCCGCCGGGATCTTTGATTTGAGGCTACCCGGGATCGGCGGGCTTGAGCTCTGCGAGCGGGTCCGCACAGGCATTGCTCCAGCTCTGCCCGTCCTGATGCTTACAGCGGCTGGCACTCTTGAGGATCGGCTGCGCGGTTTCCGCGCCGGAGCGGATGACTATCTAGTCAAGCCATTCGCTCTGGCGGAACTGCTGGCACGACTCCAAGCCTTGATCCGGCGCGCAGCGGGGATAGCTCACAGCCCCGGAGGGACTTTATGCATCGACGATCTTCAGTTGTGCATTTCCACCCGCGAAGTAAGCCGTGACGGACAGCGTCTCACCTTGACGAACATGGGCTTTGCCATCTTGGAGAAACTTATGCGCCATTCTCCGGCGATTGTGCTGCGTTCCGATCTTGAGTTTCATCTCTGGGGGGATGAGCCCCCGGGCAGCGACTCGCTTCGCACTCACATTGCCACCTTGCGTGCCAGCATCGACCCTCCTGGTTTGCCACCACTCTTGCTAACCCATCGTGGCGTCGGATTCCAACTCCTGTCCACACGCCATCCCTCTTCATGAGACCGTCCCGGCTTGAGTCACGCATCCGGTTGCTCATTGTTTGCTTCGCCGCACTGATCATCCTCGTTGTTTCCGGTATCGGATGGATCATTTTATTGGATGCCGAGGATGCGATCCATGATCGCTATTTCATCAAAACGGCGGAAGACATTGTCAACGATCGTTCAGGAACCACTCTGCCTGCAGGTATCACGGCCCATGCGGACGCGAGTTTTCTCATGGGAAAAATGCGGCTGCAGGAAATCCCCTCCACCCCTGGGCTGCATGAAATCTTCGCCAATGATGACCTGACACGCAGCGTGGCAGTCCGGACATTCTTTGATCGATTGCGGCTATGGATCATCCTGGGCTACGAGCGGGAATTCCGACTCTGGATCGCGCCGGAAGAATGCAAGGGGAACATGCGCGTGGTGTTGGCCGACCTCAGCACGACGGAACTCAGCGAGGCTGAAACGGATAAGGCGCGCAAGCAGCTTCTCATGCTCAGCGCGCTGCTTTTTCTCCTCGCTCTCGGCATCTGCCAAGTCATCAGCCAATGGGCGTTAAAGCCGGTACGCGAGCTTACTCGGCGCGTGCTGCATGATCGGGCTGTTACGCAAACATCGTCGCTGCGTAAGGATTTTCCCACCGATGAAATCGGCCAGCTTGCGTCTGCGTTGGATGAGTAT
>JAGWXY010000027.1 GCA_018969605.1 Verrucomicrobiota bacterium | reverse complement strand
CGCCCGGCAAAAACCGGACTACAGACACTGTGCATCGTTTGGTGATGAGACATGGGTGGTGGTTATTTGTCACAACCCTTCTACCACATGGCCGCACGCCAAACGATGCCCTATTCAACTTCGGATTTCGGGTTCAATGAGGTAACACGATTTTCATTACGTTATCAATTTTTCTCTTGCGCCACTGCGCGGCATTGCCTATATTCATCCCCGAACCGCGCTGCGTCCCCCGGATCAGGCGCCCGGTTCACCCTCACCACGATCCGAAAAAAACCAAATCCAACCATAAAACTATGAAAAAAGCACATGTCACCATCATCGCGGCAATGGTTCTCGCCGGGACGGCCTCAGTCTCGTCCGCTGCCACGATCAACATATCCGCCCAGCAGTCAGCCGTTACCAGCACCGTGGTGCTGTGGAATCTGAATGAAGGCTCGGGCACCACCACGGCCGATGCGGCAACCATCCCTGGCGGCGCCAACAATGGCACGATCACAGCAAGCACCACCTGGACGACCGGCAAGTTCGGCGCAGGCCTGAACGCCGTCGCCGGCGACTCCGGCTACGTGTCGTCGTCCCTCGGCGGAGCGTCGTTCAGCAATCAGGTCAGCATGTCGGCATGGATCCGGCCAACGGCCATCCAGGACGGTGATACCAGCTATGTCATGGGCTACCACAATGGCAGCGGGGGCAACCCTTTTGCCTTCATCCGGCTGAATAACGGGTCCTATGGCGGCTTCGGCTTCAAGGTTTTTAACGGCGAAGGGGCATGGGCCCAGTGGAACGGTTCTTTTGGATCGACGAACGTGCTGGACGGCAATTGGCACCATGTCGCCGCCACCTTCGACAATGGCACGGTGCGCGCCTGGCTCAACGGGGTCAATATCGGCACAGTCTCAACTTATGCCGGCTGGGCGCTCGAGGGCGGGTCTCCGGGCTTTCTCTTTGCGGGCGGCAGCGTGCCGTGGGATCCCGGCTACACCGGCGTCAGCTACATCGGCGACTTCGACGAGGTCCAGTTGAGCAACACGGTTGATACTTATGTGATCCCAGAGCCATCGGGCTTTTCGCTGCTGCTTGGCGGCGTCGGCACCTTGCTCCTTGTTCGCCGTCGGGCTTGATAATCACATCCATGCTGTCGGGATGGCCGCGACCGGACAGTCGCGTTTCCCCGGCGCCATCCAACACCGCATTAATGAGCAATAGCCAGACGGAACCAACACCGGAAGATCAAACCACAAGGATGAAGGCGGGCTGTGAGCCCGACGGGGATTGCTGCCGGGCGCAGCTCGCCTACATCATTCCGCACACCCATTGGGACCGGGAATGGCGCTACCCGATCTGGAAGAACCGCATGCTGCTCGTCGAGTTCATGCAGGAATTGCTCGGCACGCTCGACAGAGACCCGGACTACCGCTGCTTCGTTTTGGACGGCCAGGTGGCCCCGATCGAGGACTACCTCGAGGTCGTGCCGCAGGACCGGGAGAAGTTGGGCCGTTACCTGCGGGAAGGCCGGATCGCCGTCGGCCCGTGGTACACCCTGCCGGACCTCTATCCGCTCGACGGCGAATGCCTTGTCCGCAACCTGCTCAAAGGCATCCGGATTTGCCGCCAGTATGGCGGCCACCTGCAGGTCGGCTACAATTCGTTCGGCTGGGGCCAGACCGCCCAGTTCCCGCAGATATACGCCGGGTTCGGCTTCGACTTCATCATCTGCGCTAAGCGGGTCTCGGAGGAGCGCGCGCCGGAGAGCGAGTTTCTCTGGGAAGCGCCCGACGGCACCCGGGTGCTCACCTCCCGGCTGGGAAAACACGCCCGCAACGCGTTTTATTACCTGACCTATCTGTATTCCAAGTATGGCGTCAACTGCCTGAGCGGCGAGTTCAAGTATCACCCGGTGAATTCCGGCACGGCGATGCACAACGCCGCCGCCGCCCACTGCGACGAGGACTTTTTCATGATCGGCGCGCGGCAGGACTACGATCCGAAGCGCCTGGAGAAAGGCATCGCGGATGCCTGGGCCGCCACCGAGGACACCGTGCTCAAATCGCGCCGCCTGCTGCTGAACGGCACGGATTTCTCGTCGCCGCATCCCGAGCTTTCCCAGATGATCCGCGACCTCAACGCGCTTGATCCGGAGCGGCAGTTCCGCAACGCGCGGCTCGAGGAGTACGCGGAGGACCTTCACGCAAACGTGGACAAGGAGAAGCTGCGGGTGATCCGGGGCGAGCTGCGCGACGGACCGGCCGGCGATTGCTCGGGCAACGCGCTGGCATCGAGAGCATACCTGAAGGCGCTCAACAAAAAGGCGCAGAACGTCCTGCTCCACAAGGCCGAACCGCTGGCGGCGGTGCTGCGGATGCTCGGCCGACCCATCCCGCAGGGCTTTCTCGATATCGCGTGGAAATACCTCCTCGATTCGCACCCGCACGACTCGATCAACGGCGTCACCCAGGACAAGACCGCCGACGACGTCGAGAACCGCATCCAGCAGGCGCTCGAGATCGGCAACGTCGCGTACGATAAGGCGGTCGCCGGGTTGTTGCTCTCGATCGATCTCTCGGGTTATTCCGCCGAGGACACCCTGCTGGTGGTGTTCAACCCGCACCCGCGCCCGGTCCGGGACGTGGTGAAGGCCACCGTCGCCTTCCCGCAGGAGGCCGCCATCTGGAGCTGCACCGCAGAGGATGGCGACGGCAACCCGGTGGCCATCCAGGAAATCGCCCGGCAGGAAAAACCGTTTCCGGTGCATGACATGTCGGCGCGGCCGTGGCCGTTTTTCGCGGACCGCCACCTGTGCTACCTGGACCCGGGCGAAATCCCGGCGCTGGGCTACAAGGTAATACGTTTCAAAGCGGACAAAACCTTCCGCAGAAACCACTTCTATTTCCTCGAACCACGCACGAGCACCGGGGAATACCTCGCGCCGGCGGACAACCTGCTCGAGAACGAATTTCTCCGCGCGGAGATCAACCCGAACGGCACGATCAAGCTCACCGACAAGACAACCGGCCGCACATGCGACAACCTGCATTACTTCGAGGACACCGGCGACGTCGGCAATTACTGGGCCTATCATCCGCCGTATCACAACCAGACCCACACCACCCTCGCCGGCAAGGCGCGGTGCTGGTGCGAGGACAACGGGCCGCTCAGCGCGACGATCGCCGTCGAGCACGACCTCGAGCTGCCGGCTTCCGGCCACGAGCCGACCTATGGTGTGCGCGGCGATAGCAAGCGCAGCGAGCAAACCGTCACGGTCAGGATCACCTCGTGGATCACTCTCAGGAAAGGCTCGCGCAAACTCGATGTCCGCACCCGCGTGGTGAACACCGCGGAGTGCCACCGGCTGCGCGTCGCGTTCCCCACCGGAATCAAGGCGGAGCACGCCTGCGCCTCGGGCCACTTCACCGTGGACCGCCGGCCGACGGCACCGGCGCGCCGAAAAGACGGCACTTACTGGCCGGAAATGCAGACGCTGCCCATGCAGCACTTCGTGGACGTGAGCGACGGCACGCACGGCCTGGCGCTGTTGAACAACTGCCTGTCCGAATACGAACTGCGCGACGACGAGCGTTCGACGCTCTATCTGACGCTCTTCCGCGCGGTCAACAACATGATCACCACCTGGTGGGAGGCAGTGGGCGTGTTTCCCGATCAAAAGGGCAGCCAGTTGCTGCGGACGATGGACTTCGAATATGCGATCCATCCCCACGCCGGCGACTGGGCGCGAGGCAATGTTTACCGCGAGGCGGCCCTGCTCAACGTGCCGCTCGCGCCCTATCAGGTGACCCCGCACGACCACGGCACGCTGCCGCTGAAAGCCGGCTTCCTGTCGCTCAGCCCGGACAATCTGATCGTGTCCGCGCTCAAGAAGGCCGAGGACCGGGACACCACCATCCTGCGTGTGTTCAACCCGACTCCGGAGATGATCGACGGGGAACTCGAAGTCGCCGGCAGGATCAAGGGCGCATGGCTCGTCAACCTCAACGAGGAACGCGCCTGCGAAGTGCCGGTTGCTGGGGAAAACAAGCTGCGCATCCAGGCAGGCCCCGATAAGATCGTCACGCTAGAGATCGATTTCGCATAGACGATGAATACCAAACCTCCCGCGGCGCCCCCGCACCCGATCATCCTCCGCGAGCGCGTCGCCGAATACGAGGACGGCCTGCTCCTCGGCAACGGCGACCTGTCGGTCAGCGTCTATCAGAAAAGCGACCGGATTGTCTGGCGCTTCGGCAAGGGCGATGTCTGGGATCGCCGCCACGACATAAGCGCCGATTGTCCGCCGCTGACGATGGAGGAGCTGCGGCACGGCATTGCCGTCGAGGGCTGGAAAGCCCCGCCCTACGGCGGCGAAGTGAAGGCGTTGCGCGGGACCAAGGACGCCAAGCGCATGAGGGACTGTCTTGCCGGGCCGCAGAGCCAGTGCCGTCCTTACCCGATGCCCAAGCCGGTGGGCGAGCTGGCCCTGCACTGGCCGGCTGACCTGATGGAGCTGAAGATCGAGCAGAGGCTCGTCATCGAGGAGGCCCGGATCGAGATCACCTGCACGTGGCCGGACGGCGAGAAGCTGTTCGTCGAGTGTTGGGTGCCGCCCTCGCCCAACGTGCTCGTGGTGCGCTGGCGGTTGGAGGGTTTCGACCAAGGCGCGCCGCAGGCGTTCCACACGGCGCCGCCCGTGCGCCTCACGCTTTACCGCTGGGCCGATCCGCCGTTCGAGCTCTGGAACAGCAAATTCTGGGCGCGCAACCATTATGCGGGACTCACCGGCTACGGCCATCCCACGGCCGTGCCGCTGCCGCCGCCCGGCGTGCTCACCGTGGACGGCCTGCCGGTCATCGAGCAGCGGTTTTATCCGGACCCGCAGTTCACCGATGGTTTCCGCTACTGGCTCGGTTGTTTCAGCAGCGAGAAATGCATCGAGCACATCAAGACTGGGCCGCTCAACGAGGCGCAGATCCGCATCGCCAAGGTGCGCTCGATGAGCTTCGAGAACCTCCTTGACATGGGCGACAACGAGGACCTACAGAAAAATGTGCGGGAATATGTCCACCTCCCGCCGCAGGAAGGCTGGATCGTCGTGCCCGTGACCACCAGCTCGGACACGGGCGGTTGCGAGGAGGAATTCGCCCGCATCCGCGCCGAAGTCGCCACCGATCCGTATGGCACTATCGACAAATGGCGCAAGGCGACCCTGGAGGCCGCGCGCGCGTTCTGGTCGGCCTCGTCGGTGTCCATCGCCGAGCCGGTGATGGAGAATCTCTGGTATGAGACCTTGCATGCCAGCCGCTGCGTCTATCGCGGGGGCACGGTGCCGCCCGGGTTGTTCCTGCCGAGCACGGTGGACGACTACTCGAACTGGAAGGGCGACTATCACACGCAATACAACCTCGTGCAGCCGTTTTGGGGCGTGCACACCGCCAACCATCCCGAATTGGCCGAGGCTTATTTCGACGCGCTCGGCTACATGGAGGAAATCGGCCGCAGGATCGCGCGCGAGTATTGCGGCACGCGCGGCCTGTTCGTCCAGATCAGCGGCTTTCCCATCAAGTTCAAGGAGGACCCGTTCCCCACCGGACCGATGGGGCGCATGCCCTACCTGACCGGCTGGATGGCCGAGATTTTTTGGTGGCACTATCTTTACACGCAGGACAGGGAGTATCTGCGCGAACGGGGCTATCCGTTCATCCGCGACTGCGCGTTGTTCTACACGGACTTCGTCAAGAAAGGCGCCGACGGGCTTTACCACGCGTTTCCGGCGAGCTTCGGCGAGGAGGGTTACAACGGCGACCCGGAAACCAACACCGACATCACGCAGACGATGGATTACATCGCGTTCTGCCTGCGCATGGCGCTGCGCGCCGCACGGGAACTTGGCGTGGACAAGGATCTGCAGGCTGAATGGCAGGACCGCATCGGTCATCTCGCACCGGCCAAGGGCGACAACGAATTCCGCCAGTTGCCGCAGGCCGCTGAGTCGCGCCACCAGGAACTCAACCCACCCGACTTCCGCCCGGCCTTGCTGTTCCGTTTCAGACCGGAATGGACTTACCAAATGCGCTTCTGGGGCTGGATAGACAAGCTCATCCGCCAGTCCATGCAGGAAATCCGCGGCGGCGTGTTTGATCCGGAACGCGACTTCGCCGACTGGGTCCGGGTGGTCCGCCGCTGGCGGCACCCCAACGGACTCGTCTGGGCGATGCCGATCCGGTTTTTCGGCCACAGTGGTGGGTGGACCGAGACGCTCGGCATCATCGCCCCGCTGCAGGAAATGATGCTCCAGAGCTGGGACGGCGTGATTCGCGTCTTCCCGTTCTGGCCGAAGGCGGTCGAGGCCTCGTTCACCGACTTCCGCACGGAGGGCGCGTTCCTCGTCTCCGCGGCATGGGAAGATGGGGCGGTTGCCCGCCTCGAAATCAAGAGCCTGGCCGGACTTTCGTGCCGCCTCGCCAACCCATGGCCGGGATGCCGCGTCCGGATTTCCGGCACCGGCGAACGAGATGGCAACATCCTTCAATTCCCGACGACGCCGGGCATGAGCTGCCTGATCGAACCCGCATCCCCCCCAAAAACATAAGCGCAAATCCACAGGAAAAGACACGGACCGAACTGCAAAGCATCACCGAGGAACAGCGCTCGGACGGCAAACGCCCGCGCGGCGTTTCGTGGTATCGGACCAAGATCGATTCGGACGAACTCAAGCGGCTGCAGATGCGCAGCGACTTGCTGGGCGGCCTGCAGACCTTCGGATTCCTTGGCCTGCTCATGCAGTCCGGCGGGCTGTCCCTGTATTCCGCATGGCACTGCCCGTGGTGGGCGACGGTGCTGCTGGTATCGGCGCTGCTCAATTTCCCGGTGTTCTACGGCGGCTGGCTGTTTTTCCTGTGCAACAACAACCAGCACATCGGCCTGCAGAATTACGGGGGAAGATTGGTATTCCGTTAAATTGTTAGAATCTCAGCGGGCTGGTTGATGGAGATCCGATAGCTGAATACCTGTTCGGCTGCAAGCTCCAAACGATCTCCCGCGCTGGGGCGCGCAGGCGTAGCCGACGAGGAGCGCAGCGACGAGGCGGCGCAGCTGGAGCGCCCCAGCGCGGCCGCCAGCGCCCCCATCTCCTTGTGCCCACGAATCCGCCGGAAGCCCTCCTGCGCCCGCAGCAGTGCCACGCCCATCCAGCGGCTCAACTGGTCGGTCTTCGGGTTCCAGCGACACACTCGCCCGATGGTGCCGCGTGTGTTGCGTATCACGTTCTCAATATGGTTGGTGCTTAAAAACGTCACATTGAGCGTCGAGGGCACGTTGAGTTCGTGAAGCGCCAGAATCCCGCCCCGCCACCTCTCCAGACACTCCGCCGCCGAGAGGTTCTTTTCCCGCACGAAATCCAGCAACTCTCCGAATGCCTCCTCTCCCGCCTCCAGGCCCTGCACCGACCGCAGCCGGTTCATCCGCTTGACCACCTCGCCACGGTGCTTCCATGACAGCTTGCCGCACAAGCCGCGCTCCACATGCACTAGGCATTCCTGTTGCACCGCGTCCGGCCAGAAGTGCCGCACCGCCTTGGCGATCGCCTCGCTGCCATCGCGCACCACTAACAACTTGCGCGCCACCCCAGCCTTCAGTCCTCGCTCCTTCAACCGCGCGAACAAGCCCTTGACCACCTCCTCGTTCTCACTCGCTCCTTCCTCGAAATCCAGCAAATGCTTGTTGCCGTCGGCATCGATGGCCAGCGCCACCACCACGCAGCTATCCTTGCCGGGAAACACCCCGTCGACCATCAAGGCTATCACGTCGAGATTGGAGAGATCGCGCCCCCGGAACTCATCAAGAAGCTCCTTGCTCCGCGCCTTCCAGCCTTCACAAACCGTGCTGGCGCTCATCCCGAGCATCTTGCCCACGCCGCTGCCCGACGCCCCGTAGCAGATCGCCTCAAGCACCTCGTCAAACATGCCCCTACGGCGTTTGGCCTCGCTGTATGAGTTCAAGCGCACCTCCCGCTCCAAGCCATTGGGAAGCATCTCCCGGACTCGGCGTTTGGAGATGCGCTCCTTGCCCGAAGTGGTCTGGAGCGTGACCATTTCGCTCCCGGCGCGGCGGTAGACGCTTGACGATGGCCGATAGGAGTCGCCACAAAGCGCCGTCACCTCTTGCTCGAACATCGCAAGCAGCCCCTCGCGAACGATGCCACGAAGCTGTTCTTGGAAAATTCCGTTAAAATCCTCAATGCCAGCTTGCGCCGGTGCCTGTGTTCCTGTGTGGTTAGTCATGGTGTTGGTTGGTTTGAATTCAATTCCAAACAGGCGATGTCGGAACATCGCCCGATCAACCAGCACCAATTCATTTTAACATTTTAACGGAAAAAAATCCGCTTCCGAATTACGTGCCTGATTTCCGCCTGTGCTGCCGCACGTTCCTGGTCAATCCCATGGTGCGCCTTTGAACCCGAAATCCGAAGTTGAATTACCTTTTGAGCTAAGCGGCGCGGGTTTTTTCTTCACTTGATCCGCCATCTGGCGCCCCTCCGGGCGGGTCGGGCGGCAACACTTCGGCGAAGTTGAAATCTTCTAGTTTAGAGCATTTTAAAAAATTTTATAGCCAATCTGCGTTAGTTAGTTATAATCTACGCATGGCAATGATTTCCATGGATTTGCGACATCGTATTCTCAAGGCCTATGACCGTGGGGATGTGACCCGGGAACAGGTGGCAAGCCGCTTTGATGTGTCTCTGGGCATGGTCAAAAAACTACTTCAGCAACGGCGCACTACAGGCGACATTGCTCCACGCTACAACCGCTGTGGACGCAAACCCGTCATTACCGATTCTCACCGCCGCCAAATGCGATCACTTTTGGCCAAGCGGCCCGATTTCACCCTCGAAGAGATCCGCATCCAATTGGATCTGCCCTGCACCATTCAGGCCATCCACTACGTGTTGGCTGACATGGGTCTGACATATAAAAAAAGACTCTCCGCGCGGCGGAACAATCCCGTCCGGATGTTGCCCGAAATCGCCGCAACTGGCGCAAGATCCAAAGACGCCTCGAACCGTTACGGCTCGTCTTCCTCGATGAATCGGCGGCCAAGACGAACATGACGCGGCTGCGCGGCCGCAGTCCGCGAGGCAAACGACTTCATTCCAGTGCGCCCTGTGGCCGCTGGCGCGCCACCACCATGATCGGCGCAGTCAGACAAGATGGCAGTACTGCCTGCATGACCATCGAAGGAGCCATCAATGCGGAAATTTTTCGTGCTTATGTGCGCGATGTTTTGCTGCCCACGCTCAAAGCAGGGGACATTCTCGTGATGGACAATCTCAGCACCCACAAGGACCGCCAAGCGCTTGAACTGTTGTATCAAGCGGGCGTTACGGTGAGGTTCCTGCCCGCCTATTCACCTGACTACAATCCGATCGAGATGATGTGGAGTAAGGTAAAATCAATCCTGCGCAAAACAGAGGCCAGGGACAACGAGAGCCTGCTTCTAGTCATCCGGGACGCGCTTAGCCAAGTCACACAAAAAGATGCCACCAATTAGTTTAGTCATTTCGGCTACAAATTTATTTAAAATGCTCTATCACGGCTGCTGCGAGCCGGTCGAAAACCGCCTGGATTACATCCGCCAGGCGCCCAACCTGCGCGGTGTCTCGGCCTCCCCGTGGGCCGACGTCGTCCGCTGCGCGGAAGCCTGCGGCCGCGACTACGTGCTCTACTGCAAACCCAACCCGAGCCGCGTGGCGGTCAACTTCGCGGAGGAAGCGGTCAAGGCGGACCTCGACAAAATCCTCGCGCCAACTGCCGGCAACAACATCGCCGTCATCCTCAAGGACCTGCACACCGTGAGCCACGACCTCGGCCGCTACCGGCGCTGGAGCGACCTCGCGCGCGAAGCGATCAGGAAACACCGGAAACCGTGACCACAGACACGTCGCTCACGGGGTGGAACCGGCCCGGCACAAGAATCGGCCCTTTGGCATACGGTTTGCGCTCGATCTGCCCCAGCAACATCTCGCAGGCACAGCGGGCAATCTCGTCCAGCGGCTCAACCACCGCCGGAAGTTGATGCTCCAGCATCGTTTCGTCGAAACATCCGCCAAAGCTCACGACGGTCACATCCGCAGGCACCCGCAGCCCGGCCTCCCGCAAGCCCGCCATCACGCTGAACGCGGTCGGATCGTTGAATGCCAATACCGCCGTGGGCCGGTCGGACGAGGTGCGACGCAGGATGTTCAGGATCTCAAGCCTGCCGCTGCGGTATTCCGTCTGGGCCATCTCGACCAAGGCCGGATCCAGCGCGATGCCGTGCCGCTTCAGCGCGTCCTCATAGCCCAGGTAGCGCGGCCCCGCATGGTAGTCGCCGGGTGTGCGATACCATGTGATCGTGGCGATCCGCCGGTGGCCCTGGCCGATCAGCCACTCGACCGCTTCGGCGGCCATGCGGCGGTCGTCCCCGCCCACGAAATAATCGTCCATGCCATCGACGCGCCCGCCGACCAGCACGAACGGCACGCCGCTGGCCTTGAGCCGCTGCATCGCGCGACTGTCGGTCGCCTGCCCGCAGTTGTGGATGATCATGCCGTCCACTTTCCGCTGCCGCATCAGCATCACCTCGCGCTCCTCCTTGAGCGGGTCATCGGAATGCTGGCAAATCATGCAGGTGTAGCCGGCGGCGCTCGCCGCGCGTTCGATGGCACTGACAAGCCGGGCGTGGTAGAGCACCTCCAGCACCGGAACCACGATCCCCAGCACGTCGGTTTTTTTCCGCACCATGCTTCGCGCCACGTCGTTGGGCATGTAGTCATGCTCCCGGATGAGCGCATAAATCCTGTCCAAGGTGCGCTTGCACACCAACTGCGGCCGGTGCAGCGCGTTGTATATGGTCGTGGGCGAAACCCCGGCCACCCGGGCGAGGTCGTGCTGTGTCACCACCGACCGGATGATCTGTCGGACTTTCGGGGCCGATTCCCCTGTGCGTTGGGCCGCGCCTTTCTTCACGTGCGGCGATCCTAGCGCGGCGGCCAAGCATGTGACAAGCGCCTTGTTCTGGCGTCTCCGCCGCGCCGCCCGTTCCAGAGCTTTTCGAAAACGCATAAATCAAATTACGATCCTGGGGCTGTGCCTCAATCGTTCCACGTCCATTATGACATTTTGGATGGCAGAGTGTGTCCTCCTGCGGCGCACCAACAACAATTCACTGAAGACGAGTCTGGTTCAAGCTGTGTGATCTGCCGCGAAAAGCCCATTCTTGGTCGGTTTTGGATCCGAGCGCTGACATGGGATGTGACTGAAAAAAACTGTGATGCAAACTATGTTGCGTGCCGCTTGCGGCGAATTCATCAGACCTTCTTGACGGCGCTTCGAATGAGTGCAACTAATGAAATTGTGAAACGCTTGTGCGTCCTATGGCTTCTTTTCTGCGTCGTATTTTCTTTTCCGGCGGCAGGAGGCAGCGCGTACATGTGTTTGGCAGAGACTTTGTGGGAAAACATCGGGACTGAGAATTGTTGTGACGATTGTGATGATCAGAGCGCTGATCCTGCGACTTGCTGTTATGAGCTTGATGCCTTACCCGACGGTCATGCGCCCGATTCGACCTTGGTCGTGCCAGGTATTGCGGTGATCGAGTTGCATGGGCTTCAAATGGCTCCACCCAATCGCATGGTGGCAAGAGCAATCAGGAATGCCTGTTCTCAGACGGTCTGCAGTTTTACCGCAGCGGAACGAAGGGCGTGTTTGTCAGTTTGGAGGCTTTAAAAACTGGCGGGTGTTCACCTGTTTTGCCGTGCCCTTTGTAGGCGCGGTTTCCATCCCCCATGGGGTGTTTTTCTACTCGAATTGCCTTGTTCCATGAAACATTCTCTTGATGCCCTGACTCGTCCGAATGCCCTCGAGGCTGCGCCGCCGCGATTGCCTGCGTGGCTGATTCCTGCCGCCATCGCGCTTGGGTTTGCATTGTTTTTTCTCATCATTTTCCGTGACCGTCTGTTGCCGGCCAAGGGTGTCGAGGTAGCGCTTGTGCTGACTACTACGGAAGCCGTAGCAAAAAACGGCAACGCCACAGAGCCTGCAAGATCGGCGGATGGCAGGATGGCGTTCCAAGCCAGCGGTTGGGTGGAGCCGGATCCCCATCCGATCAAGGCCACGGCTCTTATCGATGGAGTGGTGAAACAAGTCCATGTGCTAGAAGGCCAGTCGGTTTCCAAAGGTCAGGTGCTTGCTGATTTGGTTGATGATGATCAAGCGCTCGCGCTGCGGGCCGCCGAACAAGCGCTTGCCATGCGGCGTGCGGAGTTGGTTGAGCACCGTGCGAATATCCGCTCCGCGCAGAGCGCGCTGGCATCTGCCACGGCACGGGCAAAAGCGGCCGAGGCTTCGTTGGTAGGGGCTAATGACCGCGCCGGACGCATGGAGACCATGCGCAAAGAATCCGTTTCTGAAGCCGATGTGGTGCTTGCGCAAAGCCAGCGTGATGCGGCGCGCGCCGATGTCGAGAAGGCACATGCGGAAGTCAAACAGGCGGAGTCGGATCTTGCGGCGCAGGAGTCCCGCATCGAAGTGCTGCAAAGCGCCGTAGAATCGGCGGAGGTCGAGGTTTCCATGGCTCAACTTGCGCGCGACAGGACCAAGATCGTTTCTCCGATCGACGGTCGTGTGCTTCGCCTCAATGCGGCACCGGGCCAGAAAAAAATGCTCGGCATGGATGATGCCGACAGTTCGACAATTGCCATTCTTTACAATCCTGCAAATGTGCAGGCGAGGGTGGATGTGCCGCTCTCGGATGCGGCAGGCTTGCAGGTCGGGCAACTTGCACGCGTGCGCTGCAGCTTGCTGCCGGACAAGGTCTTTTCTGGCGTGGTCACGCGCATCTCGGGCGAGGCGGATGTGCAACGCAACACGCTGCAGGCAAAGGTGCGCATTGAAAATCCAAGCGATCAGTTGCGACCGGAAATGCTTTGCCGCGTGGAGTTTTTGCATGCGGCCCGTAGCTCCGAGAGCAGTGCGGCGGAAGTCGGTTCCGCGCTTTCCACATGGATCCCGCTGGATGCGATCGATGGAAACACGGCGTGGATTTGCGATCCGGACACAACGCGCGTGAAGCGCCGAGATGTTGTTTTGACCGGGGAAACCAAGGACGGATTTCGCCGCATAGCGGATGGTCTCAAGCCCGGTGAGTGGGTGGTGCGGTCACCCAAAGGATTGTCTGATGGTCAGCGCGTGAATCCCGAACCCAAAAAACCATGAACGAACCAATGATCCAATGCCGCAAGGTTTCGAAATCCTATCGCAAAGGAACGACGGTGGTCACGCCGCTGCAGGCTCTTGATCTCGATGTTGCGAAGGGCGAGTTCCTCGCTCTGATGGGTCCGTCCGGATCGGGTAAAACGACTTTGTTGAATCTGATTTCGGGCATTGATGCGCCGAGTGAGGGATCCTTGGTCATTGCAGGTGAGGACATTTCGCGCCTGTCGCGTCGTGATTTGACATCGTGGCGGGCGAAGCATGTGGGTTACATTTTCCAGCTCTATCATCTGGTGCCTGTGCTCACTGCGTTTGAAAATGTCGAACTGCCCTTGCTGCTCACGCATCAATCGAAAAAACAGCGGCACGAGCGTGTGCAAGCGGCATTGGATCTCGTAGGATTGGGCGACCGCATTCACCACACACCTGCCGAATTGTCCGGCGGTCAGGAACAACGGGTGGCGATCGCACGGGCCATCGTTGCGGATCCGCCCTTGCTTGTTGCCGATGAACCGACGGGCGATCTCGATCGTGAATCCGCCACCCGCATCCTTGATTTGCTGCGAATGCTGGCGCGCGAATATCACAAAACCATCGTGATGGTCACTCACGACGCCAAAGCTGCCGCGGTTGCGGATCGGATCCTGCATTTGGAGAAAGGACAACTGTTGGAAAACCCATGAGAATATTGTTTAATCTTCTGCACCTCGCCTGGCTGCAACTCGTGCGACATCGCATGAGGTCGCTGCTTACGGTATTGGGTGTTGCATCGGGCATGTTTCTTTTCACCTCGGTGGAGGCATTGCAGCGATCGCTTGCGGTTGCCACCGAGATGAGGGCGGCGGACACCACGCTCGTTGTGTATCGCGAAAACCGCTTTTGCCCGGCAACAAGCCGATTGCCGGAGCACTATGCGGAGGAAATTCGCCGCATCGAAGGTGTGCGCGATGTGATACCGATCCAGGTAGTCGTGAACAATTGTGGCGCTTCGCTGGATGTGATCACATTTCGCGGTGTGCCTGAGGCAGATCTCATTTCCTTCGCGCCGGAGATCGAAATCATTGCGGGCAGTCGCGAGGACTGGTTCAAGCGCGATGATGGCGCTCTTTTGGGCGAGGTTTTCGCACGGAGGCGCGGACTTTCTCCGGGCGACCGTTTCGATGCGGCGGGTGTGACCGTAACGGTTTCCGGCATTCTGCGCTCGCCCAATGTGCAGGACAACAATGTCGCATATGTGAAGCTGCCATTCTTGCAAAAGTCATCGCGCGTTGGCCTCGGCGTGGTCACGCAGTTCAATGTTCGGGTGAGTTCCGCGAATGATCTTGAGCGAGTCGCTGCAGCCATTGATGAGAGCTTTCGATCGGCACAGATGCCGACCAACACGAAGCCCGAAAAAGCGTTCTTTGCGGAAACGGCAGCCGAGTTGGTGGAGTTGATCCGCTTCACGCGCTGGCTGGGAATTGGTGCCGTGCTCGCCGTGGCTGCATTGGTGGCCAACGCGCTGCTTTTGGTGGTGCGTGGCCGGGTGAAGGAAAACGCGGTGTTACGCACGCTAGGCTATCCGGGCAGGGCGATTGCCTGTCTGGTGGTGGGTGAGGGTTGCATGCTCGGTTTGGGAGGTGGCTTGTTGGGGGTGCTTTCCGCCACCGTGTTTCTGCATTGGCAAAGCTTCACCATGGGCAATGAAGGTCAAACGCTCGCGATCCTTCCCGATTTCACCGTGATTCTCATCGGAATCGGCGCCGGCCTCTTGCTTGGTCTGCTTGCTTCCTTTTGGCCTGCATTTCAAAGCATGCGCCAACCCATCGTCCGCTCACTTCGCTCCTGATTCACCCAATACCGAAAATTTCCCATGCTTCCCTTCAGCTATGCGGCACGGAACTTGTTCCGCTCCAAGACACGCCTGCTGCAAACCATCGGCGGTAGTGCCTTGGTCGTGTTGCTGGTGATGACGGCTGTGGCGATCAACGCCGGAATGGCGCGTGTTCTTTCCGCCTCGGGATCCGAATTCAATGTGATTTTGTTGGGTTCGGGATCGGAGGAGAGTGTGCAGCGCAGCGAGGTGCCGGACAGCGCGGCCGGAATCGCCTCCACATCTGTGCGCGGCATTTCCGAGCGCCTTGGTGTGCGCGCGGTTTCTCCCGAGATTCATTACATGAACCACATCGATTTGGGTGATGGCCGCCGTGCGCAAACTTTGGTTCGCGGTGTCGCGCCGGAAGCGCTGCGCGTGCACCCTCAGGTGAGATTGACCGAAGGGGATTTTCCCAAGGCGGGAGAGGTGATGCTTGGGCGTCTCGCTTGGCGCAAACTTGGAATCGGCGAAAACGATCTGCGTGTCGGTTCCAGCATCGTCATGAATGGGCAGGGCTTCGAGGTGTCCGGCATCTTTGCGGCACCCGGCACGGTGATGGAGTCCGAAATGTGGGCAACGATTGGCGATCTTCGTGTGGTGGCGCAGCGCGAGGCGGTCTCTTGTGTGGTGTTGCGATTCGACGATGCCCAAGACGCGGCGGAGGCGGATTTGTTCGCCAAACAAAGGCTCGATTTGGAGCTCACCGCGATTCGCGAAAGCGAGTACTACGGCAAGTTGCGCGAGTTTTTTTCTCCGTTGCAGGCGATGGTGTGGATCACCGCCGGGCTGATCGCCGCTGGCGCATTGTTTGGTGGCGTGAATACAC
This sequence comes from Verrucomicrobiota bacterium, assembly GCA_018969605.1. GTDB lineage: Bacteria > Verrucomicrobiota > Verrucomicrobiia > Verrucomicrobiales > Akkermansiaceae > Luteolibacter. Next base: position 11,548 of record JAGWXY010000027.1, on the reverse strand, counting down.
TCTACGCCGCGTTTGCCTCGCGGGTTCGCGAGATCGGCACATTGCAGGCGATTGGCTTTGGGCGGGGTGCGATCCTCTTGAGTCTGGTGCAGGAAAGCACCCTTGCATGCCTTGCGGGAACGCTGGTCGCATCTCTTGCCGCGCTCGTTTTGTTGGATGAAAAAACCATCCCATTCTCCATCGGCATATTTGTGACGGAAGTCAGCCCCGGCGTCGCTATCACTGGCTTGATGACCGGAATTTTATTGGGCTTGCTCGGTTCACTGCCCGCCGCATGGCGTTGTCTCAAACCTTCTTTGCCCGCCGCTCTTCGCATGTCCTAAACCAACCACAGAATCCAACCATGAAATATCAAAGCATCAGCATCTTGCTCGCCATCGCAATCGTTTCCTGCGATAAAAACGATCCTGTCGAATCCACTTCGTCGTCGCCCACACATTCGGTACCGAGTTCCGCATTGAAAGCTGTCATCGGCGCCACGGTGGCCGGTGAGGCGAAGTCCATTCACATGGCGCGCGAAAGCGCAAAACCTGGCGATGTCATCACTGTCACGGGTCGTGTGATGGGCGCGCAAAATCCGTTTGTGGAAGGTCGGGCGGCATTCATTCTCGGCGATCCAGCTTTGCTCACGCCGTGCAATGAGCGTCCGGATGACCATTGCCAGACGCCATGGGACAATTGCTGTGACAGCAAGGAAAACAAGAAGCGCGGAACAGCGACCATCCAAATCGTCGATGCCGAAGGGCGTGTGCTCAAGGAGCCCATCGAAGGCGTTGAGGGCATCGCGAAGCTTTCACGCCTGGTGGTTTCAGGCACCGTGGCGACAGGCAGCACGCCTGATTTGCTGATCATCAACGCCACCGCCATTGATTCCGCGCATTGAGCTGGAAAGGGCGCCTTTGGGTTCTCGAAATATGCAAAGAAAATGGCGATTTTCTTTGCATATTGCCCTTAAAATGATAAGAAAAACCATCTTTTCTTGTCATGTCCTCCCTTCCGCCACTGCCTCTTACAAATCTTTCCGCGTTGGAGACGCGGGCGGTATGGGCGGCGTTGACCGAGGCGCACCGGCGTTTGGCGGAGCTGAAAGGCCTTTGTGAATCGCTGCCAAATCAGGGGATTTTGCTCGATACTCTCGGCATTCAGGAGGCGAAGGATAGCTCGGAAATTGAAAACATCATCACCACTCACGACGAGCTCTATGCCTTTCAGGATGACTCCGGTGGAACCGCGGCTGCCAAGGAGGTTCGGCACTATGTTTCCGCTCTGCGCACTGGCTACGAAGCGGTGCGGGATTCTGGCTTGATCCGATTGGAAACGTTGCTGTCCGTGCAGGCGGAGCTGGAGCAGAACCGAGCGGGGTTGCGAAAACTGCCGGGCACTGTTTTGAAAAACGAAGCCACCGGGCAAACGATCTATGAGCCACCGCAGGACGCTGACGAGGTGGAGGCGCTGATGGCCAACCTGATTGACTTCATCCACGCCGACGATGGCCTCGATCCCTTGCTGCGGATGGCGATTACCCATCATCAGTTCGAGAGCATTCACCCGTTTTACGATGGCAACGGACGCACCGGGCGCATCCTTAACCTCCTCATGCTGCAGCGTGATGGTTTGCTTGATCTGCCCGTGCTTTACCTCAGTCGCTACATCACCACCACCAAGCCGGACTACTACCGCTTGCTGCAAACCGTGCGCGATGAAGACCGCTGGGCCGAGTGGTGCCTTTACCTGCTGCGCGGCGTGGCAGTGACATCTCTGAGCGCGATCCATTTGGTGAAAGCTTTCCGCGACCTGATGCAGAAAACCAAGTACGATCTGAGGGATCGCCTGCCGAAGCTCTATAGTCAGGATTTGCTCAACAACCTTTTCCGTTACCCATATACGAAGATCGAATTCATCGAGCGGGAGCTTGGCGTGTCCCGCCCCACCGCCACCAAATATCTGGAGCAACTCACGAGTGCCGGTCTGGTGCGCAAGCAGAAGATGGGCAGGTCGAACTTTTATATCAACGAGCCGCTTTATTCCCTGCTGAGCGGGGTCAGCTTGGAACAACCTGGCAATAACGCCTGAGCACAAGGCGTCGGCAAAGCGACGATCGATCGCTGAAAATCATTGTCCGCGTGCGAGGTGCCGATGCATAAGAGGCGCATGCGTCCACACATCGCGTCAGATTCTTCTTGTTGAAGAAACCTTTGGCCGCAATGGCTGGCACTGTGAGCTGGTTGAAGGCCGCGATGTGTTGCGTGCTGGCTTTGAGGCGCACCACGCGGGGTGGATCTCATCGCGTAGGCATTTCCCGAACTCAATGCCTTGAGCATCGTCTCCGAGGTGCCGATGGAGCTTGGTGCGGGGCATCTGCCATCGGCGCTTGAGTTGCTGGCGCGCGCCAACAAGCCGCTCACGCTTGGTGGATTCGAATATGACCTTGACCGCGGCATGCTGGTTTTTCGCATCACCAATCTTTTCGAAAGGGAGAGGTACGATTCGGACATCATCAGCTCGATGGTACACTGCGCGATTGCCGAGCTTGATCGGATCGTGCCCTATGTTGCGATCTTGAGAAGCACGGCGGAGGATCTTTTGCCGGATCTCGACATCAAGCGCCTGTTGATGCGCGAGGATGTGATCCCGCCGGTGCCGGGTGATGAAGAAGAGTATTGAACATTGAAGCAGGTGGGAAGTTTCAAGGTTCAAGTTTCCAGCATCTGAACTCGGCTCAGGTCGCGGTGGAATCGGGGGTCACTTTTTGCTGATTACATCTTCAAAGATGCGGCCTCCTTGTGGGGTGATTTGTTCCGGTATGCCTTGAGCAGCTCAAGGGTGACGAGCGGCAGAAATCCCGCGCCGAGCAGAAGCCAGGGAATTTGCCAATCGGGCGTTACGGTTCCGAGCACTCGGCTTAGAAATGGCACATGATGCAGCGTCAGTTGCAGGCCGATGGAAGCGGTCACGACGATCGGAAGGCGGGGGTTTGAAAGCCATCGCAGTTGCCAAAGCGAACTGGTCTCGCTGCGAAAGGAGAATGATTTGGAAAGCTCGCAAAATACGAGTGCGGTAAACGTCATGTAGCGCGCGGCTTCGACATCACCTTGACGCATCGCCAAGGCAAAAATGCCGAAACACAAAGCAACGGTGGCTATGTTGCCGACGATCAGTCGCTCTATAAAGGCGCGGTCCATCATGCCCTGGCCGCGCGGACGCGGATGGCGGCGCATCACGCCCGGATCGATGGCATCGGTGGCAAGGCAGAGGGCGGGAAGGCCATCGGTGATCAGATTGATCCAGAGCAGGTGGATTGGCAGCAAGGGTGTGGGCAGGCCGATGAGGATGCATGCTGTCATGAGCAGTAGCTCGGCGGAGTTGCTGGCCAGCAGGTATTGCAGTGTTTTGCGTATGTTGTCGTAAATGCCGCGGCCCTGTTCCACGGCGGCAACGATGCTGGCAAAGTTGTCATCGGTGATGACCATGTCGGAGGCCTGTTTGGTGACCTCAGATCCGTGGAGGCCCATCGCGATGCCGATGTCCGCACCCTTGAGCGCTGGCGCGTCATTCACGCCATCACCGGTCATTGCAACGACAGCGCCATTGGCCTTCCATGCGTGAATGATGCGCAGTTTGTGCTCGGCGGTGACGCGTGCATAGACGGCGATGTGCGGTGCGCGCGTGCGCATGTCGTCGTCACTCATCCTGTTCAGCTCCGCGCCGCTTACTGCGGTGTCGTCCGGCCCGGCGATGCCAAGTTCGCGCGCGATGGCGAGAGCGGTATGGGGATGGTCGCCGGTGATCATGACCACACGAATGCCGGCATCGTGGCAACTCGCGACGGCCTTCCTTGCCTCCGGTCGTGGCGGATCGTACATCCCGGTCAGTCCGACAAAGACGAGATCCTGCTCAAAATTTTCCGTGATTTCGTGCGCCTTGGTGCCGTGTGGCAAATCGCGATATGCCGCGCCGAGCACGCGCAGCGCCCGCACGGCCATGGCTTCGTTTTGCCGTTCGATGTTGCTGCGTTGCGATGCATCGAGCGACACGATGCCGGCTTCGGTATAGATTTTGGTGCAGCGCTGTAGCAGCACATCGGGCGCGCCGTTGACAAACGCGCGCAGCCCGCCATCCGGCATCCGGCGGATAATGGTGCGGCGCTTACGCTCGGAATCGAAGGGGATCTCGTGATGTCGTGGCAGGTCGCGCTCGATCTCTGCGGTGTTGCCGCCGACCTTGTTTCCGGCTACCCGCATCGCGCCCTCGGTCGGATCTCCGATGACTTTCCATGCGCCTTCTTCGAGTATGAGTTCTGCGTTGTTGCATGCGAGAAGGGTGGTGGCCAGTTCCAGCAAGGGTTCCGCGTGTTCGGCGCCGGTGGCTTGACCTTCGAAGAGAATTTCGCCGTGCGGTCCGTATCCTTCGCCGGTGACGGCAAAGCTTTGGCCTGCCACAAACAGCTCGCGCACGGTCATTTCTCCAAGGGTGAGCGTGCCAGTCTTGTCGGTGCAGATCACGTTCGTGGACCCCAGCGTTTCTACGGCGGGAAGTCTGCGCACGAGCGCTCGGCGTCGCGACATGCGCACGACGCCGAGCGCGAGGGCCACGGTCACCACTGCGGGCATGCCTTCCGGAACGGCGGCCACGGCAAGGCTCACCGAGGTCATGAACATCTCAAGCAACCCCGTGCCGCGCAAAAGGCCCAGCAGGAACAAAAGCGCGACGATGCCGAGCGCCACCCAGGCGAGCACGCGTCCGAGTGACTCAAGTTTTTCTTGCAAGGGTGTGCGCTCGCAGGCCCTGGCTTGTCCGATCATGCCCGCAATGCGGCCCAGCTCGGTTTTCATGCCAGTGGCAACAACCAATGCAGTTCCTTGTCCGGCAGCGACGATAGTACCTTTAAAAAGCATGTTGGTACGGTCTCCGAGGGGTAGCTCTGTGTCATCGAGTGTCGAAACCAGCTTGTCCACTGGCTCTGACTCGCCTGTGAGCGCCGCTTCGATACAACGCAGGGACACCGACTTGAGGAGACGCGCGTCGGCAGCGACGATATCGCCCGCCTCAACTTCAAGCGCATCGCCGGGCACAAGCTGCGTGGCGGGAACAATGAGTGACTTGCCACTGCGTCGCACATGCGCGAGCGGTGCGGTCATTTGGCGCAGAGCGGCGATGCTTTGCTCTGCCTTGTGTTCCTGATAATAGCCGATCACGCCATTGAGCAAAACGATGGCAAAGATGGCGATGGCATCGAGCATTTCCCCCAGTGTCCCGGCCACGACAGCTGCGATGATAAGCAGCCACACGATGAGGCTGGTGAATTGCCGAAGTAAGATGCTGATGCGGCTTACCGGTTTGGTTTCCTGAATCTCGTTTGCGCCATGTGCGGCGAGACGTTTTGCCGCCTCGGCAGCGGGTAGTCCGTTGCTCGCGGTCTGAAGTTTTGCACACAGCTCTGTTTCGGACAGTATGTGCCAGTGAGCGGAATCATCGTGGGGAGAGGCAGTCATTTGCGCAGTGCCAAAGTGATGTAGGCCAATTAGGCCATGAGCAGGATGGTGCCGCGCATGCGGCCGATGGGTCCGGTGCGAGAGGGCACGAGCAGCAGCCCGGTAGCCAATGAATGGTAATCGTTGAACATTATGAGAGCTGACCTCTTTTCGCGGCGCTTCAATTGCTTGCCAGGGCGAAAAGTCAATTCCGATTGGCCGGGCAAGTTTGAGGCGCCAAAAGACATCAAATTTAAGTTCTGCTCGCCAGTGTTGCCATTCCGCATTCGTGCGGTAGGCCTCCGACAATGGCCCCGTCGAGAGGCATGAAGTCCTCACATTTTCAGCAACCACTCGCGGAAGGCGGCCTTGTAGCGGATCACGGAGATGCCGAAGCCGCCATTACCCCCCCAACAAAAAAGCAGTTCCCACTGAACCAGAACCGATGCCACCCATTCGCAGGTATTCCACCTCAAGCCCAAGTGCTCAAACCAAAAAACATGCGGTGGATTCCGTTGGCAAATCAGCCACTGAACTTTTCCAACAATCCCAGCATGCGATCGATTCGTTGCGCGATGATGTCGACTCCCTCACGCGACCGTATCGTTTCGCGATCAGGCAGGGCACGCTTCCGATGTTCTCTTCCCATGCCTCGGCGGCATCCAATCTGATGTGGCGGGCAAGTGCCATGCAACAAGCTGCAGGCCGATGACCATGCAAAGCAGGCGAAGGGCAAGGGGGATCAACATCCACCGACGCTGCGTGCAGATCGAAAATTTTTCAGATCTTCCGAAGGGCGCGTGTTTGGCATGGGATGATGATGTTTGGATTTTTGTTTCGCTCCCGGCGACTGCGCTAGTTGCGGAGCATCTCCGAAAGCTCCTTGCATCGCGCCTCGATCATTACGGTTTGCTCGGTGGCGACATCCATGGGGTACATTGATCCGTACATGGATCTGGGATCTTCACCTTCCTTGATCGGGAACAGAGTTTTGACGTGGAACTCCATGTACTTCAGCCACGCGCGTTGGGCTTCCTTGAGATCCGAGCAGAACTGCTGGTTGTCGGCATTGGTCGAAAGAACTTTTTTGTACAGTGAGTTCAGCTTGGCATGGGCCGCTGCGAGATCGGCCTCGGCAGCGGCGTTCATTTCGGTCTGCGTCTGGGCGTGGGTTTCGGCAATGCCGCCAATTGACAAGCCCGCGATGGTGATAAGAAGGGAGAGATTGCGCATGGGTAGGAAATTTGGTGGTGCTTCATCGTCACGAGTCCGCGATCATGCGGCAAGGCAAAAGCACATATGCCTATCGAAGCGCCGGGCTGCGAGATGCGTCCTCGCATCTGGGTAAGCCACTCCCGGAAGGCGGCCTTGGCGGTGCCCATCGGGATGGCGACTTTTTTTGTGGTGGGCGAGGCCGGCGAGGCGTTCTGGAACCTCGAGGGCATGGAGTCCGACTGCTAGGGACGATTTTTCCCATTTGTTGAAATTCGGTGGACCAAAGTTCGGAAATTAGCGGATCTGGTGTAGGCAATCACTAAGCTGCGGGATTTCCGCATCCATACTCCACGCCATGATCGAGCCTGAGTTCACCCCAAACCCAAATTTGCCCAGTTTTTTGGGTGAAGACCAGATGGCTGTTGCGACGGCATTGATTGATCGCATGGCGAGGGGGGACGGCAGGGCGCTTACGGAACTTTATGGCATGTGGAGTCCGATTCTGTTGGGGGCGTCGTTTCGCATGCTGGGGGACCGGCACGAGGCGGAGGAAATCGTGCAAGACACCTTCGTTCGGATGTGGCAGCGCTCAGTGGACTATGACCCGTCGCAATCGCCGCCTTTTGCATGGGCCTTTGCGGTGATGCGCGGTTACTGCATTGACCGCCTGCGCTATCGGCACCGGGACAAGCGTGACTCCTCGCGCGTAGTTCCCATTCACCTTCATGCGCCTGCGGAAGCGAGCGAAAATCCGCGAGTGATGATGAAGGATGATTGGCGCCGGGTCCGCGCCGCACTTGAAATTTTACCTTCCGACGAACGCGAGTGTTTGGAGCTGGCCGTCTTTCTTGAATACACCCACTCGGAAATTTCCGCGCACCTCGGAACTCCGCTGGGTACGGTAAAAAACCGACTACGCCGAGCATTGGACAAGGTGCGCAACCAACTATCACGCTATGAATTCTGACCCACACGAAACCGCGGCTTGGCGGGCTTTTGGAATGCTCGATTCCAACGAAGCCGCTGACTTTGATGATGCAATTCGTCAGGACCCCGAGCTTAGAGGCGCTTACCGGGACATGAACGTCCTGTGTGCTGCCGTCGCCGCAGCCAGCGTCGTGCCACTTACGCCTCGCGCAGGACAATTGGAGCAACTGCAAGCGCGCTTGGGTCTGCATCCAACAAAGGCAAAGGCGGTGAATTGGCTGGGTGTTTCTGGCTGGGCTGCGGCCGCTGCGGCGCTAACCTTCATCCTGCTGGTAGATCGCAAACCACCCATCCCTACAGAGAGTGTCAAGAACAACGCCACTCCTCACGCCGCCAATCGGGATATCCTCAAGATTCAAAAAGCCACCGTCCAAGATCCGGCTGCGCAGCCATCTTCCGATGTAGGGTCCACGCCGACCGAAAATGCGGCCTCCAACCGAGATCCCGCTACCCATGAGAGCAACGTGGAGTTGGTGACGAAGATGGAAACGAAACGCCTTGTTCAGGAGATTGCGGTCTTGCGCGAGAAACTGCAGAGTGTCGAAAAGCACGAACGAGAGCGCATGGGGTCGGTTCCAGGCATGGCATGGCCGATCGTGATGAAGATGAGACCGCCGCGTGCGACATCCCAGATCGCATCTACGGAAGATACCGAAACATCGGTGGTGGATTTGCTTGGTGATGCGTTGGCGGGAAAATCATCTTTGGCTGATAACCGGGCCGATCAAAGCACTGTCAACACCGTCGCTACTCCATCGGCAGTGCCGATTTACGACCCGGCGACAGGGACTGGAACTTTGGTTGTTAACAATCTTTCAAACACAAATTTCTGGGTCAAGGCAAAGGGTGAAAGCGAGCTTCGTTTGCTCGGCAAAATTCCGCCGAGCAGTGAGGCGTATGAGTCGGTGGGATTCGAGCTCCCTGCGGGCACAATCCCAGACAATTTCGTGATCACCAACGATTCCGCCGGAAAAAATGCACCTCCGTCCGAGGAGAATACGGTTCTTATCGGACCACAGTGATGCCAATCACCATGTGATGCTGATTGAAAAGTGCAGCATCGGAGCACTGTTTTCCTGCTCTGGGCAGTCGACTGGAACCGCGAGATCCGCTCTTGCTGACACTTGCTCCGCATAGCGCCAGCGCAAGCCCGCGCCGATTGAGGCAAGCTGTCCGATGTCACCCGCTTGATCGCGGTTGAGAAATGCTGCGTCCAAAAAAGTCACGGCTTGATAGTCGCCAGCCTATCTTGTGTGAAAATTTTTGAATTGCAGTTCGAATGTAGTAACGAGGCAGTCGATGCGTAACTGACACTTTCATCAAACCTCCTCACCAGGCTTTCGGTGAGGAGAATGGTCCAACTCGAATCCTCAGCATCGAAGCAAAAAACCAAGGCTGGGAGGATCGCGCAAATTGACGCGAAAGATGAGGGGTGTTTCATCGGGTTGATCAAAACAAAAAGCCGCCAGAATCAACTGGCGGCTTTCGTGAATGAACAGGTCCCGAAAAATTAACGAAGAAAGACGCGGCCTTTTTTGATCAGGACGGTAGGCTCATTTTTCTCGCTCAGCAGTTTGGGGGTGGCGGCATTTGCTTTTGGGTTGATTGCAGCGGCTTTGTCGTCTTGTCCTAGCTCGCGGGCGAGTGCGTTGGAAGTTTGGTCTTTTTCAAGCAAGGGCGCAGGGTTGCCGTCTACAGGATTGGGAGCCATGGAGTAATACATCACGTGCGGGTCTTCGTTGTTTCCACCGCGTTGCAGCCATTCGATAGGCACTTCGTTCTCGCTGTAGGTAACGAAAGAGTCGTCTTCAACGGTTTTGGTTGCCTCGTTGTCGGCGTTAGGATCGCTGGAATCCACTGCTTCATTTTCGTCGGACTTCCCATCGCTGCCTTCGGTCAAATCGGTATCGGACGGAATTTCAACCACAGGATCAACCGTCGGATCTACCACCGGATCAATGTGATCATCGACCGAGATTGGCTCTTCAGTGGGGGGCGGGAGCACGCAGATTTCAGGAATCTCTGGCAAAATCTCGGGGCAATCGGCGATTTCCGGCGTAAATTCGCAAGCAACGATTTCCGGTGTGACCGGCTCCGCATTTTCTGCAATGACAAATGGGCCTGTTGCCAGCGTGGCAATGGAGACAAGGGCGGCGAGATTTGATTGATTTTTCATTGGTTTGTTCTGGGGAGGGTATTGTTATGCCTTTGATCCGTCAATATCCGAAAGTTGGATCAGATATTTTCGATTGCCGTGAATCGCTTGTCGGGTGGAGGTGGTTTAGAGAAGTTTGCGAAAAGATCTGGCCGGTGGAGCGAGATGATTTTGGCCAAGGCAAGGCGTTGTGAAAATGGAGCGGAGCGACTACGCGGTCATGGACAAGGATTCCGTTTTCAAGAGGTCCGGCTAAGCCGCAAATTTACCACACCTAACTCCAAGCACAGGCTACGGATTTGAGCAAAATGCTCTAAAGTGCTGGGGTTGAATGGCGGGCTAGTTTGCGGCCGGATTTATGGAATAGTTCCTTGAAGAGGACATGCCGGCGATGCGTCTCACATTTTCAGCAACCACTCGCGGAAGGCGGTCTTGTCGGTGCCCATCGGGATGGCGACTTTCTCGCGGTGGGCGAGGATGGCGAGGCGTTCGGGGACCTCGACGGCATGGGCGCCGAGCTCGGCTTCCATCACATCGGGGAACTTGGCCGGGTGGGCGGTTTCGAGGGTGATGGTGGCACTGCAGGGGTGTTCGGCGCGCCATGCGCGTGCGGCAAGCCAGCCGATCGCGCCGTGGGGGTCGATTTCGTAATCGTAAAGCGACTTCACTTCGCGGATCGCGGCGCGGGTGCGGTCGTCGTCGAACCACATGCCGCTGATGCGTGATTTCATGTGCTCCCATGAGCCACCGAAGAGCGCCTGCATGCGGACGAAGTTCGAGGGTGCGCCAACATCCATCGCGTTGGAAATCGTCGCCACGCTCGGGCGCGGGGAGTAGATGCCGCTGCGCAGGAACTCGGGCACGACATCGTTGCGGTTGGTGGCGGCGACGAAGTGATCGACCTCGAGGCCAAGCTGCATCGCTAGCAGGCCGGCGGTGAGGTTGCCGAAATTTCCGGATGGAACGACGAAGACCGGCTTCACGCCCTCGGGCAATTGTCGGCTACTATGGATGTAGTAGAAACTTTGCGGAACGAGGCGTGCGAGGTTGATCGAGTTGGCCGAGGTGAGATTGAGGCTCTCGGCGAGTTCGCGATCGAGGAAGGCGGATTTCACCAATGCCTGGCAATCGTCGAAGGTGCCATCGACTTCGAGCGCGGTGATGTTGCCGCCGAGCGCGGTGAGTTGTTTTTCCTGAAGGCCGGAGACTTTGCCCTTTGGGTAAAGGATCACCACGCGGGTGCCGGGGACATTGTGGAAGGCTGAAGCAACGGCGCCGCCGGTGTCGCCGGAAGTCGCGACCAGAACTGTGAGCATGCGCGCGTCGTCGCGGGTGAGCCATGCCATGAGGCGGGCCATGAAGCGTGCGCCGAAGTCCTTGAAAGCGAGGGTGGGGCCGTGGAAAAGCTCGAGGATGTGATCGCCGGGGCCGAGGGTCACGACCGGCGCGTCGAAGCTGATCGTGCCATTGACGATTTCACGCAGCGCGTCGTCCGGCACATCTTCGCCGAAGAAGGCTTGGGCGACGGCAAAGCCGATTTCCTGAAAGCTCATCGAGCGCCAGCGCGACCAGAAATCGGCACCGAGCACCGGCAGTTGGTCGGGCATGTAGAGGCCGTTGTCGGCAGGCAGCGAGCGGAGGATCGCCTCCTTGAGGTCGACCTTGAGGTCGGGGTTGTTGGTCGAGTGGTAGCGCACGGTGAGCGGGCGGAGCTTAGGCG
>JAGWXY010000112.1 GCA_018969605.1 Verrucomicrobiota bacterium | reverse complement strand
TGCGATTTCGTCGCCGATGGTTGTTTGCGGGCCGTGACCGGAGAGCACGATCGTTTCGGGTGGCAGCGTGAAGAGATGCGCGCGGATGCCGTCGAGCAATTGCGAGGTGCTGCCGTGCGGCAAATCGGTGCGGCCGATCGAGCCAGCGAAGAGCGTGTCGCCGGAAAACAAAATGGAATTTGCGGCGAAATAAAATGTCACCGAATCGGTCGAGTGGCCGGGAACGTGGGCGGTGGCGATTTGCATGCCATTGATTTCGAGTGGCGTTCCGGGGTCGATCAACGAATCGATTTGGTAGGGCTCGACCTCGATCGGCATGCCCCATGCGCGCGCGGCGGCTTCGAGGGTCAGGTCGGGCGAGTAGGGTGAGTGGGCGTGAATTTTTGCGCCGCGTTGTTGGAGTGCGGCGGCGTCCTGCACATGATCGTAGTGCTGGTGCGTGAGCAGGATTTCATCGATGCGCACGCCTTTCGAGTCGAGCCATGCGGCGATGCCTTCGGGGGCGTCGATGAGCAGGTTGCCTAGGGTGGATTCGAGCAGGTAGCCGTTGGTTTGGGCCATGCCGCCGGTGAAGGAGGAAATTTTCATGAAGGGGGTCGGAGGTCTTGCCTTGTTCGAGCTTTGGCGGAGCCAAAACCGGATGTCGGTCGCGTGCGGACAGCTTCGGTGTGCGGGATTTTTTTGCCAAGCGGGTAATTTGCCAAACATTGCGGCGGTGGGTGGTTGACCATTGGATCAATCCGCCTAGAATGCTCCCATGAATGAGACAGAAGCGGCATCAAAGATCCTTGATACCATGTTCGGGCACCTTGGTGTGCCGGCGACCATCGGGATCGAGCAGTCTACTGATGGCCCCTGCCTGCAGGTGCGCTCGGCCGAGAGCCGCCACATCATTGGTCGCGATGGTGATCGGCTTGATGATCTCCAGTATCTGGTGAACCGCATTTTGCGCCGGAGTTTTCCCGACTCGGTAAGGGTCAAAGTCGATTGCGAACATTTTCGCACGATCCGCGAGGATCAGATGGCGGCAGAAATCCGCGGCATTGCCGAGCGGGTCGTGGCCTCCGGCACGCCGCATCGCATGCGCCCGCTCAACGCCTACTACCGGCGCATGGCTTATCAGATTCTCAAGGAGATCCCCGGCATCGAGACTCACTCGCCGGAAGGTGATGAAAGGCTCAAGCGCATCACCATTTCTCCGGCCGGTTCCAGCCCCACTGCCTCATGAAAAAATTTCTCTTCGATTGCGGCACGCGCGACCCGAATTCCGCGAGCGGTATTTTTGCGCTCAGATTCATGTTGGGTGCGATGATGCTGTTTGGTCATGGCATTCCGAAGCTGATGGCGTTTGGCAAAATCAAAGATGGTTTTCCGGTGCCGGATTTTTTCCCGCTGAGTTTCATGTCGCCGCCAGTGAGTCTTCTGGCGGCCTTGTTTGCTGAGGTGGTTTGTTCGATCTGTTTGATCCTTGGTGTTGCGACTCGGCCGGCCGCGTTTCTGCTTGGGTTCACGATGGTCGTGGCGGCGTTCAACATTCATGCTGCATCTGCTTGGTTCATCGGGCCGGGTGTGAGTGCCGCGAAAGAGCCGGCCTTGTTGTATCTCGTGCCGATGATCGCGATCATACTCACTGGCGCTGGGCTGTGGTCGGTTGACGCAAAAATCATCAAGGATCCCCGGCGTCGTCGCTGGTAATGCCGCATGCAGACGCATCATCTTGTTCTTCCCGGTGACCTCAATCACCACGGCTTCCTGTTCGGTGGGCGGTTGCTGGCATGGGTCGACGAGGCGTGTTGGATTGCTGCGAGTTTGGAGTTCCCGCAATGCCGGTTTGTGACTGTGGGGATGGACCGCGTGGAGTTTCATCACGGCGTGAGGCAGGGCGCGATCCTGACGATTTCCTGCACGCTGTCGCGCGAGGGTACGACGAGTGTGTGTTATGCCGTCGAGGTGCGTGATGAAAAGACCGGCAGAGATCCGATTTTCTCGACGCGGGTGACTTTGGTGAATGTGGATGATGCAGGTCGCAAGCGGCCGGTGCACGAGTGAGGGATTGAAATTTTTTGGACTGTGGAAATTCGCATTGAGAGCGTTGATATCGTGCTGCCTTTGGATCGTTCCGAGGACGATGCCGCGCGTCGCGAGGCTGCGGCTGCCAAGTTGGGGATTCCGGTTTCGAGGGTTGGCGGGATCGTGTTGCGCAAGCATTCGATTGATGCGCGGCAGAGGGCGATCAAGGTGCAGCTGCGCTTGGACGTTGCAGTGGACGGGCCGATGCCTGAGCAGTCGAAGCCGCTTTGGTCGGTGGCGCCTTTGGCATCCAATGCGCGGGTGGTGGTGATTGTCGGTTGCGGTCCGGCCGGCATGTTTGCCGCGCTGCGTTGTCTCGAGTTGGGCTTGAGGCCGATCATCCTCGAGCGTGGCAAGGACGCGAGTGCGCGGCGTTTTGATTTGGCGCCGATCCTGCGTGAAGGGCGGGTGATCGAAGAATCGAACTATTGCTTCGGCGAAGGCGGTGCTGGCACATTTTCAGATGGCAAGTTGTACACGCGCGCGACCAAGCGCGGGCCGGTGGCGAAGGTCTATGAAATCCTTGTCGCGCACGGCGCGCCCGAGCGCGTGCTCACCGATGCGCATCCGCACATCGGATCGAACCTTTTGCCCAACGTCGTCAAGGCGATGCGCGCATCGATCATTGCGGCGGGTGGCGAGGTGCGCTTTGAAACGAAGGTCGTCGATTTTCTTCTCAAGCAGGGAAGAATTCACGGCGTCGTGACTGCTGCGGGCGAGGAAATTTCCGGCGATGCGGTGATCCTTGCGACAGGGCATTCGGCGCGTGATGTGTACCGGCTTTTGGCGCAGAAAAAAATCCTGCTCGAGCCCAAGCCCTTCGCGGTGGGATTTCGCATCGAGCACCCGCAGCCGTTCATCGACAGGATCCAGTATCACCTTGGCCGCGCGGAAGAGCGTCCGCGTTTGCTGCCCGCAGCGCGTTATCGTCTCGCGACAAAGATCCGCGACCGCGGCGTGCATTCATTTTGCATGTGCCCGGGTGGCTGGGTGGTGCCCGCATCGACCGAGAACGACGAGGTGGTGGTCAACGGCATGAGCCTTTCGCGGCGTGATTCGCCATTTGCGAATTCGGGCATGGTCTCGACGATCGAGCCGGAGGACCTGCGGCATTTGCAAAAAGAGCATGGCATCCTTGCGGGCATTGCCTTTCAGAAACAACTTGAGCGCACGGCGAAACAGGCGGGCGGGGGAGGTCAGGTCGCGCCGGCCCAGCGCGTGGCGGATTATGTCTCGGGAAAAATTTCCGCCGATCTGCCCGAGACAAGTTATTTCCCCGGGCTCAATTCTGCGCCTTTGCATGAATTGCTGCCGTCATGGATCACCTCGCGGATGCGCGAGGGCTTGCGATTGTTTGATCGTCAGATCCGCGGCTATGCGTCGAAGGAGGCATTGCTGCTTGGCTTTGAAACGAGAACGAGTTCGCCGCTGCGGATTCCGCGACGAGACGACACGCTCGAGCATCCGCAGATCGCCGGTTTATTTCCCTGCGGGGAAGGTGCGGGCTATGCCGGTGGCATCGTGAGCGCGGCGATGGATGGCATGCGCTCGGCCGAAGCGGTTTGTCGCTGATGGGGGAAGACGGAAGACTTCAAGACGCAAGAGAAGAAGCGGCTTCTTCAAGGGAGCGCGGGCATCTTGCCCGCATCTTCAAAAGATTTACCGCCAAGGTGCGCAGAGAGGGGTGAGGTTAGAAGTTGTTTGACCACTGATTTCGCTGATTTACTGATTGAAGAGAAGAAGTGTCTTAGGTTCTGATTTTCACTCATCAAAAATCAGTCAATCAGTAAATCAGTGGTCATTTCCGAGGATCTCTTCGTGCCTTTCGTGGTCCCCTCTTCGGGGTTATGCAAAAAAATTGGCGGAGCCGTTGTGGTGGCTCCGCCAAGAAGATTTCAATCGATGATCGGTCAGATCAGTACTGGTAGTTCAGGTAGAAGTTGAACTGGCCGCCCTTGTCGGCTTCGTCGTCGGGTGAGGAAACTGGGAAGGCGTAGTCGAGTGCGAGTGGCATGGGGCTGATCGGCAGCTTGATGCGCACGCCGATGCCGACATCGGTGTAGAGGTCGCTCGGGTTGGGATCCCAGCTATCGGCATTCACGAAACCGGAGTCGGTGAAGACTGCGGCGCGGATCGATTCGATGATCGGGATGGTGTACTCGGCGGTGATGTAGCCGAGGGAGTTGCCACCGTAGACTTCGTTGGTGTAGCCGGTGTCGCGTGGGCCAACATCGCGGAACTCGAATCCGCGCAGCGTGCGGCCACCACCTAGGAACATGCGTTCGAAGATCGGAATCTCATCGCCGCCGATGCTGTCGACGAAGGCGAGTTCACCATTGAGTGAGAAGATCGAGTCCCACTTCAGATTCCAGTATTTCTGGCCTTGGAGCGAGAGGTTGATCGTGTCGACATCGCCACCGAGGCCGGCGTAGGTGAGGCCTGCATCGAACTTGTGGCCGTTGCGCGGTTGGATGCTGCTGTCGCGGGTGTCGTACACATAGTTCACGCCGAGTGCGCTGCGCAGGTAATCGCCGCCGATGTTTTCTTCCGAAAGTTGCGAAAGGTTACCGTTGCCGCCGTAATCGTTATCATCGACTTCCGAATCGATGTTCACATTTTCAAGGCGATACTCACCCTTGATCGAGGCCTTGTTGCCGAGTGGCTTGCGGAGGGAAAGAGCGCCGCCGGCGTTGGTTTGATCGTAGTAATCACTGAAGTAGGTCGATTGCTTGTAG
>JAGWXY010000026.1 GCA_018969605.1 Verrucomicrobiota bacterium | reverse complement strand
ACGAAGAGGTTTTCCATTTCTGCAGCGAGCTTGGTGCGCCAGTGGTCGCGGAGGCCACCAGCGGTTTGAGAGAAGCGCTGCAGGCATTGGCGATTTATGATGAAGATCGCGTGCTGCGTGCCCAGCCACCCGGCAAGGTGCTGCGGCTTGGCGGAGTGCCGAGCGGACGCTTTTGGCGCGACCTCGAGGAACTGCCCGAAGTTTCGGTGTGGTCGATCTGCCGGAATGGCTTGCCCGGACTTGCCCGAGCAAGCGAGGTCACGCGCGGCCCGCTCAACCGCGTGATTCCTGCGCTTGGCCCGATCGAGCCCGCGGAAGATGCGCTTGATCTGCTGCGTCATTCTTCCGCGCGCGCCACACGCATCGACGAGTTGCTCGAACGCTTTCCCGACAGCGAACCGGCACTGGTACGCACGATTTCCAACTATGCCTGCCTCGGCCGCGGGCTCTTCCTCGGCAACAGCCTGCCGATTCGCGAATGGAACTCCTTCGCACAATGGGCGCGCCCGATGCGCAACATCCGCGCGAACCGAGGAGCCAACGGCATCGATGGACAAATCAGCACTTGGCTCGGATGGACGGCAGACGATTCCGAAACATGGGCGCTCATCGGCGATCTCACCGCGCTCTACGATCTCGCCGCGCCCTTCGTGCTCGGTCAGATGAATCAAAGCGGATTGGTGCTCGCGGTACTGCAAAACCACGGCGGCGGAATTTTCAAAAACTTGCCGCGTCTCGCATCGATGAGCCCGCGCGCGGCCGAGTGCATGACCAATCCGCATCAGGCCGATCTCTCGGGCCTCGCCACACTTTGGGGCATGGCTCACCTGCAAGTCCGGCGCGCCGACGATCTCGATGCCTTCGATCCGGAGCGCAAAGTCACCTTGCTTGAAGTCGTGCCCGACCCCGAACAAACCGCGCAGTTCTGGAAGGAATGGGCCATGATCAAACACTGATGGATGCCAGCGAAACAGCGAAGGAAAAGAACGCGGCATCGGGTGCGACATGGCTGATCCGCATTTCGGAAATTTTCGCCGATCACGAATCGGAAATCATTGCCGGCCTCGGCGCCCAATCGCTTCGCAAACTTGGCAGAGACTTTCATCTGATCCGGATCAAGCAGCCTGAAAGCATCCGCCATTCGCCGCTCGCGCGCTACCTTCGCTGGAACATGCCGGTGCATCACAGCTGGCCGTGCAACCCGCGCGAGACCGATGGCTTCATCGAAAAAGCCGCGCAGGCACTGCTGCGAAAATTTGGGGAAAGCAATGCACAGACGCTGATCTGCGGGCCGATCGACCCCGGCTCGCCAAAACCCTACGACCGCACCCTCGCCTCCAACCTGCGCGGACGCGCGCTGCAGTTGTTTCCACGCGAGTGGTCTGCGATCAAAAATGCCGAACAACAAAATTCCCAAAAAGCATCGCTGTTCTGTTTGGTCGGCAAGGAAGGACTGTATGCCGGCCTGCAATCACCGGCGCAATGCGATGGATTTTTTCCCGGTGGCACCAAGTTCATCCCGCAAAATTCACCCGATACGATCAGCCGCGCCGGCGCGAAAATCGCCGAGGCATTGCATCATCTCCAGCTCACTCGCAGGCCGCCGCCAAGCGGCGCGCGCTGGCTCGAACTCGGCGCCAGCCCCGGTGGCATGACCGCCGAGTTGCTCGCACGAGATTACCAAGTCATCGCTGTCGATCGCTCGCCACTCGATGCGCGACTCAAACAACGCAAAGGGCTCATGCAATTTGTCGCGGATGCGGCGGACTTCATGCCGCCACCGGGGCTCACCTTTGATGCGATGCTTTGCGACATGAATGGCGACGCGCGCGATGCGATGCGGCAGCTTGCAAGGCTATCGAAAAACCTGCGGCCGGGAGGCATCGTCATCTTCACCCTCAAGCTGCCGGGCATTTCATCGATCGATGAAACCACCGCCCTCGAATCCGAAGTGACAGGCATCGCCCGCAAGGCCGGGCTCAACAAAATTGCGACAAGGCATCTGACCTACAATCGCAACGAATTCACGATGTTCTTCGAGCGCAAGGATTGATGCGTCGGCTCATGCGAGGTTGGTGAATACCGCCTGCACATCGTCATCGTCCTCAAGCTTGTCGACAATCGTTTCGACTTCGACCATCTGCTCTTCGGTCAGTTCGATCGGCTGATTCGGCAAGCGTTGCAGGCCCGACTTGCTGGCGGTGATGCCGAGGGCCTCGACCGCTTGGGAAAGCTGCGCGAAGGCCGTGTAGTCGCCGATGACCGAGACCACTCCTTCGTCGACATGCATTTCCTCAAGACCGGCATCGATGAGCTCGAGTTCGATCTCCTCGAGGTTCTTGCCCTCGGGTACCGGAAACTCGATCACCGATTTGCGCGAGAACATGAAGTCGAGCGCACCCGAGTTGACCATTTGGCCGCCGTTCTTGTTGAAGATCGTTTTGATGTTCGTCACTGAACGGTTCGAGTTGTCGGTTGCGACTTCGATGAAAAACAACGAACCATGCGGGCCTTTGGCTTCGTAGGTGATTTCGGAAATTTCCGAAGCATCCTTGCCGGCAGCGCGCTTGATCGCTGCATCGATGTTCTCGCGCGAGAGGTTCTGCGCCTTCGCGTTGGCGATGGCGACACGCAGTCGGGCGTTGGTTTCCGGATCGGGCCCACCATCCTTGGCGGCCAGCGTGATCGATTTTGCAAGCTTCGGAAACACCTTGGACATCGTGGCCCAACGCGATTCCTTGGCCCGGCGGCGGCATTCAAAGGCTCTTCCCATGGCTGATCGTAGTGATAATTATGTTGGAGGGTCTGGAGCGGTGGCTTAGGCGCCGCCACCGACCTCTCATCGAGGAGAACCATAAGATCATCCATCGAACCAGGAAAGCGGGAAAAACGCGGCAGGAGAATGCCGACTTTTGAGCAAAATCAGAAACCGCTCGCCGCGAGTGTAGGGTCCGGCTTTATACTCCGGTCATGCGAGTGCTCGCCATCGATCCAGCCGTTCGCAACACCGGCTATGCCGTGCTTGAGGGCGAGGCCCGCAGTCCGATGGTGCTGGCTTACGATGTGATTTCCATTTCCAAGTCCCTGCCGCAATCGGCGGCGTTGGCGGCGGTGCGCAGTCATCTCGCCAACCTCATCGCAAAATTTCAGCCCGATGAAGTCGCGGTCGAGGGCATCATTTATGTGCAATCGCATCAGACCGCGATCTCGATGGGTGCGGCGCGCGCGGCTGCTTTGATCGCGGCGGCCGACCACGGATTGCCGGTTTACGAATACTCGCCGAAGAAGGTGAAAAGCGCGGTGGTGGGGAAGGGGAACGCCGACAAATCGCAGGTCGCCTTCATGGTGCGCGCCTTGCTTGGCCTTGCCGAAACGCCGCCCTCCGATGCCGCCGATGCGCTCGCGATCGGCATCGCCCACTTGCAGGCTTCAGATCATCTCAAGGCAAAACTCCTCGATCGCCGCCTCGTTTGAGCGCGGTGGTTCTTTCCAAGCGCCATCGCGAAGTCCATCATCATCCGCATCAGCCGCCAGTCCATCGATGCTCGAAATCATCCATCTGCCCGATCCCGTTTCCTACGAGGATGGCTTGCGCCTGCAAGAGGCGAGGGTCGATGCGCTGCTGACGGGTGAGCAAGGCGATGCGGTTTTTTTGCTCGAGCATGAACCGGTTTACACGATCGGCCGATTGAAGGACCGCAGTTCTTTGCGCGATGCGGAAAACCTTCCTTGTCGTGTGTTTGAAACCAATCGCGGAGGTCAGGCGACCTATCACGGTCCGGGTCAGTTGGTGGGCTATCCGGTGCTCGATCTCAACCCGCGCGGCAGAGATCTTCACGCGCATTTGCGTTCGCTTGAGGAGGCGCTCATTCTTGCGTGTCAGACCTTTGGTGTTGATGCGCAAAGGCGCGAGGGCCTTACCGGTGTGTGGGTTGGCGATCGCAAACTCGCATCGATCGGCGTCGGTGTGCGCAAATGGATCAGCATGCACGGATTTGCGATCAACATTACGCGCGCATCGCTACCGCCGTTTTTTGCGATCACGCCCTGCGGCATCGATGGCGTGGTGATGAGTTGCCTTGAAAACGAAGCAGGTCGATCGATCAGCGTGCCCGAAGCGGCGGAAGTGATCGGCGAAAAATTGCGCGATTTGTTTGCCCTCACTCGCCGATCACACTGACGGCAATCTGTCGCGTGTGCGAGCGGCTGCGGTGTTCGAAGAGAAAGATGCCCTGCCAGGTGCCGAGGGTCATGCGGCCGTCGATGATCGGGATGACCTCACTCGTTCGGGTGAGCGCCATGCGGATGTGGCTCGGCATGTCGTCGGGTCCTTCGAGCGTGTGAATGAACCACGGTGTGTTTTCCGGCACGAGTTTTTCAAAAAACATTTCGAGGTCGCGGCGCGCCGAGGGGTCGGCATTTTCCATGATCACGAGGCTCGCGCTGGTGTGGCGCACGAAGACCGTGACCGTGCCGGTGCGGATCGCCGAGCGTGAGACGATCGCGGCGATCTGACTGGTGATTTCGCTCGTGCCCTTGCCGTGCGTGTGAACGGAAAATGTTTCGGTGTGTGCGGTCATGGGTTTGAAAGTGCGGATTTTTTACTGAAAGGATATGCACTTGAAGACCCACTTGCCGTGGGCTTCGCCTTGCTCCATCGCGATGTGTGCAGTGCGAAGGTTTTCGACGCTCAGGGAATCAAACACGCGGGTGTGGATTTTTGGAAATTTCCCAGCCTCGCAGCGTGCGGCAATTCTCGCGAGGATGTGGCCTTGTTCGTGCATGTCGGGCGATTGGAATTTCGCGCGCGCGGCCATGAATTCCCATGCGATGCGCACGCACTTCGCCTTGAGTGGATCGCCGAGGTGGAGTTTCTCGCGCGGCTCGACGATGAGGCCGAGCGTGCCGAATGGCGCGATGAGTTGCGAGGTCGCCGACCAATGGATTTCGGGCTGATGCAGGTTGGCGATGAATGAATACGAGGTGAAACCCAAGGCTTCGGATTGAGCGATCATGTCTTCGCGATGATTGATCACATGATGCGCGCCGAGTTGCTGGCACCATGCGATCGTTTCCGGTCGCGATGCAGTGGCGACGACGGTGAGCCCGGCATCACGAGCCAGCGGAATGAGCGCCGAGCCGACGCCACCCGCGCCATTGATGATCAGAATCGCCTTGCCGCGATCCTTGCCATCGGGGCTCACGCCCATGCGTTCGAAGAGCAACTCCCATGCGGTAATGCCGGCCAGCGGTAGTGCTGAGGCTTCTTCGAATGACCAGTTGCGCGGTTTGTGCGCGACGAGTCGGGCATCGACCGCTTGGAGCTCGGCGTTGCAGCCGGGGCGAGTGAGATCGCCGGAATAAAAGACCTCGTCGCCGATTTTGAAATCGCGGACGTCGCTGCCAATTTCGATCACCGTTCCTGCCGCGTCCCAACCGAGAATGCGCGGTGGTTCCTGAATCGTCTCGCCAAGTGATTTGCGAATTTTCGTATCCACCGGATTCACCGCGCAGGCGTGAATGCGAACGATCAGATCCTCCGAACCGGGAATGGGGTCTTGTGCCTCGAATTCCACCAAGCATGCGGGGTCCGAAGTGGGTAGAAATTTGCGTGCGCCGATGGCTCTCATTGGAGGCATTCAAGCGGCAAGTGACCGCTCATGGCAACAGCGGTTTCAAGCCGATCCAACTGCATCCGAGGCTGATGACCCATGGCAGCGTGAAGAGGCTTGCCACCGTGGTGGCCACCACCACCTGCACCGCGATGCCAGGTCGGCCGCCATAGATTCGCGCGAGAAGAATGGGAGCCATTGCCGCGGGCATGGCCGCTTGCACGACGAGGATCTGACGCAGGCCTTCGGCGATCGGCAGGAATTTTGCCAACACCAAAAACACCGCAGGCACCAGCATGAGCCGCACGACTACCGAGCCGAGCGCAATTTTCCATGTCGGTCTCTCCGTTCGCGCCAGGTCCATGATGGCCGAGCCGGTGATCATGATACCGATCGGAAATGCGCCCGCGCCTGCCATCGAAAGTGCCTTGCGCGCGGGTCCGGTGCAATGCGCGTCGAGGTTGGTGGCGACCAGCAACAGTCCGATCGCCACCGCGATGAGCGGGCCATTGATGATGCGTCGCCACGGGATGCCACCGTGTTCGTTCATGATCAGCACGCCGATCGACCAGATCGCGACCTCGACGCCGATGTTGTGCACGAAGAGGATGGCAAGTGCGCCACCGCCCCAGAGGATCTCGACCACCGGCGCGGCATTGAAGCCGAAGTTTTGGCAGCCGCTGGCCAATGCAAAGGTACGCCTGCCATGTCCTTTTTCGAGACCGATAAGCCAACCGAAGAGATAACCGATGAGAATTCCCACCGCGATCATGCCGAAGCCGAGAGCGATCGAGCTAAAAATGATCGAGCCCGCCTTGATCGATTCGCTGCCGAGGATTTTATCGATGATGAAACAGGGAACGAGGACCGAGTAGACCAGTCGCGTGATGCCGTCGATGTGTTCCTTGGCGATCGCTCCGGTCCATCGAAAGACCACCCCCATCAGGATCAGGATGTACACGGGCATGGCGGAAAGCAGTACCTCCGTGTGCGAAATCATGGAGGAGCATCCGGGCACCGATGCCCTGCGGGCAAGTGCATATTCCTCAAATTCAATCCTTCGTGAGCCATATCGGGCATTGGCGCGCGGGGATTTTCGTGCGATGCTTGCTGCATGGACTTCGCAGAGGTCACCTGTCCGACATGCTTTGAGTTTTTTGAGGTAGCGGTGCCGCCGCCGGAGGAGCAGCCTGCGGAAGTGGATTACGATTGCGAGGTATGTTGCCGACCGATGGTGATCGTGTTCAACGGCGATGAGGTTTATGCGAAGGGCCTGGGCGAATGAAGAAGGAGCCTGATCCATCATTTGCGCCGCCGGGAGCGCGATATTCCGGTTTGCTGCCGCAAAAAGGATGGCCGGTGCGCAACTTGAAATTTTTACGTCATCGCGTCGTGCCCGGCATGTTTCGCCGTCGCGCGGGCAATGTGCTCGAGCCGGTGCTGGCGCCGCCTGAGGACGGCAAAGTGCGCGTCACATGGATCGGGCACGCGTCGTTTTTCCTGCAGTTTGCTGGGCACTCGGTGATCGTCGATCCCAACTGGGCGAAGTGGCATGGCCCGGTGAAACGGCATCGTCAACCCGGGCTCGACCTGCATGGCCTGCCGGAGGTCGATCTCGTGTTGGTAACGCACGCGCACTTCGATCACTTGCACAAGCCAAGCCTCAAGATTCTGCAGGCCCGCGAGGGGATCGTGGTGCCTCAAGGCAGCGGATCCTTGGTGAAAAAACTCGGGTTTCCCGCGATCTACGAGATGAGCGTTTGGGATCAGCTGGAGTTTGATCAACTCGAGATTGTCCACACGCCATCGCATCACTGGGGCGCGCGATTCCTTCACGACACGCATCGCGATTACGGCGGCTACATCGTGCGGACTGGCGGCAAAAGTGTGTTTCACTGCGGCGACAGCGCGTACTTCGGCGGCTTCGCCGAAATCGGCGTGAAGCACAACATCGACATCGCGTTGATGCCGATCGGTGCCTACGAATCACCGAGCGGGCGCGATGTGCACATGAACCCGGAGGAGGCTGCGCGCGCCTTCATCGACCTCAACGCGAAGTTGCTCATCCCGATGCATTACGGGACTTTTCCGCTCGGCAACGAGCCACACAACGAGCCAGTCGAACGCCTGCTGGCGGAGGCCGACCGCCTCGGGATCAGCGAGCAGGTGCTGGTACCGGAAGAAGGGGTCGGAATCGAGTGGTAAAATCCGCAGGCTGTGCGAAATTGTCGGCCTCGTGAAATCAACCGCGATCAAATCCTGCTGGATGGCGCTGCTGGGCATGATGCCGCTGCTCGCCTCCTGCGAACCCGACAAGAAACCGATGAACGACCATCCTGCCGCGCTGCCACAAGTTCCCGAGAATGCCGAAATCGCGACTCTGGGCGCGGGCTGTTACTGGTGCATAGAGGCGGCCATGAAACAACTCGACGGCGTTTATTCGGTGACCTCCGGTTTCATGGGTGGGCATGTGCCCAATCCGACCTACGAAGATATTTGCACCGGCGAGAGCGGCCATGCCGAAGTCGTGAGAGTGGTTTTCGATCCGAAAAAAATCAGCTATGCCACGCTGCTCGATTGGTTTTGGAAATTGCACGATCCCACCACGCTCAACCGCCAGGGCAATGATGTCGGCACCCAGTACCGCTCGGTGATTTTTTTCCATTCGGAGGAACAGAAAAAGGCCGCCGAGGCCTCGAAAGCGGCGGCGGCGCCGAAGTTTGACGACCCGATCGTGACCGAGATCAGTGCCGCGTCGAAGTTTTACCCGGGGCCGGAGTACCATCAGGACTATTATTTCCAGAACAAGTCCAAGAACCCGTACTGCCGCTTTGTGATCGAGCCCAAGCTCAAAAAGCTCAGGCTCGACCATTGAGATTGGCATCCCGCTTTTTTCGGGGCTTGGATATTCGGGAAATGCTGGCAATTTACGGCCAGTTCAGCACGCGCCATGTTATCCTCGATTCGCAAGCCCATCTTCCTGATCGCCGTTTTTTTCGTCGCCTACGGAGCGGTTTCCGCCCTGCGCAAATGCGCGAGTGGTGAAAGTCCCTCGGCCTGGCTGCCAGGGCTTTCACAAAAACCATCGGAACAACGCCCGGAGAAGTTCACCCTGCCTGAGCTGCCGCCGCTCAATGTCGGCAATGTCGAGCTGCTCTCAAGACTCAATGAAGAGTACGCGAGCCTCACCCGCGCGGTGGTGCCATCGGTGGTGAGCATCGACACGCAAGGTTACAGCACCCAGCGTCTCGCAGATTTCTGGGGCCGCGTCTTTGAAAGGCGGATGCCCACGCAGGGTCAAGGTTCGGGCGTGATCGTTTCAAAGGAAGGCCATGTCGTGACCAATCACCATGTCGTGGCGGGACAGCAGAAATTCCGCATCTTGCTGCATGGTGGAAAATCTTACACTGCACGCCTGATCGGTGAGGATCGCCTGCTCGACATCGCGGTGCTCAAGATCGATGACAAAGGCCCCTTCCAACCGCTCAAGCTCGGCGATTCGTCGCAGGTGCAGGTGGGTCAGTTGGTCTTTGCCGTCGGCAACCCCTTCGGGCTCGGCGAAACGGTGACCCAGGGAATCATCTCCGCCAAGGAACGCTCGATCTCCGACAACCAACGCGATCTTTTCCAGACCGACGCGGCGATCAACCCCGGCAACTCCGGCGGTCCGCTGGTGAATCTGCGCGGCGAAATCATCGGCATCAATGTCGCGATCTTTTCGCCCGATCGCCAGAACCCCGGCTTCCAAGGTGTGGGCTTCTCGATTCCGTCGAATGATGTGCGCGATGCCATCGAGCAGATTCTTGAGCGCGGGCGGCCGATTCGCGGATTTCTCGGCGTGCAGATGCGGGACCTCGATCTGACGCTGCGCTCGCATCTCGATTACGGCGGTGAGAGTGGTGCCTTGGTGACTGCTGTCGTTCCCGGTTCGCCGGCGGAAATGGCAGGACTACAGCAGTGGGATGTGATCATTTCGCTCGATGGCAAATCCATCCAATCGTCGAACCAATTGTTCAGCCTCATTCAAGGATCACGCGTCGGCGCAACAGTCGCGATCGAAGTGTGGCGCGGCGGATCGATCGTAAAACTTCAGGCAAAAATTGCCGAGAGCGACGCTGATGCACCGGTCCCGCCGGAGAAATGATCCGCCAAGGACTTTTGCAGATTCATCCATCACTTCGCGGCCCCATATCAATCCTCTCATGAAAGCTCCTCATTGGTTTTTGGGTCTGGCCGGAGCGCTGACCATTTCGGCGATCGCTCTTTGGTTCATCCGCCCCGGTGTGCCGCAAAAACCGCAGGACAAGCCGCAAGCGCCTGCGCTTATGCCGACGCCTGCCGAACCCGCGCCTAGCGCTGAGCCAATCGCACCGGAAGCGCCGCCCACTCAAACGGCCATCGTAGCGAGTGATGCAAATCCCGCAGAACTCATCAAGCGCATCGCCGCCGCGTTGGAGTCGGGTGATGTCTCGGTGCTGGAAAAACTTTTAGGCGATACTCGCCTCGACGATTCGAGCCGCGAAGCGTTGCGCAGTCTGCTCGCCTCAAAGCCAAAGCTCGCGCAAGGCGGCGGCATCCGCGAGGTGGGCGAGTTGGAATTGAACAAGCGCACGCGCTGGGTGCTCGAACTTGAGGGCGGTCGAAAAATCGTGCTGGATTTGATCAACAATGACGGACTCTGGTCGGTGGAAAAATTTGTTTTGCCCGCGCGTGACGGTGGAAATGCGGGGCAGGCGACGGTGAATGATTCACTCGCGGTGGCCGATGTTTTTTTGCAGGCGGTGTTGAACCAGAAGTTTGAAATCGCCCGCACGCATGTGGACCCGAAGTCGGTGAGCGATGCAAAGATCGCGGGGCTATGCATACTTTTTGAAGAGGGTATGTATCAACTGCGCAAATCGAAGCCGCTACGCTCGATGTTGCAAAAGCCGGACCTCGCGGGCTATCTCGCCAACATCGAGGCGACCGACGGATCCCAGGACGCCGGCGTTGCGCTCACGCTCAAAAATTCCGGAAGTCCCGCCACATGGCTTGTGAGTGAGATCAACCTCGACCGCCTGCTTGCGGATTACGCGCGGCGTGTTGCGGGCGGCGATGTCTATTACTCGCCCTTGGTGAAGAATCCCGCGGGTGGTGACACGCTGGCGCTTTATTTTGGCTTTGACGAGGATGAGGTGAATCCTCGAACGAAGAGACAGTTGGAGATCGTGTCGAAAATTTTGCGCGCAGATCCCGACAAAAAAATCACGCTGAGCGGCCACACGGATGCGCTCGGAACAAAGAACTACAATAACGAGCTCTCAGGCCGCCGCGCCGCAGTGGTGCGCGATCTGCTTATCGAAGCCGGTGTTTCCGCGACGCAGATCGTGACGATCGCGAAGGGATCGAGCCAGCCGCGCAGACCGAATGTGACAGAGGGTGGCGTCGACAATCCCGATGGCCGCAAGGTCAACCGCCGCACCGAGATTTACCTCGATTTCTAACAGAACGCTGTTTTGCCATCGTGCCCACATTTTCAAAACCGACACGCGGCTATGGGGCAGCGAGGAGCTTGCTGTCGGAATTTTGCGCGGGTGACATTGTTTCTTTTTTCATGGGTCGTGGTCGGTTGTGCCGATAGCACGCCCGGTGCCGGTTCCGAGCCACCCAAGGCATGGATCAACGGCGCGGGATTTCCGGTGGCCTCACCGCAAAAGGATCTGACGCGTTGGTGGGCGCGATTTGATGATCCGCAGATGTCGAAGTTGATCACTGTTGGACTCGCGGAAAATCCCGGCATCGCTTCGGCGACCGCGCGGGTGCGTGAGGCGCGGGCACGGCGCGAAGAAGCAAGCGCGCAGCTCATGCCATCACTTGGCGGATCGCTTCGCGGCTTCGGCGATGCCGAACGCGAGGGTGGCGAATGGTTGTCCAACTCATCCGGTCGGGCCGCGCTCGATGCATCATGGGAAGTCGATTGGTTTGGCAAGAACCGCAAGCTGGCGAAATCCGCAGCCGCCACATTTGCGGCAACGGAAGAAAACCTTCGCTCGGTGCAGGCATCGCTCGCGGCGGAAATTGCGATCGCTTACACGCGATTGCGCATCGATGAAGAACGACTCTTTGTGTTGCGTGACATTGTGGTGAGCCGCGAAGAAACTGCGCGACTTGCCTCATGGCGGCAGCAGGCGGGCGAGGCGGATTCGCTCGAGTCGAGCCAAGCAAGCGCAAGCCTCGAGCAGGCGCGTGCCGCGATCCCGACGCTGGAGCAATCGATCGCGCAGCGACGCAATCAACTTGCCTTGCTGTGTGGTCGTGAGCCGGGTGCCTTCGATGCGGCACTTGCCAGCGCTCGCGGCCGCATTCCCGTTCCGGCGCGCGATCTTGCCATCGGCATCCCGGCCGACACGATCCGCCAACGGCCGGATGTGCGCGAGTCGGGCTGGAAAGTTTCGGCAGCGATCGCCGAGCTCGATGCCTCAAAAGCGCGGCGTTATCCGTCGCTCAATTTGGCTGGCACGCTCGGCATCAACTCGCTCGCGCTGGAGAAAATTTTCCGCCCCGAAAAAACCGCGGCCGATCTCATTGTGGGGGTCACGGGTCCGATCTTCGACGCGGGCCGCATTCGCGCCGATATCGAAGCACGCGGCGCGGCTTTGGATCGCTCGTTGCAGGATTACCGCGCATCGGTGCTGACCGCGCTCTCCGAGGTCGAGGACGCGCTCATCGCTTGCCGCCGCTCGGGCGAACGTCTTGCAACGCTTGAAAAAGCCGTGGCGTCCGCACGCGAAGCGGCGACGCTCGCCCAGCAACGATATCAAGCCGGGGTCACCGACCTCATCACGGTGCTCGATGCGCAGCGCACGCTGCTCGGCATCGAAGACAATCTCCTCGCCTCACGAGCCGAACATATCAGAGCCTACATCGATCTCTACAAGGCACTGGGTGGCGGATGGTCGTGAACGCCGGCACATTTTAATTTTCCCATCCCGATGCAAGCAGACGAATCAACCAAAAAGCTACCGCAGATCATCCGCAGCGCGCGACCGATGCACCCGCTTTGGAAGTGGTTGTTGCCCGCGCTGGTGCTGGTTGCGGGCGCATTGCTTTACTGGCATTTTGGCCGCAAGGACGGTCGCGAAAACGAACCGATTTTCAAAACGGAAAACATCGCGCGCGGAGACATCGATCTCATCGTGACAGCGACCGGCAACCTGACGCCGACAAACCAAGTCACCATCGGCAGCGAACTTTCGGGAACTGTTTCCGAGGTGCTCGTCGATATCAACGACACGGTGAAAAAAGATCAGCCCATCGCGCAGCTCGATACCGCCAAGCTCACCCAGCAGACTGAGCGCAACCGCGCGATTTTGCTCTCGGCCGAGGCGCGCGTGACGCTGGCCATGGCGACGCTCACTGAAAACGCGGCATCGCTCGCGCGCTTCGAAGACCTCTTGCAGCTCAGTGAAGGAAAGACGCCATCGAAGGCGCAGATGGATACCGCGCAAGCTGCAGTCGATCGCTCGAAGGCCGAACTCGAGAGCGCCAAGGCGGCGGTGAACGAAGCGCAGGCAAACCTTCGCGCGATCGAACGCGATCTTTCCAAAAGCGTCATTCGCTCACCGGTCGATGGCATCGTGCTTTCGCGCACGGTGGAGGTCGGCCAAACGGTGGCGGCTTCCTTCACTGCGCCGGTGCTTTTCGTGATCGCCGAAGACCTTCGAAAAATGGATCTCGTCGTAACGGTGGCCGAGGCCGATATCGGGCGTGTCGCGGCAGGGCAGACGGCAACATTCACGGTCGATGCATGGCCGACACGGAGTTACAACGCGACAGTGCAGCGAGTGGCGTACGGATCGGTCATCACCAACAATGTGGTGACTTACAATGTGGAGCTCGGAGTTGAAAATTCCGACCTGAGCCTGCGGCCTGGCATGACCGCCACGGCAGACATTGCCGTCGCGCGTGCCACGCAGGTGCTTCATGTGCAGAATGCCGCATTGCGATTTGATCCGGAATCGGTCCTGGAGTTTCTCAAAAAAACCGATCCCAAGCGCACGCTTGTGCAAGCTTTGTCGCCCGGTGGTGGTCGCCGCTGGAGCCAAAGCCCAACGATTCAGAGACCCACCGAACGCGGCAAGGCGACCAGCGTCTGGCTGCTGCGCGATGGAGTACCAGTCGAATGCCAAGTAAGCGTCGGTCTCACCAATGGCCGCATCACCGAGGTCAGCGGTGAGGGGCTGTGTGAAGGTCTGCCGGTCATCATCAGCGCCGCGCCGCCCGCCAAGCCATGAATGAAGCGTCCCTGATCGAACTGCGCGGCATCGCCAAGACCTATGGTCGGGGCGATGCGGTGTTCCATGCGCTGCGCGGTGTGGATCTGCGGATCGATCGTGGTGAATTTGTGGCGATCATGGGCCCGAGCGGTTCCGGTAAATCGACCTTGATGAACCTGCTCGGCTGCCTCGATACGCCGACGGCAGGAAGTTATCTTTTCAATGGCATCGCCATCGAGTCGCTGAGCAAGGATCAGCGTTCGTTGATCCGCCGACATGCCTTGGGATTTGTGTTTCAAGGTTTCAATCTACTGGCGCGCACATCGGCTTTGGAAAATGTCGAGTTGCCCTTGCTCTACCGCGGGGTGCCTGCGCGACAACGCCGAGAAATGGCGCGCGATGCCTTGGCTAGTGTTGGCATTCCCAACAAGGCGAGAAACACGCCTGCGGAACTTTCCGGTGGTCAGCAACAGCGCGTGGCGATCGCACGGGCCATCGTCACCGGACCGGCAACACTCTTTGCCGACGAACCGACCGGCAATCTCGATTCGAAAACCACCGTCGAAATCATGGAGCTTCTTTGCAAACTCAACAGCGATCGCGGCATCTCCATCATCATGGTCACCCACGAAGACGATGTCGCGGCATCTGCCAAACGCGTGGTGCGTGTGAAGGATGGACTGATCGCCAGCGATGAGAGGGTGGGGGAGTTAAAGGTTATAGGTTAAAAGTTATCAGACCGAAAATTTCCCATGTTTTTCAATGCCTTCATCCTCGCGCTTCGTGAGATACGCCGCAACATCACCCGCGCGTTTTTGACGGTGATTGGTGTGGTGATTGGTGTCGCGGCGGTGGTGACGATGGTGACCCTTGGTCGCGGTGCCACCGAGATGGTGAAGTCGCAGATCTCAAATCTCGGCAGCAACCTGATGATTCTGCGGCCCGGGCAGGGCTGGGGTCAGTGGGGTGCGCCATTGTTCAGCCTTGCCGATGTGCAAGCCGTGCGCGAGCAGGTGAGTGGTGTGCGTGCCGCGGCGCCTTTGGCAATGGGCAATGCGCCGGCGGTGTTCATGGAGAATGTGCGCAACACCGATTATCAGGGCACCACTCCCGAGTATTTTGACATCGCCGGATGGAAGCTGAGCGAAGGGCGTTTTTTTGACCAGGACGATCTTCGCAAGGGCGCTGCCGTGTGCGTCATCGGAGAAACGATCCGCAAGGAACTCTTTGGCTCGGTACCAGCGGTTGGCCAAAAAATCCGTCTGCACAAAACTTCACTGATGGTGATCGGCGTCACTGCCGTGAAAGGGCAGGGGGGCTTTGGCGATGACCTCGATGACAACATCATTTTGCCGATCACCACCATGCAGCGGCGTCTTGCGGGATTGCCGCCGCCGCAGAACATCAACCAAATCCAGATCGCGGGCATCGACGAGCAATCATGTGCCGGCATCTTGGCCGACCTCACGCTCTTGATGCGCGAGCGCCGGAATCTTGCGGAGAACGAACAGAACAATTTCTCGGTCGTCGATACCCGCATGATCGCCGAGACGATGAG
This sequence comes from Verrucomicrobiota bacterium, assembly GCA_018969605.1. GTDB lineage: Bacteria > Verrucomicrobiota > Verrucomicrobiia > Verrucomicrobiales > Akkermansiaceae > Luteolibacter. The sequence goes on along the minus strand of JAGWXY010000026.1, from coordinate 12,328 downwards.
TTCCAGCACGCGCATCATGACATCGTTGCTCGGCACGGTGGCGGGCGTGAGTTTGTTGGTCGGCGGCATCGGCATCATGAATGTGATGCTGGTGTCGGTGACCGAGAGAACGCGCGAGATCGGCATTCGTCTTGCGATCGGCGCGCGGGCACGCGATGTGATGCTGCAATTTTTGGTCGAGGCGGTGACGCTTTCGTGGGTCGGCGGCCTTGCGGGAATTTTGGTCGCCTACGGGCTTTGCCACAGCCTTGCGAAAGTGGTGGGTGCGCCATTTTTGTTTGATCCAAAGATCAACCTGATCGCCTTCGTGTTTTCTGCGGCGATCGGCATCATCTTTGGTTTCATGCCGGCCCGACGGGCGGCATCGCTCGATCCGATCGAGGCGTTGCGTCACGAGTGAACGCATTTGCGCGGGGTTAAAATGATTCGACAGCAATCGGATGATCTGTTAGAAAGAGATACCGTGAGCAAGACCCTATTGATTCTCGTAGCAGTCGCCGGAGCCCTGATTCTTGGCGGAATTTCCACTTACAACGGCCTGGTTGGCAAACAGCAGGGCGTTGATGCGGCATGGGCGCAGGTTTCCAACCAGTATCAGCGTCGTGCGGATCTCGTGCCGAATCTCGTCAAGACCGTGCAAGGCTCGGCAGACTTCGAGAAGACGACGCTCGAGAATGTCGTCAATGCCCGCGCATCGGTCGGACGCATGACCATCGATGCGAGCAAAGCACCGGAGACCGCGCAGCAGCTTGAGGAATTCCAAAAAGCGCAAGGTGCTTTTGGCAGTGCCCTGCAACGCTTGCTGGTGGTTTCGGAAAATTATCCCGATCTCAAGGCGAGTGCCGGATTTCGCGATTTGCAGGCACAGCTTGAAGGCACCGAGAACCGCATCGCGGTTGAGCGTGGTCGCTTCAACGAGGTGGTGAAGGATTTCAACACCAGCATCCGCAAAGTGCCCGCCGTGTTTTTTGCGGGCATGCTTGGATTTCATCCCAAGCCGTATTTCCAAGCCGAAAGCGGTGCGGAAAAAGCGCCTGATGTGAAATTCGACTTCGGTGGTCAATCCGGCGAAGCGAAATGACATTGCTGCGCCATGCATGCGGGCGGGTCCTGTGCTTTTGGCTCGCCTGCCTCGGCCTGATGCTTGCCGCGCCGACTGCGCGTGCGGAAATACCCGCAAGCCCATCGCCGCATTATGTTTACGATGAGGCGCGATGGCTTTCGCCAGCAGCCTTTGCGGCGATCGACAAGCGCCTGCAGGACTACGAGCGCGAGTCTTCCTCGCAGATGCTGGTGGCGATCTTTCAAGCGCTACCGGAGACAGGCGAGATGTTCGATTTCTCGCAGCGGGTTTTCGACGCATGGAAGCCGGGAGAAAAGGGCAAGGACAACAGCGCGATTTTGTTTTTCTTCGTCAACGATCGGAAAATCCGAATCCATGTTGGCTATGGCCTCGAAGGCGCGCTGCCCGATGCGCGTTGCAAGCAGATCATCGAGGAGGTGATCGCCCCGCGCCTACGTGCCGATAATCGCGAGCAGGCAGTCGTGGCAGGCATTGAAGCGATGATCGCCGCGACCAAGGGTGAATATCAAGGCACGGGCCGCACGCGTCTGGATCAGGGCGAGGGCATTCCGTTTCCGGTCATCATTCTTTTGGTGATCATTCTTCTGGTGCTGATCTCCTCGCAGCAGCATGGCGATGTGGTGATCACGCGCGGCGGGTCGCGTCACGGCGATTGGAGCCGCGGCGGCTGGGGCGGCGGTGGTGGTTGGAGCGGCGGGGGATGGGGTGGTGGAGGGGGAGGATTTTTCGGTGGTGGAGGAAGAAGTGGCGGAGGAGGCGCAAGTGGTGGATGGTAATTCAGCCTGATTGAACATGAACGAGTTTCTGACAGAAAAAGAGGAGCATGCGCTAGTACGCGAGATCCGCGCGGTGGAGGCGAAGAGCAGCGCCGAGCTTCGTGTGGTCATCACCACCAAGCTGGTGTTTCGCCCGATGCGCTACGCGTGGAAACTTTTCGATCGTCTCGGCATGCATCGCACGAATGACCGCAATGGCGCGTTGATTTTGGTGATCCCGATGGGCCATCGATTTGCGGTGATCGGCGACGGCGCGTGGTCCGAAGTGGTGGGCCCGGCCTACTGGGAGGAACTTTCAAACGCGATGTCGCGGCACTTGCGCGCGGGTCGGCGCTACGAGGCGCTCGCCTATGGCATCCGCAGCTTGGGCGCGACGATGGCGGGCGCATGGCCCACAACCGGCGAGAACCCCAACGAGCTGCCAAACGAGATTGTTTATGAATGATGCGGCAAAGGATTCCGTGACAGCATTCGTATCCGGTGCATGATGCATGGCGTGACATCACTCTCGATCGCCGCTCTCAGGGAATGCACTGGCACGACTCCGGTGCAGGCCGCCGTCATCGCACAATTGCAAAGCCGCTCGACCCGCGTGGCCAAGACCGGCAAGCCGTATCTGGAAATGGCCTTTGCCGACTCGACCGGGAAAATGAGCTTCAAGCTTTGGTCCGATTCGCCGGTCTATCAGGAAGCGGAGTCGCTCAAGGAATCGGCGGTACTGCGGCTCGAGGCGCGCTGGACGCAAAGCTCCTATGGCATGGACGCCAAGGATCTCGAGTTCCATGTGCCGGATGAGACCGCGCTCAATGATTTCTATGCCGGCGATGCCGATCTGCGTCGGCGCCAGGAGGCGGACTTCGTGGTGATCCAAAGTTTCTGCGCGAGCATTGCCGAGCCTCGCTTGAACGCGTTGTGCCGGATGTTTCTCGATCAAATGGGCGACCGCTTTCGGCGCACGGCGGCGGCGCGCAAAAACCACCATGCCCGCCGCGGCGGGCTTGTCGAACATGTCGCGCAGATGATGCGCTCGGCCGATGCGATTTGCGGAGTGTACCCGGTACTCAATCGCGACCTGATGCTTGCCGGCGTGCTGTTTCACGATTGCGGCAAGCTATGGGAAAACACCTATCCGGAGCATGGTTTTACGCAGACCTTTACCCTTGCCGGGGAAATGATGGGCCACATCCCGCTGGGCATCGAAATGGTCAACAAACTCTGGCGCGATTTGATGGAATCCGAGGACGCAAAAGCATGGGCTGAGCTCAAGCCCGGATCCGACGATACGCGCCTGCACCTCCTGCACCTGATCGGCAGCCACCATGGCGAGCATCAGTTTGGGTCGCCCGTGCTGCCGCGCACGCCGGAGGCCTTTGCCTTGCACTACATCGACAACCTCGATGCCAAGCTCGAGATGATCCGCGAGGCTTACGCGCAGTCGCAGGAGATCGCTCCCAACATCGTCGAGCGGGTCTTTCCGCTGCAAAACAACCTCGTGCGGCCGCTGCCGGGGTTTGTGGCGTCCGCCACCGATGAGACCACGGGCGATGCCGTCACTTGACAGTATGCACGATTGTCTTTAAGTACATACTCATGAAAAGTCGCATCACCATCACGATCGACCCGAAGGTGCACGAGCTCGCCAAAAAGACTGCCAAGCGCAGGGATACCACGGTATCCGGCCTGATCGAAGGGCTGCTGCGCGAGGAGGGCGCGCAGTCGCGGCGCGGCCTTGTCGAAAAAATGACGGGTGTCGCGAGCCTGCGCGAGCCAAGCGGCGGCAAAGGCGGCAAAGGCGGCAGGGATTTGCTGCGGGACGCATTGCTTGCGAAGTACATCCGCTGATGAAGCTGCTGATCGATACCGATGTTTTGCTTGATGTCGCTCTTGGTCGCGAACCGCATGTGCGTGCGAGTGCCGGGGTCTTGAAATGGGTCGAGGCCGGTGGCAAGGCGGCGGTGGCAAGCCACTCGATTGCCAACTGCGCGTATCTGCTCAAAAATGCGCGTCCATTTTTGCGCAGCCTGCTTCAGCTCGTCGATGTCGCTCCGGTAGGCAAACATGAATCGCAGCGTGCGCTTGATCTGCCAATGACCGATTTGGAGGATGCGCTTCAAGTCGCAGCGGCGGAATGGTGGGGCGCGGATCTTGTCGTTACCCGCAACCTGCGCGATTATCGCCGATCGCCAGTCAAAGCGATTTCACCCGATGAATTTTTGAAAAAATTTCACTGATCTCATTTACCATGCATCCGTTTCTCTCTTCCGATTTCCATGTCCGCTGGTCGACGCTTGTGCCCGAAGCGGTCGAGCCCGACATCCGCCATGCGCTCTCACTTGCAAAGCATGCGATCGAGGCGATTTGCGATCAGGACCGATCGGCGCTGACCTACGAATCGACATTTCACGCGCTTGAAAATGCGACTGAAGAATTGGGTCGCGGCTGGGGGCGTTTGAATCATCTCGACTCGGTGTGCGACAACCCTGCGCAACGCGAGGCGCTCAACAAGATGCTGCCGGAGGTGACGGATTTTTATGCGTCGATTCCGCTCAATGGACGGCTGTGGGAGGTGCTCAAGGCCTTTGGCGAAAGCGCAGAAGCTACAAAACTCGATCCGGTGAGAAAACGCTTTGTCGAGGAAACGCTCGCCGATTTCCGTCAGTCCGGCGCCGATCTGCCACCTGCCGAAAAAGAACGCATCGCAGCAATCGAGGCCGAGCTTTCGACGCTTACCAAGCAGTACTCCGAGCATGTGCTGGATTCGACCAACGCGTGGGAGCTTGTCATCACCGATGAGTCGAAGCTCGCAGGCTTGCCCGAATCGGCAAAAGCCGCAGCTGCAGCCAACGCAAAGGCAAAGAGCCTCGGCGGCGAAGATCAACCCGCATGGCGCTTCACACTGCAATTTCCATCGATGTTTCCGATCATGCAGCACCTTCACGACGATGCAATTCGGCATCAGGTGTGGGAGGCCTCGAGCCGCGTGGGTGGTTATGGCGATTATGACAACACGCCGCTGGTCTGGCGCATCCTCGGATTGCGTCATGAGAAGGCGGTGCTCCTTGGCCATGGTCATTTCGCCGATCTCACACTGCTGCGCCGCATGGCCGGATCGGGCGAGGCGGCGCTTTCCTTCATCGAGAAACTTCACGCGCGCATCGTGCCGGCCTTTCATGCGGAGTTTCGCCAACTCGCGCAGTACAAGGCGGCAAAGACCGGTGAAAAAGCCGACGCCTTGCAGCCCTGGGAAACTGCCTACTGGGCCGAACTCCAGCGCAAGGAAAACTACGATCTCGATGATGAGGCATTGCGTCCCTATTTCCCGGTCGATGGCGTGATGGCTGGCATGTTCGAAATTGCCTCGCGGCTCTTTGGCATCACGATCCGGCAATGCGAAACTGTTTTCAACAAATCCGGTGAAGCATCATCCAAAGTCGAAGTTTGGCACCCGGAGGTCTCGTTTTATGAAATTCACGACTCCGACAGCGGCGCTCATCTCGGATCGTTTTATGCCGACTGGCATCCGCGCGAATCAAAGCGTGGTGGCGCGTGGATGAACTCGCTGCACACGGGTCATCCGGGCGAGCCGCACCTCGGCCTGATCGTTGGCAACATGAGCCCGCCGGTCGATGGCAAGCCGGCATTGCTCACGCATGGTGAGGTCGAGACGATCTTTCATGAGTTTGGCCACCTTCTTCATGGCATGCTCAGCGAGGTGCAGGTGCGCTCGCTCGCGGGGACGAATGTCGCATGGGACTTCGTCGAGCTCCCCTCGCAGATCATGGAAAACTTCTGCTGGGATCGTGAGTCGCTCGACCTTTTTGCGCGTCACTTTGAAACCGGCGAAACGATTCCCGAAGAGCTCTTTGCCAAGATGATCGCCGCGCGAAATTACCTCAGCGCCTCGGGCTTCATGCGTCAGCTTTCATTTGCGAAGCTCGATCTCGAACTGCACATCCATTACACGCGCTGGCTCGGTGGCGAGCTCGATGCGGTGGATCGCGAAATCCTCAAGGACTACCGCGCGCCACTCAAGACCGAGACGCCATCGATGCTGCGGCGCTTCGGTCATTTGTTCTCGAGCTCGACCGGCTATGCGGCCGGCTATTACTCTTACAAATGGGCCGAGGTGCTCGATGCCGATGCGTTCACCCGTTTTCAAAATGAAGGGGTCCTCAACCCTGAAACCGGTCGCTCATTCCGCGAACATGTCCTGAGCCAAGGCAACGCCGCACCCGCCGAAGAACTTTACCGCCGCTTCATGGGCCGCGACCCCGAACTCGAACCATTGCTCACCCGCGCGGGATTGGGGTAAGGTAGCTTCAAGGTTCAAGTGTTCAGTTTCAAGTGAGATGAAGAAGCCACTTCTTCATAGGGGAGCGCCGGCGTCTCGCCGGCCGTGGCCTGCATCTTGCAGGACAACTCTTCCTCTTCTCTTCCTTCCTCTTCCTCTTCCTCTTGAATCTTGAATCTTGAATCTTGAATCTTACCCAAGGCACGCATCGCCGAATGATTGAGAGAGATTCACCGCAAAAATGCCAAAAGGTCTGACGGATCTGCCAAGTCCGGTATTTTTTCATCGTGCCATTTTGCACGAAATGCCCATGGTCACGGGTGCATTGCCGGGAACACAGAACTTATTGAGAAACCGTGAGGACGAGAGATCACTGGAAATTAACCGATTTGCGCCGTGGCTTGCTGATTTGCTGCGCCATGTTGCCTTTGATTGCAAGGTCTGCGGCGGCGGATGAGGGTTGGGACGAGCGGTTGGCGCAAATGTTTTCCGGGCGCATGAAGGAAATTGATCAAGAGCTGTCGGAGTTGGCTCCGCAGATTGCGAATTTACCGAGCATCCCGATCGACGATCAAGGTGGCACGGGTGGATTTGCGAGCATCCATTCCGCTGCGGTGCCCACGCGGGACTCACGGTTCTCGGTGGAGATTCGCTGGCCGGCGAGTGCAAAGGTGGATCAGGTGGCGCTGGTACCGGCGCGGCGCTACAATGCGCAAGGGCTAGACCCGCAATACGGGCTGCCGGATTCGTTCACCGTGGAGCTCATCGACGAGGGTGGAAGGAAAGTTTCGCTCGTGGCCAAGGAAACGGGTGTTGGAAAAAATCCGATGCGACGCGGACATCCTTTTGTTTACCAAGTTTCACCGCCGGTGGTGGCCGCGGGGGTAAGGATTTCCGCTGATCTCTTGAAGCCGGATTTGGATAGCGAGGATGCGTTCGTCCATGCTTGGGCGGAGGTGTTTGTGTTCGACGGGGAGCGGAATGTCGCGCGTGGCGGCGAGGTTCGCAGTTTGTCTGGCTCGGCTCCTTCCGCCCCGTGGCATTGGAACAACGCTTTCCTGGTCGATGGTCAGACACCGCTGGGTTTCCCAGAGAAACCTGCGGGGCAGCATCCTAACATCGGCTGGATTTCCGAAGGTCGGCAGAATGCGAACGAAGCCACGTCGCTGATCGTCGACCTGGGCACGCCGAAGATGGTGGATGCGGTGCGTCTGCTGCCGGCAAAAAAACCAACTTCGGATCTGCCCAGCGGATTCGGTTTTCCCCGCAAGCTGGTGGTTTCGGTTTCCGACTCCGCTGAGCCGGAAAAATGGACGCCTGTGGCGGAGCGCGATATGCCCAATCCGGGTCACAATCCGGTAGAAATTCCATTCACCGAGACTCGCGCACGCTTTGTGAAAGTCGAGGCGACCAAGCTATGGAAGGCGTTTGAAAAATATCCTGCATTCTTCGCCCTCAGCGAGGTCGAGGTGCTGTCCGATTTCAAAAATCTGGCAGTCGGTAAAAATCTGAGCTCGTCGGGCGGGATGATGAACCTGATCGCGCAGGGCGGGCGCTCGTGGACCCTCGCAGCGCTTAGCGATGGATGCGGTCCCGACGGCTTGTTGGTTTCGGTACGCGAATGGTTGGGTCTGCTTGACCAGCGGCTGCAGTTGGAGACCCGCCGCCATGTCTTGGAGGGGGAGGCACAAAACCTCCTGAGCGGCTGGCGACGCACGCGGCTCACGGGGCTTGCCATCCTCGGACTGACCGGCGCATTGCTCATCATCGTGCTGCCCATTCGCTACCGAATCCACGCGAACCATGAGCTGACAAAAGTGCGCGAACGGATCGCCGGCGACCTCCACGACGAGGTGGGCAGCAACCTCGGAAGCATCCAGATGTTTGCCGATCTGGCGGAAGGTCGCTCCGGCCCGTCCGACGAGTTGAAACGGATCCAACGCATCGCAGCGGAGACGGTCAGCGCGGTGCGCGACATCGTCTGGTTGCTCAGACCGCAGGGTGATCACCGGATCGGCACGGTCGAGCACTTGCGAGAGACCAGTTCGATCATGCTCGAGGCATTGAAATGGAAGTTTTCCGCCAACGAGGAGGCGTGGCAATTCGAACTGTCGGATGAGGCGACGCGGCACTTGTTTCTCTATTTCCGAGAAGCCCTTCATAACATCTTACGCCATGCCAAGGCTTCCAAGGTGGACATCCGCGTGGCAACAAGGGCCGACCGCTTCCAGCTCGTGATCGCGGACGACGGCGTGGGCATCGACCCGGAGCGCTTGATGCGCAAGGCCACCCTGCGCGCGCTGCGGCAGCGCGTGCTGGCGCTGGATGCGGATTTGCAAGTGGACACCGCGCCGGGCGAGGGGACCCGACTGACGCTCACCATCCCAATCGACAGCAAGCGCCTGCGGAAAGCCCGGCGCCCGCAACCTGCCGAGGAGAATGCATAAACCTTCGCTTTCCGAACGCGCAGTCTTGGGCTAAGAGTTCCACCCATGGCAGCTGCCGCAGCGATGAAGGAAAATCCAATACGCCTCATTCTGATCGAAGACCATGCGGACTTCCGCGAGTCGGTGGCTATGGTGCTGGAGCAACGCGGCGGCTATCAGTGCGTGGGTGACTTTTCCACCATGGAGGACGCACTGGAGGCGATCCGTGGCGGACTCACCGCGGACCTCGTTCTGTCGGATCTCGGGCTGCCGGGCATGAGTGGCATCGCGGGCATCCGCAAGGTGCGCGGGCTGCTGCCAGATGCGCGGGTGCTGGTGCTCACGGCTTTCATCGACAAGGCCAAGGTCTTCGCCGCGCTGGAAGCCGGTGCGCATGGCTATCTGGTCAAAGCAGGCAGCGCCATGAGGTTATTGGAAACCCTGGAGGAGGTTCTGGCAGGCGGTACGCCGCTGGATCCGAAAATCGCCGGCATGATCCTGCAGACATTCCGCAAGCTCAGCCCGATCCCTGAGGCGGAATCTTTGTCCGGGCGGGAATGCGAGGTGCTCCAGCTATCGGCAAAGGGACTGAACCGCCAGGAAATCGCCGATGAGTTGGGGCTCAGCCAGCATTCGGTGACGGAATACATCAAGCGCAGCTTCGACAAACTCCATGTGCGCAGCTTGCCAGCCGCCGTGAGCGAGGCGATCCGCCGTGGATTTCTCGATCTGTCATGATTTCAAGGCAACTCGGGGTTGTCCCATTATTTAGTGACATGACAGCTCGGAAAATTCTGGCATTTTTGCAGGCGTAGAGGGGAGAGGTCCTCGGTTTAAATCTACAATTTCATGACAGTCTTAGGGGTCGCGTGAAAACGCGACCCCTTTCTGTTGCCCGGATGGCGCGGATCTGCTCCCGCCGCCCTTCAAGGAGCGTAGGCATCTTGCCTACATCAGAAAAAGCACCGCCAGAGCCTGCCGAAAATGTGGCGGCGGTTTTCAACCGCCATGCCCAATACCTAAAAATAGGCTTGGCGGTTAAACCCGAATTCGAAAGTTGAAATGCAAACAAAGAGGGCTTTGACCACAGATTACACAGATTGCACAGATAAAGAAAAATCACAAAAAATGCGCTCCTCGATAATCAGTAAATCTGCGAAATCAGTGGTTGAAATGATTCGAATGATATTTCGACTTCGGATTTCGGGTTAAAAACCGCCGCCACGACATTTCCTGCTGTTTCGTGCCCTTCGGGGCTGCTGCATCGGAATCCGGATTCAATGTTCTACACTGAGCCCTCGATAATCAAAATCCTTAACCTTTCCAAACTATCCCGAGAGAACAATTTCCTCACATTTTCCGCACCCGCTCACCTTCGAATTCGAAATCAAAAACCCTAAATTCATCCCTCACGGATCGTCTTTTTTATCTCAACTCGCTCATTATCAATAGATTATATCTCTATCTGCCCAGGCTCCCAGCCGTGCCGCCGCTCTTTCGCCCACTTCCGACCTGCCCGCCCTCGCCGCTGCTTCGATAAAAGCACGGATTTTTTTTGCGCCATGCTGAAAAAAAACTTGTGCACCCCTCACTGCTCGTGTTGGATATTTACGAAGCCTGCATCAAAGCAGTTGTCTTGAAAAAGCACATCCCGCCACTCAAGCCTCTGCCCCAATGCTCGGCCTTAACCAAATACCTGACTCAAACTCCAAAAAACAAACCAACCAACAACAACTGATTCTAATTTCTTATCGAATACTGTCATGAAAACTAAAATCACCTATTCACTCCTCGCCGCAGCCGCCGCCTGCAGCTTGGTCAACGCACAAACCACGGCTTACACCACTCCGGTGGGGTATGTGAGCCTCACGATTCCGGCCAGTTCGGACTCCACAATTACTCCATCACTTGAGCGCTCGCCTCTTCTCAAGACTTCCACGACCGGGGTTTCTGGGAATATCGTCAGCGCTGCTGGACTTACGGCTGGTGCCTTCGTTGCTCCGCAATGCTATCTCCAAGTGGTAACATGTGCAGCCACTCCTGGTCTTGTCGGCAAGCGCTTCGCCATCGACTCTAACACCACCGGGACGATTACCGTTGACGGGGGAGCATCAACTTTACAGGCCCAAGGTTTTGCCAACGGGGATGTTTTCAAGGTGATTCCCTACTGGACGCTTGCAACTCTATTCCCTGCAGGAGCCGGTGTGGGTAGTACCAGTGATGTTTTCACAATTGAATCGGTGCTCTATGTCGTAGACAACGGCAGTTATGGTGTAAATAAGGCATCCTCAGCTACGTACTTTTATTGCAGTGGCGATGAAGGCAATGGAGTGGCCGCTGGCTGGTATGATGCCAACGATCCATTCGGAGCTTCCGCAGACGACCTGGTGATTGATCCTACTATCATGTACATGATTCGGAATGGCAGCGCAGTCGCTAATACGCTCACAGTCACTGGTCAGGTTCCCGACGTTAAGTCCTTAGCACTTGTTCCAGTTTCTACCGAACAAAACGACGTGAATTTGGCAGTGGCGTTGCCTACCGATTTGTCACTCGAGAACTCTGGGCTGCAATCTGTCGTCCAAGGAACGAACGATGTTTTCACAATCGAGGAACTGGTGTATGTTTACGATGACGAGGGAGAAGGCCTCAACAAGGCCGCATCTGCTACATATTTCTACTGCAGTGGCGACGAAGGCAATGGAGTGTCCGCCGGCTGGTATGATGCAAATGATCCCTTTGGCGCTCCGGTCACTGGCAATGTCTTGAAAGCGGGCCGTTGTATCACAATTCGTAAATCGTCTTATGCTTCAAACGACATCTTGGATTGGTCGCTTGCTCTTCCTTACTCCATCAATTAACAGCTAAACTTCTCCACCCATAATCAACAAACTAAACAAACTAAATAAACATCCCAATTATATGAAAAACAAAATGATGATCATTGGAGCAATGGCTCTGACCACTGCTTATGCTAGCGCGGCAATTTCTTTTTCCACAACCGCCGCAGTGGGACTGAAAGATAATGCTGGCACCAACGTTGCCACCGGCGACTTGGTGTTGCTGGTTGTCGATAATGGAAACGATGGTTTCCTCAATCTCGCAGCAACTGGAGGAGCCATCACGGCAGGTTCAACTAGTGCCCTAGGGCTTAGGACTGTTGCAGTCGCCAATACATCAATCACTGCTGGACAAACCTTTGGCGGTGACCTGATTCTTGGTGCATATTCCGCTGCCTCAGGTGGTTCAGTAACACCAGGTTTTAGCGGCACAATCGCAGGACTTGAGGGCAAAAAATTTGCCATTGTGTGGTTTGAAGACTCTGCAGCAAACCTTACTAACCTTGCAGGCAAGTATTTCGGCATCGCTTCCGGTGGCGATTGGACGTTGCCGGTCTCAGACTCCGGTAATTACACATTCCACGGCACAACTAACACTACCACAGCTGTTTATTGGCAGCTTCAAAGTACCACGACCGCTACTCAACTTGGATCAGATGGTTTCTTCAGTGGCTCGGGTGCTGCTGGTTCTTCACCTGTGAAGTCCGCGACCTTCCAGATCATCCCTGAGCCCTCCGCTGCGCTTCTCGGCGCTTTGGGCGCTCTCGGTCTCCTTCGCCGTCGCCGCAACTGATCCTTGCGGTTCCGATAAGGAAATCAATCAATCAAGAGGCGGGCCCGCAAGGTCCCGTCTCTTTTTTGTAGCGGCGATCACCGGTCGCCGCATGCCAATGGAAAAGCCCATGAAACAG
>JAGWXY010000025.1 GCA_018969605.1 Verrucomicrobiota bacterium | reverse complement strand
GCCTGTCGGCCATGTCATGCGGGCATTTGCCGACCAGAATGACATGTGCGATGCCTCGTCGCGTGAGTTCGCGCGACGCGCGTTCGATGACGCGCGAGACGCCCGACGGCTCGAGGTGGTAGTGGATGATGGCGACCTTCATCGGGTGAGGGAGGTCGACTCGCGTTTGGCTCAGATTTTTTTCTCCTCGTCGTCCTCATCGATGTTGTGCGTGAGGATGAACTGCAGGTCATCGATGCCGAGGTTGGAGGCGAAGCCTTCGTCGCCGAGGACATTGGTGACCAGCTGTGTTTTCTGGTGTTGGAGGATACGGATCTTTTCTTCGACCGTATCGCGGGTGAGCAAACGGTAGGCGATGACCTTGTTTTTCTGGCCGATTCGGTGGGTTCGGTCGATGGCCTGGTTTTCCACGGCCGGGTTCCACCACGGATCGTAGAGGATCACGTAGGAGGCAGAGGTCAGGTTGAGGCCGGCGCCACCTGCTTTGAGCGAGAGCATGAAGACCGAGGGGTCCTTGGTGGTTTGAAACTTCTCGATTTCGCCTTTGCGGTCCTTGGTTTGGCCGGTGAGATAATTATAGGGGCGGTTTTCCAGTTCGAGGCGAGCCTTGATGAGATCGAGCATCGAAACAAACTGCGAGAAGACGAGCACCTTGTGGCCTTCCTCGTTGAGTTGATCGAGCAGGTAGAAAAGCGACTCCATTTTTGCCGACTCTTCCTTGAGGTATTTCGGATCGATGAGGCCCGGGTGGCAGCAAATTTGGCGCAGGCGCATGAGGCCTTGGAGGATGGCGAAGGAATTTTTCTTCACCGCTTCGTCCGAATCGAGTCCGAGCAGCGCCTTTTGGATGCGCTTCAGCTCGGCCTTGTAGAGTTCGAGCTGCACGCCCTCCATCTTCGAGTAGACCTCCTCTTCGGTACGCGGTGGCAGGTCTTGGGCGACTTGCAGTTTGGTGCGGCGAATGAGGAAGGGGCGAAGGCGCGAGGCCAAACGGGTTTGGCTGAGCGGGTCCTTGCGTTTGTCGAAGCGTTTTTTGAAATAGGCGCGCGAGCCGAGCACGCCGGGCATCGCGAAGGCCATGAGCGACCACATGTCGAGCAGGCGGTTTTCGATCGGCGTACCGGTGAGCACGAGGCGGTTTTGCGAATCGAGTTCGCGGGCGCACTTCGCGGCTTTCGAGTCCGGGTTTTTGATTTGCTGACCTTCGTCGAGGATGATGGTGAGCCATTTCACGCCGTTGAGTTCTTCGCCGCAGACCCGGAGTTGCGCGTAGTTCAGAACGAGCATGTCGATGTTGTTCTGAATGTGGTCGACATCGATGTCGTCGCGGTTCTTGAGAATCTTGACGACCAGGTTCGGCGCAAATTTGTTCGCTTCGCTCGCCCAGACATCGAGCACCGATTTCGGGCAGACCACGAGTGCCGGTTTTTTCGGGCCATTGGTCTTCTTGTGTTCTTCGAAGAGCCAGAGCAGGTAGGTGAGCGACTGGATGGTTTTGCCGAGGCCCATGTCATCGGCGAGGATGCCGCCGAAATTGTTGACTGCGAGGTAGGCAAGGAATTTGAAGCCATCGATCTGATAAGGGCGCAGTGTCGCGTTGAGCGTACTAGGCACTTCGGGATTCACCTCGATCTGAATGTCGCCGGCGCGGTTCTTGATGCGTTCCCATGCCTTCGGATCGAAAACTTCGGCCGCCTTCGGATCGGCGAGCTGGAGTGCGTGCATGCGGTGGGTCTCGCCGGAAAGGTCGAAGGGGTCGAGGCCGAGGCGGGTGACGGCCTCGCGTTGGTCGGCATCGAGTTTGATTTCGAGGCGCATCCATGAGCCGTCTTCCATGCGGACATAGCCACCGCGTGCGGCGACCAGCTGGCGGATTTGCGCTTTCGAGAGGTTGACCCCTTGGACATCGATGACGATGCGAAGGTCGAACCAGTCGATGTCTTGGCCGACGACTTCGAAGCGGACAGCGGCCGTGACTGGATCGGCAAGGATCGACTTCAGGCGCAGGTCGATGTCGAGCTCGATGTCCTCGGGCATCGCCTTGATCCATTCCGCAAATTTTTCGGGGAACTGCTTGGTGATGCGTGATTTGAACGAAAGGAGTTTTTCGTCGTAGGACAGGCCCATGTCCTCGAGGATCGGCGGGACTGGATATAGTGCTTCGCGGGCGAAGCGGAGAAGTTGTTTGCCTTTGACCGGTTGTTGTTCGGCGAGCTCCCAGCCGTCCTTGGTGAGGCGTTCGGTGCGGCGGCCTTTGGTTTCGATTGCGGTGACATCGATGACCAAGTGTTCGGTTTCGGCGGCGGTGAGGCCGGCGATGAGTTTCATCTCGAACTTCGGTTTGAGTTCGAGGTCGACGACGCGTTTCTTGAGCGACTCGGGCAGTGAGGCACCGATCTTGCGAAGGAACTCCACGCCTTCGAGCGAGTCGATCACGCGGCGCGGGATCAGGTAACGCGGCATCACATCGGTTTCCTCGAGCCAGCGTGGCGGTCCGGGGAAAACCGTTTCATCCGATTGGTAGAGCTCCTTGCGTCCGGGCAGGAGGCGCACCGAGTGCGAAACATTTTCGCCGGCGGCGGTGACCAGTTGCAGCGCGAAACTTTTCGCATCGTAGGGATCGTCTTCGCAGACCCAGCGAAGCGCGTCGGTGACCACCTTGAAGTCCTTGTCATCGAGGTTGACGATGTAGCCTTTGAGGGCGGGCTGGCGGAAGACCCGGTTCATGAAGCGGCATGACTCTTCCTGATCGAAATCGAGGGTTGTGTCGCCGTGTTGGCGGAAGAATGCGAGGTAGTGTTCCCAGAGCGTTTGGCTCGATGCGTCCATCAGGAGGGCGCCTTCGTGGTGGAGCTTCACATAGTGCTCGATTTCATTTTTCTCGCGCAGCTGGATCCACACGGATGATTTCGATTCCTTCACTTCCATCCGCGCCTCGTTGATCGTGGCGACGAGTCGGAAGCTGACCGTGATCGGTTCTTCCTGTGGCGGGCGTTCGTTGACTTGCTCGATGCGTTCGTACCATGCGGCGACTTCGCGTTCCTGCTCCCAGTCGGCCATTTTGCGCTGCACGTGGCCGAGGTCGGTGATGACGCTCATGAACTCCGGGTAGGGGAGTTTGCGTTTGTAGAATGCGTAGGCGATGTAGTTCCAGAACTCGAGGATGTCGCCCGGCGGCATCGGCCAGAGCTCGAGCGGCTCGTAGGAAGTGATTTCCCAACGAGGGCTGATGCGGACCATGTCGTGGTCGTGGAGCTCGCCCTCGATCACATAGCGGCGATAGCGTTTTTCGATTTTCGTGACGAAGTCCGCTTCCTTGTCGTCGAGTTCGCGGCCGAGTTTTTCCTCGATGATGTCGAGGACCGGCGTGTCGTCGAATTCGTTGGGCGACTCGGGCAGGTCCTCGCCGCGGTGCATGCGCTCCATCATCGTTGCGTACTGGCAGGCGCCTGAGACGATTTCGTCCTCGGCGGTGCAGGATCCGAACCAGCGGTTGCCTTGGAGGCGCAGGCTGGTGCGGAAGGTGCCGGTTTCGTCCTCGACGCGGCCTTGGATGAAGAGGTGGTTGCCGAAAATCTGGGTGACGGCGCCATCCTTTTGCAGCATTTCACCTCGCTTCCGTGATTCTTCGGGGAAGCTGTTGAGAAAGTTGAGTGTGGCGCGGTCTGGATTCATTGTAGGCTGGGTGATGATGTCGTTTTCGGCTGAGCAGGGTGATCGGATGCGGCACATCGGGTGCGCACCTCACGGGGGCGGGATTCTAAACCGTGATTTTTTGATGAATCAATCAAAACATCAAGGATTCCGCCGCTTGGCTTGCGGCCGCCGATGGCCAGGGTAAGGGGTTGGATGGTGATACGCATGGCGAGAGCGCTTAGGCAGGGACGCTTTTCCAAAGCGTCCGCAGTGAATGAATCGGCGCCGGCATCGACATTGCATTCGCAGAGCGGGCCTTTCGGAGAAAGTTCCCTGCCTGGGTTCCTGCTCGGCGTTGAATTGCGACTCTTAGGCAAAGACGCTTTTCCAAAGCGGCCTCAATCGAGTGCAAGTTTCGGGCGACGCGGCCCGCTAAGCGCGTTGATGGTGATGCCGAGTCCGGCGATCATGAAGAGCGCGGGAAACCAGATCGAGTAACCGGGCGCGAGCGAGTCAGGCTTGAGGACCGCGAGCTGCGGGTTTTGCGGGTGAACGAAGCACTCGGTGTTCATGCCCACGGGAAATTCCGCGAGGCGTTCTTCGGCGAGGTTGCGTTTATTGGTCCACGGGTTCCCGCGCAGGGTGGTTTTTTCGCCGAGGAGGCCTTGGCCTTGCCATTCGTAGCCGAAGTTGACGCGGTGGCGGTATTCGATGGGCGAGTTTGGATCATGGCGACGCTCCTCGAGTTCGGACGCGAGGATGACGCATGGGACTTTCGGCCAGTTTCTCATTTCCTTGGCCCGCATGAAGCTGCGTGCCATGAGGAAAACGAAGAGCCCGCCGATGATGGCAAGCGAGAGCCCGATGAAGGCCATGAACCAGCGGCCGCTGCGGGGCTCGCGGGTTTGGCGGATGGGCGTTTGATCGGGCGGGGTGGTCGACATGCCGGGCGCTCAGGCGAGCTGTTTTTGCCAGCGGGAAATTTCCGCGCGGACATTGACGACCGAGGGGGCGCCGAGATTGGTGCGTGCGGCGAGGGCTCGTTCGACTGAGAAAACTTCCGCCGCGTCGGGTCCGTAGGCGGGGTCGATTGCGGCGAGGTCGAGCGCGTCGAGCGGGGTTTTCGTGCGGATGGATTCCGCGACGGCTTTGCCGACGAGTTCGTGGGCCTGGCGGAAAGGAACGCCTTTGCGGACCAGATAATCGGCGAGGTCGGTCGCCAGCAGCATCGGATCGGAGGCGGCGGAGCGGCATTTTTCCTCGTTCATTTCGAGGGCGGCGACCATCTCGGCATTGACCGCGAGCACGAGCTTGAGGGTATCGACCGAATCAAAGAGCGGCGGTTTGTCCTCCTGCAGGTCGCGGTTGTAGGTGAGCGGCAGACCTTTGAGATTGGTGAGGAGGTTGAGCAGGTTGCCGATCAGGCGTCCGGTCTTGCCGCGGGTGAGCTCACAGACATCGGGATTTTTTTTCTGCGGCATCAGCGACGAGCCGGTGGTGTGCGCGTCGGAGAGCTGGACGAAGGAAAATTCCGCCGTGCACCAGAGGATCAGGTCTTCGCTGAGACGCGAAAGGTGCGCGCCGCAGAGTGAGATTGTGAAAAGCAACTCGGCGATGTAGTCGCGGTCGGCGATGGCATCCATCGAGTTCCGCGTGACGCCATCAAAGCCGAGCTCGGCGGCGATCGCTTGGCGGTCGAGGTTGATCGTCGATCCGGCCAGTGCGCCGGAGCCGAGCGGGCAGATGTTGAGGCGCTTGCGGCAGTCGGCGAGGCGGGATTTGTCGCGCTCGAGCATCTCGACATAAGCGAGGAAGTGGTGACCGGCGGTGACTGGTTGACCGCGTTGAAGGTGCGTGTAGCCGGGCATCATCGAAGCGGCGAATTTCTCCGCGCGATCGAGCAGGGCGAGTTGCAGCTTGGTGGCGGCGGTGATGATTTCGCCAATCTGCGTGCGGCAATAGAGGCGGGTATCGGTTGCGACCTGGTCGTTGCGCGAGCGGGCCGCGTGGAGCTTGGCACCGGCCGGGCCGATGCGGCGGGTGAGCTCCGCCTCGATGTTCATGTGGATGTCTTCGAGCGAAGTCTTGAACTCGAATTTTCCGTCGAGAATTTCCTTTTCGATTTCCCTCAGGCCGCTCTCGATTTTTTGGAACTCATCCGCAGTGAGGAGTCCGGCATTTTGCTGCGCACGCGCATGGGCGATCGAGCCGGCGATGTCGTGCGGGAATAGCCGCCAATCGTACGAGACCGATTCACCAAATTGTTGGACGAGCGAGGAGGTGTCTTGGGTGAAGCGGCCGTGCCACATGGTGCTGCTGGGAAATTGGTTCGCGGAAAATCGCCGGGCGCGTGCGATCCGGCGGCCTCATTGGAGCGCAGCGGGCATCACATGCAAACGAGAAAGTGCGGCCGCGGGGGAATTCGCCCGTGGGGCGACCGCGCCCATGGCCCCGGCTTACCTTCTGTCGGTCGGATAGTTTTCTTTTTCCCAATCGGTCACGATTTTGAAAATCGCCCGCTGCTGATCCACAATCGGGCCGATGCCATCGAATACCGGCAGATCGCCGTAAAACATGATGCTGGTCGAGCCCGAGATCACCTGCGGCAAAATCTCGGGGTATGCATTCGGAAATCCGGATACATATGAGTGCAAGCGGGCGATAGGTGCGGTTTTTCCGGTGGCCTGCTCTGAAAGCGTCGAGAAGGCAAAGCCGACCGGCTCGCCCGGCAGCCATGAGTAAAAAGTGAGAAATCCATTGGGATACTGGGCGTAGATGCGGTTTTCGCCTGCCGCATTGCTCATGAATGGCTTGAGCTCTTCGGGCTTGTCTGCCGGATAGCTCCATACGCCGTTGACGCTGATGCCGTCGCTGGTCCTGTAGTTCCAAGTGCCATAAGGCTCGGTGGTCGACATCACTGCAACTTTAAGTCTGGAATCGTTTGCAACGCCGAGCAACTCGCTGAGTTTGCTGGAAACGAAATCGTTCGTGGGTTTAGCGCTGTCGTCGTCGATGAAACTTCCGTTGCCGCCATCGTCGGTGAAATCGATCGTATCCTTGACTCCGTCGTTGTCGAAGTCTTCATCAATCTCGTTCTCAACGCCATCCGAATCCATGTCGGGGTCTTCATCGTTGACGATATTGTCGCCATCGATGTCGGCTTCATTGTCGGCCGCATTTTCGAGATTGTCGCCGTCGATGTCAGTTTCTTTGAGCGCTTCGTCATCCAGGCCGTCGCCATCGACATCATGTTCGTTGCTCGCATCGTCCGCTAAATTGTCGCCATCGATATCGGTTTCGTTGATCGAGATGTCCGTTTTTCCATCACCATCGATGTCGGTTTCATTTGCCGTGTCATCTGCCCGTCCGTCGCCGTCGATGTCGGATTCGCTGGCTGAGTTGTCGGCGCGGTTGTCACCGTCAATATCCGCTTCGGCTGTGGCGTCGTCTTCCAGTCCGTCACCATCGATATCAGTTTCGTTTGGCGCATCGTCCGTCTTGCCATCGCCATCGATGTCGGCTTCATTCGCAGCGTCGTCGGCGCGTCCATCACCATCGATGTCGGTTTCATTGGCGGCACTGTCGGCAAGGCCATCGCCATCGATGTCAGTTTCTTTTAGCGAGTTGTCGGCGAGGCCGTCGGCATCCATGTCGGCTTCGGCCGCATTGTCGTTGTTGAGGCGATCGCCAATGTAACGTCCTTTGAGCGGGCCCGACCTCGCGGTGCCGCCGTCGATGTTGCGGTCCGCGCCATTGAGAAGCCCATCGTTGTCGACATCGGGGTCGTTGATGTTGGCGATGCCATCGCGATCGAGGTCGGGCGCGGTGGTTGTTTGCGCGTTTGTCGGCATGCCGAATGCCAAATACGCTGAGGACAACCAAATGAGAGAGCGGCGCGTGGGGGTCTTCATGTTGCGATATTCAGTGGTGATGGAGACGGCGGATTTCCTTAACGCTTGGCGAATTCATACGTATTTGGATATCGAGATAATGCTGGTATAAAACTATATCTTGTCAAACTTCCGCAAGATCCGTGCGGGCCCGACAAACCGTTTGTGATTCCGTGAACAGTCCGGTTCCGCCCGGAATTTTAGGCGGATTTTCCGGTAATTGAGCGGATCTTGGGATTTTCGGTCACTTTTTTGTTCGGGCGAACATCTTTTTTCTTGCGCGGAAGGAATCTCGAGCCTAGGCTCCAAACATCACCCGACCCCCAACATCATGGCCAAACTAACCGCAGAAGAATCCGCCCAAGAAAAGCTTCAAGACGCCCGCAAGCGCAACCTCGACCTTGCAATCTCGCACATCCAAAAGGAATTCGGAGAAGCGGCGATCATGCGCCTTGGCGATGAAAGCCGCAGCGATGTGGATGTGATCCCGACCGGCAACCTGCTCATCGACCGTGCGCTCGGCGTGGGTGGCTTCCCCCGTGGCCGCATCATCGAAGTCTTCGGCCCGGAATCATCCGGCAAAACCACGCTCACTCTCACCGCCATCGCCCAGGCTCAGAAACGCGGTGGCCTTGCGGCATTCATTGATGTCGAGCACGCGCTTGACCCTCAGTATGCTCGCAAACTCGGCGTGAACCTCGACGACCTGCTCGTTTCCCAGCCCTCCTCCGGCGAGGAAGCCCTCCAGATTTGCGAGGCGCTCGTGCGCTCGAATGCGATCGATGTGGTCGTGCTCGACTCGGTCGCCGCATTGGTCACCAAGCAGGAACTCGATGGCGAAATCGGCGATTCGACCGTCGGTGCCCAAGCCCGCCTGATGAGTGCCGCGATGCGCAAACTTACGGCGTTGATATCCAAAGCCAACACGGTCTGCATCTTCACCAACCAGATCCGTGAAAAAATCGGCGTGATGTTTGGCAACCCGGAAACCACTCCCGGCGGCCGCGCGCTCAAGTTCTTTGCCTCGGTGCGCGTCGACATCCGCCGCATTGGTCAGATCAAGGCCACCGATGGCACCGTCACCGGCAATCGCACGAAGATCAAGGTCGTGAAAAACAAGGTCGCACCGCCCTTCACCGAGGCGGAGTTCGACATCATGTACAACGAGGGCATCTCCTCGACCGGTTCGCTGCTCGACCTCGCGCTCGAACTCGAGATTGTCCAGAAGCGTGGCTCATGGTTCTCGTACAACGGCAATCAACTTGCCCAAGGACGCGATGCGGCCAAGGAGCTTCTCAAGGGAGACCCCGCGCTCTATGAAGACATCGCGGCCAAGGTCAACGAAGCCCTCGAATCGAAAAAGAAGAAGTGATTTTGTAACGATAGGGTGACGCATCACCGATGCCATTGGGAAGAGACCTTTCTCAGAAAGGTCCGGTTGTGACAATTTCGCAGAAGGTGCTTCTTCAAAGGAGCGTGGGCATCTTCCGCCATTTCTCTGTGGAGCTGTTGTCGGCGCTGCGAGATCGCATCGCCCAACGAGCAGGGTCTTGGTTCGCGACGCTTCAAGGACGAGGCAGCTTGGACCAAGATGATTCAACGCGATGAAGATTAGAGCATTTTGCTGAAATCTGCAGCCGGTGGTCGGGTTAGGTGTGGGAAATTTGTGGCTTCGCCGAGACTTCGAAAAGAGCGGAAGATTTTGTCCATGGTTGCATTCTTGCTCCGCCGTCGCTTTGCAAGCGATGGCGGAGAAGTCAGTTGTGGATGTCCATCCACTTTGACCGTTACCCGGCGCGGCCCTTACGTGCAACCCTTCGGGTCGGCTATGTCGCACCGCTCCATGATCGCAAGGCCCTGCCCTGGCCAAAATCTTCTCGCTCCACGGGCTTCACCTTTTCGCAAATTGCTCTAGGCCTTCAGGCCTTCTTCAGTGCGTCGGCGTGCATCAAACATGCAGAGCCCCACACTGATGACCAATAAGACAGGGAGCGGGTGGAATACTTAGTCGTCGGGCGAAACAACCACACATAACGCTTGAAGATGCAATTGAAGCTTTCTCGCATTGGTCCCTGGTTCCTCGCTGGAAGGAGTGGATGCCCCTATCTTCAGCGGACCTCGATGGCGAGCTTGGCCTTGTTGCCAACGTCTTTTGCGGCATCGGGGGCCCAAAGCAACGAGAACCCTTTGTGAAGTGGCTCGGAATTTGAATTGGACATCTTGAAGAAAGAATTTGGTGAGGCGGTAACGGTGATTTTTTTGCCGCTAAAAGAAGCTGTGTCAACTTCCGCGCTGGCGATGCCCGGGCCATTGAATTTCTCCGATGAGGCATCGACATTTTCTTCGTAGGTTTGTTTCACCTTTTTTCCGTCGGTCCACTTGATGGTGATCTTATCATCCTCGAGCTGCTTCTGGAATTTTTCCATTTGTTTTTCGTCCTCCAATTTTGTTGCGGCATAGGCACTGGGGAAGTAGATCTCGACGCAGAAACGCAGAGGGTTTTTCACTTCGGGTCCGGGAGCTATGATCTTTCCGCCGAAATAAACGGTGCCTTGTTTAACTTCGGCGGTGATTTCAAATGTGGTATCTCCGGTCACCTTTCCGCGAATGGTGGTTTTTTCCAGCTTGTCGGTCGCAGGCTCATTCGATTCGAGTGAAGCCACATCAATTTGACGTGCGACCACGCTTCCATCCTGCATGGTTTCCTCAATGCGTGGGCGTATGGCAATGCCCTTATTGAAGACGGCGTTATCTTTTTTGCTTTCCAAGGGACTTAGACCGATGGCCCCGTCGGTTTGGATGGTGAATATGAATTTTCCGCTTTGGGCAACAGCGAAGCGGCCGAGCCATTCCTTGACGGTGAGTGATGGCAGTTCGGCCATGGCCGATTGAGTTGCGGCACAGGCGCAGAAGAGGGAAGCGGCAGCAGTGAGGAAACGATGCTTGGGCATGGGTTTTAAGCAAGCACAGCATTTAGGTGGACGCCAGCGAAAAAGCCGGGCGCGGATGCGGAGCTAATTGGCTCAAAGATAAGCTGTGAGGCCGTCGACCGTATGTTGATCGAGCCTGCCTGCCAGCGCGGTGACGAGTGCGATCAAGTGCAGGTGGTCGTTGATGTCGATGATCGCGTTGTGCGAGTGGATGTAGCGGGCGGGGACTCCGAGCACGATGCTGGGAATGCCGCTGTTGGCTTGGTGGAAGGATCCGGCATCGGTGCCGCCGCTGCGGCGGACGGTGACTTGGTGGGGGATGCCTTCGGCGCGCGCGGTGTCGATGGCGAGGCGGGCTAGGCGCGGGTTGGTGATGGCGGTCGGATCGTAGAGGCGGATCTGCACGCCGCCGCCGAGCCGCCCTTGGCAATCGGCGCGATTGAATCCTGGTCCGTCATCGGCGGGTGGGCCTTCGAGGATGATGGCCACATCGGGCTTGGAAAAAACCGCGGCGGCTTTTGATCCGCGCAGGCCGACTTCTTCTTGCACGGTGCCGCAAAGCACGAGGTTGTTGGGGTGATCTGTTGCCGCAAGAATTTGGCCGGCCTGGATCACAGCCGCCATGCCAACGCGGTTATCGAAGGCCTTGGCCATGAAGTGATCTTCGCGTGAAAGCGCGGTGAATGCCGAGCAGGGAGCGATCGGGTCGCCGAGCGAAATTCCGAATTCGTCGATCGCCTGCAGTCGGGATTCGGCACCGACATCGATGAACAATTGCTCGATCGTCTGGACTTGGCGGCGTTGTGCTTCGGGCAGGAAATGTGGTGGTCGTGAGGCGACGACGCCGAGGATTTTTTCTCCCGCGCGGGTGAGAATTTCGACGCGCTGGCCAAGCAGGTTGTGTTCCCACCATCCGCCAAGTGCGACGAATTGGATGAATCCCTCATGCGTGATGTTCTGCACGAGAAAGCCAATTTCATCCATGTGACCGGCGATCAGCACACGCGGCCCTTCGCCGCCGAGATCGCAGAACACCGAGCCCATGCGATCGGTGAAGAGATCGCCGCTGTCGCTAAGTTCATCGACGAAGATCGCGCGTACTTCGTCTTCGTGACCCGGCACCGAATGGGCTTCGGTGAGCTCGCGCAGCAATGAAATCGCTTTTGTTTTCATGCCGCCAGAATGGAGCCGATGCCCTTGCTTTCCAAGTGCCAAGTTTGCGTGAGGCCGATGGTGTTGCCTCGGGAAAACCGTATCACCCGTCAAGCCTCCGCATGTTTCGCATGCCATTCGGCATAGACCTTCGGCGAAATTTCCGAGGGCTTGATTTCCGATCGTCCGCCCCAGAACACATTCGTGTAGGAAACCGGAATGCCGACAGCGGCGAGGTGGCGGTCGATGGCGGCCTTGTGTTCGAGCACGCGGTCTTTTTCCGTGCCGTGCACGACGCCCATGATGTTGACATTGCCGAATTGGGGTCCGCCTTCGCGCCAGTAGCAATGGGTCATGCAAAAATGGCGACCGACTTCCGCGCCGCCTTCGATTTCGCGGCCTTTCGGCACGGCCCAATGAAAGAGGCCGTTGAAGCGGGTGACGCGCTGGCCGGTGGCGGAGGGTTTGACATGTTCGAGAAAGGTCGAGAAACGACCGATGACTTTTTTCGAGTTCAGTGTTTCGGCGACTTCGCAGAAACGCTCGAGTGAAACACCGGCAATTTGCGCACGCTTGTCCCATGGGTTGGCGGTGATTTCGTCTGCGGCGAGCTCTTCCTTCAACGCGAGCAGCACGGTCCATTCCTCCGGTGTGAGATCGACCGTGGCGGTGGTCATCATTTTCGCAGGTTCATCCGACTTGTCACCAGGCTCGAGGGTCTTGCGACGAGTGTGGCCTACGCCGAGAGCGAAGACGCCGTTGGCAGGCATGAGCAAATATTCGGTCGCACCAGTGAGTCGCAACAAAGTGGTCGCATGGTGATCGAGCGATTGGCCAACAGGAACCTTGAGGGTCGTCCAAAGTCGATAGCCGGAACCGGAGACTTCGGTGTCGGTCGAGCGGATCACGACATGACCCGAAAACGGATCCTCTTTGGCCATGAAGTCGAAGGCGTCGTTGAGTTTTTCCTCCGGCACTTTCCATGCAACAAGCGCGCCGTGTGCGAGTTTGGTCGAGAGCAGGGTCTGGCGTACGCGGCGGATCACGCCGGCCTTGAGCATCGCACTGATGCGCTCCAGCACGGTGTCGAGCGGCACACCGGATTTCTCGGCGATCACATGAAATGGCTGACGCTGAAATCCGGCGATGAGATCTTCCGAAATCGCGAGGATGGCTGCGTTGATCGGATCGTTGTGTTCGACGGGAATCGTGGAGCTCATGGGTGAAAATTGTTCGTTAATAAATGCGTTTTTCTGGGGCTATTGTGCGCGGCCTCTGGCTAAATGGAAATCATTTGTCTGCAGTTTTGTGGCCGTGCAGCCGTTTTTTGGATGATGTGCCGGATTTTTCATGCAGGCGGGTTTTCGCTATGCGGTAGTACCTCGTACTGAACATGACACATGAGTTTTCTCACTTATGCCCAATAAGCATGTCATCAATTTTTACATGAAAAAATCCGCTGTGTCTTCATGCGACATGATGCTTACGGGAATAATTTTTCAAATCGGTTGATGGCATATCGATGCGTGTTAATCGTTTTGGCATGATCTCCCCCCGCGATCGTGTATCCTGCTATCGGTGTCGGTGGCCTTTTTTCTGTGGTGTGCGCACCCCCGTATTTCATTATGGCGAATCCTTGCGATTGGCCATTTCTAGGCGGCTCAAGTGAAGCAGTGAATCGTTTTTTGTCAGGTTCATGTCCGCATCGCCCATCGTTTCCGTGATCATCGCGGCGTATAACGCGCAACGATGGATCGGCCTATCGGTCGCTTCGGCGCAAAGCCAAACCTTGCGGGAGATTGAGATCATCGTGGTGGATGATGGGTCCACCGATGATACCGCGGAGGTGGTGGCGGGCATGGCAGGGACCGATTCACGAATTCGCTTGATTCGGCAAGCCAATGCCGGTGTCGGCGCGGCCCGCAACACGGGAATTCGCTCTGCGCGCGGGAAGTATATCGCGCCTCTCGATGCGGATGATGTTTGGGGCGAGCGAAAACTTGAGAGGCAAGTGCAACGCATGGAAGAGCGCGGCGAGCGGACGGCGCTGGTTTATTGTTGGCATCAATGGATCGACGAAGACGGAGCTCAGCTTGGCTACAAATCCAACTCCATCATTGAAGGTGATGCGAGGTCGGCGATCATCCTGAGAAATTTCATCGGCAATGCGAGTGTGCCGCTGTTTCGCGTGAATGCGATTGATCGGGATGGAGCCTACCTCACCCGCGATGAGCAGGATGGCGGCCAAGGGTGTGAGGATTGGGATTTGTCGATCCGCATTGCGGAACGCTGGGAGGTGGGACTCGTGGACGAAGTTTTAGTAGGCTATCGTCAAAGCAACGCGTGCATGAGTTCGCAAGTGCCGTCGATGGCCAGGTCGTATCAAGCGGTCATGGGGCAGGCCCGCTCACGCAACATGGACCTACCGATCACGCTGTTTAGATGGGCGGAGGGGCATTTTCAAAGTTACCTTGTTTCCAAAAGTTACGACGGATGCGACTACCGTTCGTGCATCAATGCCGCCATCCGCGCGTTGTTGTCGGACCCGTTGCTGATCCTGAACCAGCGGCTGCATGAATTGACTCTCAAGAGCCTCATCTGGCTGGCCACGGGCAAACGTCGATCGCTGCCTCACCGCATCTCGGCCGCATCGACGACAGATGCCGACAACCGAGCTCCTGCGGCTGGCATTTCGCTGCTCGAAAAAATTCAGCAGCGAAGGTGGGCCGCGGTCGTTGGTTCCTGAAGCGACTCATTCAAGCTCATCGAAATTATTACCATCATGCATCAACCGATCAAAGTTGCCGACCTTGAGATGTCCGAGCCGATTTCTGACATCAGCGGATTAGCCGGCTATGCATTTCTTCAACTCATCGTGCGATGGCGTGGTCAGCCGATCGATGCCATTACCATTCCCGCAAGAGGAGATCTTTGTCCGGCTTCAGAAATTGTGGCGGCGCTCATGGATCAATGCGCCACGGGGCTGATTCATCATCTTTTGCATTTGGCTTTCGAGAATCCGGTTTCGAAAGCTGAATGGAATATCGAGGGCATGTTGAAGCTTCAACTGCCGCCTTTGTCTTTCTTGCCAGGCATCTCGGTTGCCGTTTGCACGCGTGACCGGCCGGAGCATCTCGCAATTTGTCTCAATGCACTTCGAAAACTTTCGCGCGCGCCCTTGGAGATCTTGGTCGTCGACAACGCACCGAAAACCAACGCGACGCGGGAGCTGATTGAAACTTCGTTTCCTGAGGTCACTTACATCCTTGAGCCGACGCCGGGGCTTGATTGGGCGCGCAACCGTGCGATTGCTTCGGCCAAGGGAGACATCGTCGCTTACACCGACGATGATGTCGTGGTGGATGAGGGATGGTCAGATGCCATCGCGCGGATGTTTGCGCGAAATGAAGATGTCATGGCGGTGACGGGGCTGGTGGTGCCATACGAACTCGGGACCGAGCCGCAAGTGCTTTTTGAGAAATACGGCGGATTTGGTCGGGGATTTGTGCGGAAGTGGTTTCGGCCAAGTGATACCGAACGCGCGAAATTGGCGATGCTGCATGCAGGAGCTGGGAAGTTTGGCACGGGAGCAAACATGGCGTATCGGCGCTCGGTGTTTAGTGAAATCGGCATGTTTGATCCGGCGCTCGATGTTGGCACTGTCACGAATGGCGGTGGTGATCTCGACATGTTTTTTCGCGTGTTAAAATTTGGACATACTCTGGTGTATGAGCCTGCGGCGATGGTGCGACACCGGCACCGCCGGGATTTCGACCATCTTCACACGCAGATTGCGAACAATGGCATCGGTTTTTATTCGCATCTGGTTCGTAATGCCATCGAGTTTCCGGAAGAAAGACGCGGACTTGCGAAGCTCGCGTGGTGGTGGCTTCGCGAGTGGAACTTGCGGCGCTGGCTGCAATCGAAGTTTAGGCCCGTCGAGATTCCTCACGAATTGATCAGTGCCGAATTGAAGGGCTCATTCGCCGGCCTTTTCCGCTATCCCAAGGCAAAGAAACGCGCACAAGAGCTATCCAAGGAATGCGAGGAGTTCATACTCGATGATTCCATCAATCCCACCAGCGATCAGCAGAAAATCATTCCGCCAGAAGGTGTCGCGGTCCGCACATGGGAGATGACCGGCGAGCCCGCCGCGATCGTCGATGTGAAAGATTACGATCTCACGCGTGTGATCATCACCTTCGATGGCAATGCCATTGCGGAAGTTTTTGTCAGAAACCTGCGATGTGCCATTTCTGTTGATCGAATTGCGGATGAGGCCGTGCAGATCCTTGGCATGAAATTGTTGGATCCAGCCTCATCCCTAAGTGGTGCCTTGATATGGTCCCAAGCGATGGCCGACCTTAAAAATTTCGCTGTTGTTGCCGATAAAAATTCCGGCGATCAACGAGCAAGAAGGCACACCGCATCCGTCATCATCGCTACCCATGATCGACCCGATGCCTTGCGTGAATGTTTGAGCTCGCTGAGCGAACAGAAGACGACTCATTCGATTGAGATCATCGTGGTCGACAATCATCCCGAATCAGGCCTAACGGCCCCGGTTGTCGCTGAATTTCCGATGGTTAGGAAAATCGACGAAGTGCGCGCGGGTCTTTCATTTGCGAGGAATGCGGGTTTTGCCGCAAGCAAGGGTGAGATTCTCGTCTGCACGGATGATGATGTGACATTTCCGCCTGATTGGTTGGAAAGCTTGCTCGAGCCATTTGATCGAAGCGATGTGATGCTGGTGACCGGCAATGTCTTGCCGCTTGAGCTTGAAACTCGCTCGCAGATCGAATTTGAAAATTACGGCGGACTTGGCCGTGGTTATGAGCGATTTGACTATGATCGAAAATGGTTCGATTCATTTCGCCGTAAGGCAGTGCCGACATGGACGATTGGGGCCACGGCGAATGCGGCGTTGAGATCCTCGCTTTTGCGTGATCCGGATGTCGGCTTGTTGGATGAAGCGTTGGGCGCGGGCACGCCAACCGGCTGCAGCGAGGACACCTATCTCTTTTATAAGACCCTCAAGGCGGGACACACGATCACTTATCAACCGAAGGCATTTGTCTGGCACCGGCACCGAGTGGATGCCGATGCATTGAACCGGCAAATTCTCAATTACAGCAAAGGCCATGCCGCTTACCACCTCACCACCTTCCTTCGTGATCGCGATGGCCGCGGATTGGTGAGGATTCTTGCCGAAATTCCGATGCATCAGGCGCGTCAACTTTGGCGCTGCCTGTGCAGTCGCAACCAAACCTCGATCCGCACGATCATGCTCGAAATCAAAGGTCATGTTTTGGGGCCAATCGCGCTCTGGAAATCACGGCGTCGTGTGAAACGATTGCGCGGCAAAGCATCAAAAGCCTGCGACGATGAGAAAAAACCTTCTGCGATCGTTGCCAATCCCGAACTGGAAATTTGCCCATGAGCGCAATTGTCATCAATCGATCGAGACATGAGCACGCATGGCGGCATTTGGCGGATCTTTTTTCCGTCCTCGTGTCGCGCGATCTCAAGATTCTCTACAAGCGTTCCTCATTGGGCTTTGGCTGGGCCTTGGTGACGCCCTTGCTGCAACTCTTCATCTTTTCATTTGTCTTTCGTCATGCCTTGCAAATGCATGTCGAAAACTACGCCTCCTTTGTCTTCATCGGCGTTTTGGTGTTCGGTTGGTTTCAGGGGGCTTTGAGCCTGTGCGGAGGATTGATCACTGGCAGCAAATCACTCGTCAATCAACCGGGTTTCCCGCTCACGCTTTTGCCGCATGTGATGGTCAGCGTGCGGATGTTTCACCTGTTGATCGCGCTCCCTGTTTTGTTTGGTCTGCTTTGGTGGCAGGGCATTCGCCCGGCTTGGTCGTGGATTTCGCTTCCGGGGCTGATGGCGGTGCAGTATCTGCTTATTGTCGGGCTCGCGTATCCGCTGGCGGCGCTCAATGTCATTTTTCGCGACACCCAGCACATCGTCGCGGTGCTGTTGCAGTTGATCATGTTTGTGACGCCTGTGTTTTACAGCCTCGATCAGGTGCCGCCATCGCTGCATGCTTGGTTTCACCTTAACCCGATGGTGGGCCTGATCCAATCATGGCGTGATGTGCTATTGCATGGGAATTGGCCGGACGCGCTTGTGATGGGCAAGTTGCTCGCGGTGGGATCGATATTGTTGTTTATTGGTCGCCGAACATTCGTGAATCAAAGCGACAGATTTGCAGAGGAACTGTGATGAAAGCATTGGTCAAAGCGGAGGGTTTGGGAAAAACCTTCACTTCGCAACCGGTCACCTCGAGGCGTCTGCATCTTGCGGACTTCGCGTGGAGTTCGCGTCGGTGCGAACCTCTGTGGGCTCTGCGAAATGTGTCCTTTGAAGTTGCGGCTGGGGAAATGATGGGGATCGTCGGTGCCAATGGCGCGGGTAAGTCGACCTTGCTTCGGTTGTTGGGCGGCATCGGCAAGCCGACCACGGGCAGCCTGCAAATGCATGGCCGCATCGGCGCGTTGCTCGATCTCGGTGGCGGATTCCAAGGTGATCTGACCGGCAGAGAAAACAGCATTCTTGCTGGCGTTGTCGCGGGCCTGCTCAAAGATGAGGCGGTGGAGCGCTTGCCGGAGATTGTTCGCTTTGCAGAGATGGAAGACTTCATCGATGCGCCGGTGCGCACCTACAGCGCCGGGATGACGATGCGTTTGGCCTTTTCCGTCGCGGTGCATACGAAACCCGAGATCATGTTGGTCGATGAATACCTCGCCGTCGGCGATCTTGCGTTTCAGGCCAAGTGCAACACGCGCATCGCGAAACTGCGTGAGGAGGGTTGCGCCATCGTGTTGGTTTCGCACAGCATGGATCAGATCCGCGAACAGTGTGATCGCGCGTTGTGGCTGAGACAGGGTATGGTGGTCGCCTGTGATTCAGCCAAGGCTGTGGCGAATTTTTATGAGCAAGAAATGCGCGAAGGGTCCTTGAGACGCACGCCGAAAATTTCATCACGCAGCACCACCGCCGGTGCCGAACTGCTTCCTAAAGAAAACCGTTTTGGTTCGATGGAAATGGAGATCGCCGATGTCATCCTGCACCCGGGTGCAAAGATCGGCTGCGGTGAGCCACTTGGGATTGAAATTTGTTACGAATGCAAATCGTCGCTCAAATCCCCGATCTTTTCCGTATCAATCACCCGGCCCGATGGAACGGTGTGTCTCGATACCAACACCCAATCCGCACGCGTTCCCATCACGCAGCTTGATGGTGCTGGATGCATCCGATTAAACATCGACCGCCTCGACCTCGCGCCCGGCGCTTATTTCGTCAATATCGGGGTGTTTGATTCCGACTGGAGTCACGCCTACGACTTCCACTGGCATGTGTATCGACTCCATGTCGAAGGCGGATCCGCTCACAAGGGAATCCTAGCCCCGCCCTGCCGCTGGGCGATGGACTTGAATGGGCGTGAGCACGAGGTGAATGGGAAATTTTTGGTGGGGACCACTGATGGCACTGATTGAACTGATTTTGAAGAGGTGGGGTCGAAGGGGGGCAGCGCAATCAGCAAATCAGTGAAATCAGTGGTGAACTCTTCAACGCAGAAATTGAGGTGTTGATCGTTCATTCAGGTCTTCCATCTTCGGCTTATTTGGGCCTTGGATAGATGCATGCATCGATTACGGAGAGAACTTCTTCGAAAAAATCTTTGGGAGCGGGACCGATTCGCTTGATTGATCTTGCTCTAAAATCGATCGACTTCATCTGTTCACACATGACGAAACCTGTGAGTCCGGATTCGGATGGGACAGCAATATGAAGGGGAGTTTTTCGTTTCGTGTTTGTGATCGGGCAACAGATCGCAAGTCCGGTAGCTCGATTGAATGCGGTTACGCTAACCACCAGTGCCGGGCGGCGTCCGCTTTGCTCGTGGCCGGCCTGAGGGTCGAATGTGAGCGTTACCAGATCGCCTTGTGATGGAACATAACCACGCATCACCAAGCCTCCTTGCCCTGTGCTTTCCCCCAGTTTGTCTTCTCTTCAAATGCGTTTGGGGCACTCTTTGCAATCAGATCTTCAATCCGATGTCGGCCTCGGATCGGGCGCGATTCTGTGGCTGGCGTAATCGTGATCCGCGACTTATCCCTTGAGACCTCTACCAAAACCGAGGAGCCGATGCTTATTCCAATGGCTTCGACAATCGTTTTTGGCAGGCGTACCGCTTGGCTGTTACCCCAACGCTGCAATGTAGTTTTCATTTGAGTTGAGTATATCCGAGGGCTATACAAATTCAAGAAAATTTTGCCATCTAACGCGGAGTGGGCGCCGCGGGCCGCATCGCCCTACCTTGGATGGACTTTGTATGAGGTCGCCGCTGCCTATTTCTAGCTTCTTCTGTCTCCAAGTCTTCTGTCTTCCCTCCCGCTATTCTGCAGCGATTTTTCGCAGAAATTCGAGCGCATGGGGGCGATCGCTGATTCTTCCTTCGAGCTGTTCTGTTTCGATGGCTTCGAGGATTTGTTTGAAGCGTGGGCCGGGGGTGAGACCGAGGGAGATCAGGTCGCGGCCGCTGACGAGTGGGGCTGGGATGAGCGGTTCGCTGGCAAACTCGGCGGCCTTGGCTTGGAGAAACTCGTAGTTGTCGCTGAAGCCGTTGGAGGATCCGCAATCGACGCGATGGAGTTCCATTTCCATGTCGAAGGTGGCTTCGGCCATGAAGCGCTTGAGTTTTGCCACGCGCATCTTTTGCACATTCATGAATTGCATGTGGCGTGCGACCATCGGCACGACGGCGGCGATCGTGTCGTTCGGGTAGCGCAGGCGGCGCAGGATGTTTTCAGCCATGTGGGCACCGAGTGCGTCGTGGCCGTTGAAGCGGATGCGTCCGCTATCCGCGTCGACGCTGCGGCAGGGGGGCTTTGCGATGTCGTGCAGTAGCACGGCGAGGCACAACTCGAGCGGCGCATCGGGTGCGAGCATTTCGAGCATGATCATCGTGTGGATGAAAACATCGCCTTCGGGGTGCCATTCCGGTGGTTGATCGCAGCCGATCAAAGCAATCACCTCGGGCATGAAGTGGCGGATCAGGTCGGTTTCGACCAGGTGTTCGATGCCTTTTCTTCGGCGTGGCGCGCTGATGATTTTTGAAAATTCGTCGCGAATGCGCTCGGGTGAAATGCGGTCGAGCAGCGGCGCGCATTGGCGAATCGCTGCGTCAGTGTTTTGCTCGATCGTGAAGCCGAGTGAGTTGGCAAAGCGTGCGGCGCGCAGCAGCCGCAGGCCGTCTTCGGTGAAGCGTTTGACCGGATCGCCAATCGCGCGAAGGACTCCGGCCTTGAGGTCGGCGAGGCCGCCGACGAAATCGATCACTTCACCGGTTTCAGGATTTTCGAAAAGCCCGTTGATCGTGAAGTCGCGGCGTTGGGCGTCTTCGTTTGGATTGGAAAACTCCACCGATTCCGGGCGGCGTCCATCGCGGTAGGATCCGTCGGTGCGGAAGGTGGCGATCTCGACATGATGGCCGCCGTGTTTGGCGATCACGACGCCAAAGTGCGCGCCGACTTCGTTTGAGCCAGGAAAAAGATCGAGCACTTCTGACGGCACGGCGGAGGTGGCGATGTCGTAGTCCTTCGGTTCGTGGCCAAGCAAGCGGTCGCGCACGCAGCCGCCCGCGAACAAGGCCTCATGGCCGGATGACTTCAGCCGGCGGGCAAGTTCGCGTGCCGCATCGTGCGCGGTGATGGATGGGCTTGATGGCATGGGATGTTTTCAATTTCCCTTTGCGATTCATGCGTTTGGTTTGGATGCCTCGTAGATCGTAACCACGCCGAAGGTGAGTGGTGTGCTGCTTGTTTGCGTGAGCCCGCAATTGTGGAGCAAACTTTCCATCGCTTTGCCCGAGGGGAAAGTTTCGATCGATCCGCCGAGGTATTCGTAAGCATCGCGTTGGCCGGTAAGTAAGCCCGCGAGTTTGGGCAGGATGTGATGGAGGTACCAGCGGTAGGGGATGCGCAGGAGATTATCGGGGATCGAGAAATCGAGAATGAGCAAGTGTCCACCGGGCTTGATCACGCGACGCATTTCGCGCAGCGCGGCCGGGTAGTCGGCCATGTTGCGAAGGCCGAAGGCGACAGTGACGCCGTCGAAGCTCGCATCATCGAAGGGCAGGCTCAAGGCATCGGCAACCATCTTGTGGCCGACTCCACGGCTTGAGGCATGCACGAGCATTTCGGCACAGAAGTCGGTGGCCATGACCTCGCAGTCCGGGCAGTGGTCTTGGATTTCCAAAGCCAGATCGCCGGTGCCCGATGCGACATCGAGCAAATTTTTTGGTCGCCATGATTTCACGCGGGCGGCCACGACCTTGCGCCACCAGATGTCGGCGCCGAGGCTCAGGACATGGTTGGTGAGCACATAGCGGTCGGCAATTCGCGCGAAGGCGTCGCGTACATAAGTGGCGTCTGGCACGGGGGAAGAGTCGGCGCATTGGCGTGGTGAGGCAAGCGGGAAGGGGGCGCGAGCGGGGGATTTGCGCGTTCGCGTTGGGCGGCGGGTGGTTGCGGGCTTGCGGAAGTGGCGGCGAGGTGGTTTGTTGCGGCAACGAATGCATCTGCGCTTCTCTGATCAGGAACTGGCCACCTTGGTGGAAATGGTGAGCCTCGCGGCCAATGTCGCGTCGTGGAACCAGAAGGAATCTGCCAGCGAGCAAGTGTCGGCCTTCGAGGATCTCGAGAGCAAGATTCTCGAAAAGGCTGGGCACTCGGGGCTTGGTGATTGGATTGAGTTCGATGAAGAGCGCCAACGCTTCCGCGTGAAGCAGGAGGTCGAGGAGCGTTTGTTTTACCACGAGTGCTACGACGAGTTTCGCAACGAAAGTTTTTGGGACGAGCTCGCCGTGCGCCTAGCCGACCGTGATTTGATCCGCGCGATCGGACTCAAGGCATGGGAAAAGCTCAGCGAAGAAGAACGCCGCGCCCGCACCAATGCCTGGGAGAAACGCTACTGGGAAGAATTTTCCAAACACGGCGTCGACCGCGTGGCAGTGATCACGCCGCCGGGGGAGGGGTGATGATAGGGAGCTGATCTGAGAGCTAAAATCTTCCTTGTGAAAACCTGTTGAGGTGGCATTTTAACAATGTTTTTCAAATGCCAACGAGCCCAACAAGCGAGTCCAAATGTCAGAGAACACAATCCTACCATCACCGGGTCAGGACCGCTCTCTCGTCGATGCCCTTGATGAGTTCCGTCGAATTTTATGCCCAGATGGAAAAATCCATGGGCAAGAAGATGGTTTTGATTGCTCAGAGCAATTCCAGATCGTCGAAGTCGAGGCGCGTCGGTTAGGATTTCTTTACGACGGTCTGGAACCCTTGGTGGAAGGTGGTCGTGAGCATGATCTGATTTACGATGCTATAACCGGAACGGTTTTGAAATTCACCAAGGCCTCAAGTGCCGCTTATGTGGTTCAAATAGAAAATGACACGCCAAGGCTTAGAAGAGGCGATCTGCTTGGTTATCTTGACCGGTTGATTTTGCACAACGAAGTTTTTGGTGATTTCACATCATTCGTTGGCATTGGTGGCATTAATAGAGGTCAGCGGCTCATTACCAGGCAGGAGCGAGTGAAAGGCCGTGAGGCGAGGTGGGAAGAAATCATCTGCTTCATGGCTGAGGAGCTAGGCTTTCAAAAGTTGCGCCACAATCACGGAATCGGCTACGAGGATTCGTATGCGTTTATACGCGATGATGTTGCCGTGTTTGACATGAGGCCAGCAAATGTATTCATGGCCGAAGCTGGTGTTATCATTGCTGTTGATTCTATTCCTGTCCGCCTGAATGATTCGATGCGCGATGTTTTCGTGGACTGATCTGTTGAAGAATTTCACCACTGATTTCGCTGATTTCACAGATGGAGAAAAGAATTTCTAAGGGTCCCGATCTACTTTCTCTCATTCAGTAAATCAGCGAAATCAGTGGTTCGCATTCCTTGTTTCACCTTCAAAACAACTTTGGAATGTAGAGCCATCCGAGGATGGTGATGAGTGCGATGCCAGCGAGGTTGAGCAGGATGCCGGCGCGGATCATTTGTGGCATGCGGATGAGGCCGGTGCTGAAGACGATCGCGTTAGGTGGCGTACCGACGGGCATCATGTAGGCGCTGCTGGCGCTGAGCGCGCAGACCACCACGAGCACTTGCGGGTTCATGCCGAGAGCCGGTGCCATGGCGGCGAGGACGGGAGTCATGGTCGCGACTTGCGCGGTGTTGGAGGTGAACTCCGAGAGAAAGACCGTGAGTGTCACCACTGCGGCGAGCATGAGTAATGGTGGCAGTAGTCCGAGTCCGCGTGTCGAATGGCCGATAAATTCTGAAACGCCATTGGCCTCGACGGCGGAGGCGAGGCTGAGTCCGCCACCGAAGAGAATGAGCACGCCCCATGGCAAATTGGCGGCGGTTTGCCAGTCCATCGCGCGGTTGCCATTGCGGTCTGCGGGCAGCATGAAAAGCGCGACCGCTGCGAGCACGGCCACGCCGCTGTCGGTGAGGCCTTTGAGCGGGTGCATTCCGGCGAAGGAAATTTCGCGCAGCAGGCCGCCAAAGATCCATAGCATGGCGGTGCAGACAAAGACCGTGAGTGTCACCTTTTCGCCGCGCGAGAGCGGCCCGAGTTTTTGGTATTCCTCCGTGAGCATCTTGCGTCCGCCGGGAATTTCTTCGAGTGGCGCGGGAAAGATCACGCGAGTGATGAGCCACCATGCGACTGGCAAAAAGATGATGGTGAAGGGCAGGCCAATCATCAGCCATTTCACGAAGGTGACTTCATGCTGGTAGGTTTGTTCGATGAAGCGCGCGGCGATGCCATTGGGTGCCGAGCCGATGAGGGTGGCGATGCCACCGATCGAAGCAGCGTAGGCGATGCCGAGAAGCAGACCGGTGGCGTAATTTCGCTCGGTCTGGTTGAACGCCATCATGTCGCCGTTTTCACCGAGTCCGCTGCCGTGGCGTGTGCTCAGCACGAGGTTGATGACGCTGATCGCGATGGGCACCATGATCGCCGCGCAGGCGGTGTTGGAGATCCACATGCTGAGAAAGGCGGTAGCGGCCATCAGTCCCGCGCTCATTGCCGCGGGTTTTGCGCCGGTCATGCGTAGCGTGAAAAATGCCAATCGGCGGTCGAGCCCCCAGCGTTGGATGGCCAGCCCAAGCACAAAGCCGCCCATGAAAAGATAGATCACATCCGAGGCGTAGGGTTTGGTTGCATCGGCGATCGAGCTGATGCCAAACAATGGAAACAAGGCGATCGGCAACAGCGCGGTGACTTCGACATCGACGGCCTCGGTCATCCACCACGCTGCCATCCAGAGCATCATTGCCAGCGTTGCGCGGCCCTGATGGGTGAACTCGATCATGTTTCCGGCATCGGCCGCGAAGCGAGCGGGCAGCAGCGAGTAACAAACAAGCGCGAGCAACGGGCCGGCGATGAGTCCTGCGCGGCGGACCCAATTACCGGCATTGAGCGGAGATTCGTTCATGTTCGTGCGGATGGAAAAATGACCGTTATTTGCACTCTCACGCTAGGGCGGATTGTTGGAATCGTCCCTGTGAAAATCGCGTTGATTGTCGGCGCTTCAGTTGCCGCGCAGCAAGGTTGTCTTGTGATGCCAGACTTCGTAATCGCGGTTTTGGTATTCATAGACGGTGGACTGCGAGTTGCTTTGCGAACTGCTGTAATCGTTGTTGCTGTTGGAATAGCTTGAGTAGTCGCTGGAATAATGTCCGGCGATCGGTACAGCGACGCGTTCAGTTTGGATGCCGCCATAGACGCTGGAGTAAATCGCGACATCGGCATCTTTTTCAATCGCCAGCAGTCGGGCGTTTTGCGCGTCGATGTTGTGGCGTGCGGTGGTGTTGCCGTAGCCGATGACGCGGAAGCCGCGGCGGCTGTAATTGTCGACCACCGCGTTATGGGAGGGCATTGAGGTTTCGATGAGGCTTGGGTTGGGATTTGGCGCTTCGCGTTTTGGCACGCCCGGCGCGGAGCGGTAGCCGTAGAAGAGCGGGTTCATCGAGCACGAGGGAAGTGCGAGTGCGATGAGTGGAAGGGCGAGCAGTTTGAGTGCGTGTTTCATGGGTCGGATATCGACCACACCTAATGTATAGGGTTGGAAACACCAAACAAATTTCGCCGATGGCGATTCAGCCCGCGATCACGAACTTCGGATCAAAGAATGTGAGCGCGCGTACTTTGCCTTCGGCATCCTGATAAAGCACGACCACATGATTGCCGGGTTCGTCGGGGGAAACGGTGGTGACGATTTCGCCGCCAACCTTCACCATCGCCTCGCTGCGCGTGCTGCCGAGGTCGATGACAGCGGTGCTGAGCCGCTTCACATGTGCGGCGGTGATGTCTTTGTTTCCAGGGATCATGGCATCTACCTTCACTTCTTCGAGATCGCAAACCGACAACAGCGTCATGCGGAATCCGCGTTCGGGGTCGCTTTGTTTGAGTTTTAAAATTTTGGTCGTCCAGCGCGGTGGAGCATGGTCATCGGTCGCCGGGATTTTTTCCGCAAAGCCGATGAGGCTTAGGGTTTCGCCCGATTTGAGATCGATCTTTGTGGTGCCAATTTCCACGCCATTTTTTTGCAGCGTGACCGTGTGGGATCCGGCCGCGAGGCCGATGCCGCCGCTGCGCTGGCCGAGTTGATAACCCTTGGGAAAAAGGTCCTCGCCATCGATGAGGACGCGGGTCGTGCCATTGCCAGGCGCGATTGCGTTGATGATGCGTAGGAAGCCGACCTCAGGCGAACCTTCTTTGCCGATGGCGGATAACATGCTCGAAAACATGCAAAGTGTGACGGCGAAGATTTTAGAAATCGTTTTCATGCAGAATTTTGACTTTGGATTTTTTCGGGTCGATTGAGCCGTCGGGCTTGCGCGGGCCGGGATCGGCGAAGACCGTGAAGCTGCGACGGACTTCGGCGAGAACTTCGGGGTTGTCGGTGATCGTGTTGCTCGGGCTGATCGCTTGGGCGACGACCCAGATGCGGAAGTTGCGTGATCGGGTGGCGGTCGACTCGTAAATGCGAGCGAAGCATTCTTCTGATGCCGAGTCGCTGAGGTGGATCTTGCTGCCGTTGGGCAGGAGCTCTTTGTTGCCGAACACCGGTTTACCATCAC
The DNA here is from genome assembly GCA_018969605.1 of Verrucomicrobiota bacterium. GTDB lineage: Bacteria > Verrucomicrobiota > Verrucomicrobiia > Verrucomicrobiales > Akkermansiaceae > Luteolibacter. Next base: position 1,101 of record JAGWXY010000025.1, on the reverse strand, counting down.
TGCCGCGCGCGTTGGCAATTTCGGATGGCGATGCGAAGGGTTTGTTTTTTCTCGCGAGCAGGATCGCATCGGCGATTTGGTTGGCGTGATTGTTGATTTCCTGAGGCGTCAGTTTCAGCGGGCTTACCGGTGGTGCCATGAGGTTGGGTGTGCTGTGAGATTCCGATGTTCGCGTCGAAAGCTTCGGGTCCATGGTCATCGCTCCGACTGCGAGGGCTCGCAGGACATCGCGCGTGGCGGTGTTGAGATTCACATGTCCAGCAACGAGCGATGTGGTACCTTCGCGTTTGGCTGGATTGTCGGAAGTGGAAATGCCAGTGTGGAAAAGGTCGAGCAGACGATGGGCGTCCATTCCCGGTGTCGAAGCGAAGCGCGGATGCTCCGCCCGGCCGATGCGCAGGGTGTTGCCGCCGCCGTAATCCCCACTTGATTCGCTGGTGTTTTCCACATCGCCCCACGGCAAATTCGCCGCTGCGGGCATTGAGGTTTTCCACATGAGCGGATCGTAAATGCGGCCGAGCTCGGTGACGCTGTAGAACCTGCCGAGGTTTGAAATTCGCATCGGCGCTTCCGCAGCATCCGGGTTGCGAAGGGCCGATGTGGCATTGGGAAAGAAGCGCGGATCGTCCGGATGGATGCGTTCGTCGGTGGTGTAAAAGCTGTTGTTGTCGTAGCTCGAATTGTGTCCGCCATCGGGCCACTCCGATGGCATCACGCGTCCGTGCACTTTGGATTTTTCCGCGCTGTCCTTGCTGTAGGCCGTGCCCCAACGGACATTGCGGCGATTTGGGCTGTAGTTGTCTGGGTAGGTGTTGGCGTCTTGCGGTGCTTGATTGTAAAACGCCATGCGTGGGTCGCCCATGTTGTTGCAGTAGATGCCGCTGCGGGTATGCGAGTGTGAGGGGATGGTGGTGCGCACGCGTTGGCGTGGTTGGGTGGCGGTGTCTTTCGGAAAGTGTAGGCTGCAATTGTTGCGGTGAAGTCCGCCGCGTGACTGGTCGACGATTTTGCCATTCCACTTCAAGCGGTACCCGGCGCGCGATGTGCCGAAGGTTTCGCCTTCAAGCACGAGTGGGCTGGGAATGAAAACCGAGGACGGGC
>JAGWXY010000111.1 GCA_018969605.1 Verrucomicrobiota bacterium | reverse complement strand
CTATCGCATGCACGACTTGAGCGAGTTCATGAAAACCGTGCTGCAGCGCTTCACGCGGTGGTTCAACCGCACGCACAATCGCACAGGCACTTTGTGGGAAGAGCGCTACAAGAGTGTGATCGTCGAAAGCGGCATCGCGGCGCGAACGATGGCGGCGTACATCGATCTCAACCCGGTTCGCGCAGGGATGGTCTCCGATCCCGCTGAATATCGATGGAGCAGCTACGGCGAGGCAGTGGGCGGTGGGCCGAAAGGCAATGGCAAGAAAGCGCGCGAGGGTCTTGTGCGAGCCTGCATGAGTCATCAGGGCGCGGGTTTCGAAGCGGAAAAATGGAAAGAAATTTCGCGCATCTATCGGCGTGCGATGGGGCTCGCGCTGGAGCGCAAGAGTGGAAAAACGACCGTGGAAAAAGGTGTCGCGCGAGCGCAGACGAAACAGCTCAACACCGCGGAAGCCCTCGAAGCGAAGGAAAACGGCACCGTGTTGCCCGATCTTGGCATGGCGGAAATGCTGCGATGTCGCGTGCGGTATTTCACGGATGGCGCGGTGATTGGCAGCAAGGCATTTGTCAACGAAGCCTTCGCCGGTGCGAGAGAACGCTTCAGTTCGAGACGCAAAGACGGCGCGCGAAGACTCCGAGGAAGCGCGCGTCCCGCAGCCAACATGCTATGGAGCGCGCGGGATTTGCGAGTGCGCGTTTGAGCATTTGGATCACCAATGCGTCGCTTCGCGGAAAAGGCGCAGACGCTCGGCGAGGTCGGATGGCGAAAGGGATTCGAGACGGCGCGTTGAGAAAGCCTCACAGGTGAATGACGCTAGCATCGAGCCTTGCACGATTGCTTGGCGCAGCAATGGGGTATCGTAGGAACGCTTGCCGCTAGCACCGAGGAAGCCGGCCATCGCCCCGAGGAAAGTGTCACCCGCGCCGGTCGGATCGGCGACGGTCTCAAGCGGCCATGCGCTAGCGCGAAAGATCTCCGGGGCCTCGCCGCCGTTGGCAGAGAATAGCATCGCGCCGAACTCACCGAGCTTCACCGCAACATGGCGCGGGCCTTTGTCGAGCAGCATTCGCCCGGCCTTCACGAGATTGTGCGTGCCGGCAAGCTCCCGAGCTTCTCCTTCATTGAGCACGAAGAGATCGAGATGCGGTAAGACATCGTGCAAGCGCTCATTGGCGATGCTGATCCAGAGATCCATGGTATCGGCGATGACAAATGGTTTTTCCTCTGGCGATTTCCCCTTCTCCATCTGGCCGAGCATTTCCAATTGGTTGTCCGGCGACATGTTTGCAAGCACGACGATGTTGGCGGCGCGGATTTCCTCGGGGATGCGGACCTGCCAGTTTTCCAAAACATTGAGGCCGACGCGGTGAGTCGTGCGCTCGTTCATGTTGGTGTGATATTCGCCCGACCAGGTGAACGACTCGTGCGGCGACCTCTCGACTCCCTTGAGGCACACGCCGCGCCCTTCGAGCATGTCGAGATGCTGCTGCGGAAAATCATGACCGATGATGCCGACCAGCGAAACCGGTTGGGTAAAAAATGATGCCGCCAGCACCGCATAGGCCGCCGAGCCGCCGAGCAAATGGGTAGCTTCCGCGTCGGGAGTTTTCACATGGTCGATGGCAATCGTGCCGCCGATGACGATCTTGGTGTTGGCTTTGGACATGGTGATGAAAGGTAGAAAACGCATCAGCCCGAGCTGACCGCGCGAGCATTCAAGATCCAGCCGCCAACTCCAACCACAAATCGCGATATTTCCGGAAATCAGCCCCCTGCGATGATTTTGCGGCCCTCCCTGGTGGCGGATTCGACATCGTCGGATGTCAGGAGGTCTGATACGATCACCACTCGCCTTGCGCCAGCGGCGATGACTTCTGGCAAGTTGGCTCTTTTGATGCCGCCGATGCAGAAGGCTGGAATCTTGCTGCCAACATCGCTTTGCATGGCAGAAATATCGGCGAGGCCGATGCTGGGGCGGCCAAGTTTGGTAGGTGTGGGAAAGAGCGGTCCGAATCCGATGTAATCGAAGCCTTCGTCAAGGGCCGCGCGGGCCTGGGCGAGCGAGTGGGTCGAGCGGCCGATGATTTTTCCCGAGCCGACGACTTCGCGCGCGGCAGCCAAAGGGCCATCGTCTTGGCCGATGTGCACGCCATCGGCATCGAGCTCGGCCGCAAGCTCAGGGTAATCGTTGATGATGAACGGCACGCCGGTCGCGCGGCAGATTGGAAAAATTTCTTTCGCGACATCGCGAATCTCACCGATGTCGTGGCCCTTTGCGCGAAGCTGCAGGACATCGGCGCCACCAGCGATGAGCTTCAAGGCCGTTGCCACCCGATCGGGCTTCGCGACATAGCCGAGATCAAGGATCGCGTAGAGCTTCCAATCGGCGGAGCGGTCACCGGTCATGAGTCAGCGGGCGAAAAAAATCGCGCTCAAGCTTTGCGTTCCTCAAGGTAGCGTCCGACCCAACCGATGTCGTAGTGACCGTTGATGAAGTCCGGGTGATTGATGATTTCCAGCTGGAAAGGAATCGTCGTCTTGATGCCGCGGATGGTGAACTCGCCGAGTGCGCGCCTCATGCGGGCGATGGCGATCTCGCGAGTAGCGGCGGTGACGATGAGTTTGGCGATCATCGAGTCGTAGTGCGGTGGCACGGTGTAGCCCGAGTAAACATGAGTGTCGACGCGCACGCCCTTGCCGCCGGGCGCATACCACAGCTCGATGGTGCCGGGACTTGGTGCGAAATTGTTGTAGGGATCTTCGGCATTGATACGGCACTCGATCGAATGCCCGCGCGGAGTGGCTTCGAGCACATGGTGCGAGAGCGACTCGCCGGCTGCGACGCGGATCTGCTCCTTGATCAGCTCGCAGCCCATCACCTCTTCGGTGACCGGGTGCTCGACCTGGATCCGCGTGTTCATTTCCATGAAATAGAAATTTTCGCCCTTTTCATCGACGAGGTACTCGATCGTGCCGGCGTTTTGATAACCGATGTTGCGGACGAGGTTCACCGATGCCTCGCCCATGCGTTTGCGCAGCTCGGGTGTGAGCAACGGTGACGGGCATTCCTCGATGATCTTCTGGTTGCGGCGCTGCATCGAGCAATCGCGCTCGCCGAGGTGGATGAAATGACCGTGCGAATCGCAGATCACCTGGAACTCCACATGGTGCGGGTTGAGCACGAGTTTTTCCAGGTAGCAATCGCCATTGCCAAAGCAGGCCACCGCTTCGTTAGAGGCTTGTTGAAAAAGTCCGATGAAATCCGCTTCGTTGAAACAGGGGCGCATGCCGCGACCACCACCGCCGGCCGTGGCTTTGATCATCACTGGGAAGCCGATGCGCTTGGCTTCCGCCAAGGCCGACTCGGCATCCGACATGATGTCCGAGCCGGGAGTGACCGGCACGCCATTGGCGACCGCCGTCGCACGCGCAGTCGCCTTGTCGCCCATCATCGAGATCACTTTTGCCGACGGCCCGATGAAGGTGATGCCGGACGATTCGCAAATTTCCGCGAAGCGGGCGTTTTCGGAGAGAAACCCATAGCCTGGATGGATCGCCTCGGCGCCAGTGATTTCGGCAGCGGCGATGATGCGGTCCATTTTGAGGTAAGACTCCTTGCTCGAAGCGGGCCCGATGCAGACCGCTTGGTCGGCGAGCTGGACATGCATCGAGTCGACATCCGCCTCGGAGTAAACAGCGATCGATTCGATATCGAGTTCGCGGCAGGCGCGGATGATGCGAAGGGCGATTTCGCCACGGTTGGCTACCAGGACGCGTTTGAACATGATGGGGAAAATGGGAAATCAGTGGTCAGTGGCTGGCGCGGACGGCCGGTCACTTGATGCGGAAGAGCACATCGCCAAACTGGACTGGTGTCTGGTCGTTGGCGACGATGGCGGTGATGGTGCCCGAGACCTCGGCCTTGATTTCATTCATCACCTTCATCGCCTCGATGATGCAAAGCGTCTGGCCGACGGAGACCGTGCTGCCCACCTCGACGAAGCAGGCCGCATCGGGTGCGGGCCTCTGGTAGAAGGTGCCCACCATCGGCGAGCAGATTTCCTTGCCATCGGCCACGGCGGGAGCGGCGGCAGGCGCGGCAGCGGCAGGAAGAGCGGCGGCTGCGGGTGTAGGCAAGGCAGGTGCGGCGGCAGGTGCAGGAAGGCTGGCAAGCAGACCGCGCAGCTCATCGACATCGCTGCCTTTCTTGAGCTTGAGCTGGAAGTCCTTCTTGGTGAGGTCAAACTGGGTAAGACCATGCTCGTTCATGAGCTCGACGATGCGGCGGATTTCCTGGAGGTCCACGATGAGAAGGAGTTGTTGATGGGTGAGCGGGAGTGGCCGGATGCCACTTCCTTGCTGCAGCCAAGCTACCGGGCCGGGCGAAATCGCGTCAAGCGGTAAGAGGAAGATCGCCGCAGGCTGCGAAAAAAACACAACCATGTGGCGGATCGACGTATGGGGCAATTCCCCTTGCCTCGTCGTTTGACGCGTGGGACAAGACCGCATGCCGGACGCAAAGCGCAACACGCAGCTTGACGGCTGGCGGGCACTGGCGGTGGCGGGCGTGATGTGGCTCCATTGGGCACCTCGCGAGTGGCGCGGGCCATGGCCTTTCGAGATCGGCTTGTTTTTCTTTCTGACGCTGACCGGATTTCTGATCACGCGGATTTTGTTGTGGGAAAGGTCGCGCGGCGAAGATGGCGGAGTCGCATGGAAATGGGTCGCTTACCGACAGTTTGCAAAACGGCGCATGGCGCGGATCCTTTTGCCGTGTTATGCGGCGATGCTTTTTTCGATGCTGCTCGGCGCGGGCGACATCCGTGATCATCCCTTCGCGTATTTTGCGCATCTTTCAAATTTCCACATGGCGATGACGCCGAAATGGCCCAGTGGCTCGGCG
>JAGWXY010000110.1 GCA_018969605.1 Verrucomicrobiota bacterium | reverse complement strand
CCCGCCTAAGCCATTTGCTCTTGGCTCACGGCCGCCAATCGCCAAACTCGCCGCGCATGAGGCTCTTCGACACGCTCACCCGCACCGAACGCGAACTCCGGCCGATCGACGGCTCGACCTTCCGCTTCTACTGCTGCGGACCCACGGTTTACGGACCCGCCCACATCGGCAACTTCCGCACCTTCGTGCTCCAGGATGTCCTGCGCCGCACGCTCGAAACCGGCGGCACCCGCACGATGCATGTCCGCAACATCACCGATGTCGACGACAAGACGATCCGCGATTCACAGAAAGCCGGACAATCGCTCACCGACTTCACCCGCGGATGGACGGAAAAATTTCACACCGATTGCAAAAAGCTTGGGCTCCTGCCACCGCATGTCGAGCCGGGTGCCGTCGATCACATCCCACAGCAAATCGCGATGATCGAAGAGCTGGTGAAAAAAGGTCACGCCTACCTCTCCGATGACGGCTCGGTCTATTTCAACATCGCATCCTTCCCCGGCTACGGCGCACTCTCGCATCTCGAACACCGCGAACTCGAACTCGGCAAAACCCAAAACACCCGCGCCAGTTCCGACGAATACGACAAGGAAAACCTCTCGGACTTCGTCCTCTGGAAAGCGCGCCGACCCGAGGACGGCGTCAATTTCTGGCCATCCCCATGGGGCGATGGCCGACCCGGCTGGCACCTTGAGTGCTCGGCGATGATCAAGGAATACCTCGGAGACTCATTCGACCTCCACTCGGGCGGTGTCGATCTGGTTTTCCCCCATCACGAAAACGAAATCGCACAAAGCACCTGCTCCTGCGGCGGCAAGTTCGCTGCACATTGGTTTCACATCACCCACCTGCTCGTTGATGGCGGCAAAATGTCGAAGTCACTCGGCAACCTCTACACGATCGACGATCTCGAAAAACGCGGCTTCACCGCGATGGAAGTGCGCTATGTCCTTATCGGCGGTCACTACCGCAAGCAACTCAACTTCACCCTCGACTCACTGAGCGCCGCACACGAGGCACTCGCAAAAATCGCCAAAGGCGCCCGCTCACTCGCCGCAAGAGCCGGAGACGAAACGACGCTGACCTCCGTCGACTTCGGACCCTTCCAGAGCGCATGGGATTCGCTCAACGACGACCTCAACACGCCCGCCGCCCTCGGTGGAATTTTCACCGGACTCAAAGCCTCCGCCGACCTCCAAGGCAAGGACGCCGCAGCCGCCCTCGCCGCACTCAATCGCATCCTCCGCGCCCTCGGCCTCATCCTACCCGAGTCGAGCGAAAAGGAATCCACCGATGTCCCCGCCGACATCCGCCAACTCGCCGAAACCCGCTGGCAAGCACGCAGCGCCAAAAACTGGACCGAGTCCGACCGCCTCCGCGACGAACTCGCCAAACTCGGCTGGCAAGTCAAAGACGGCAAGGATGGGTATGCGTTGGAGAAGGCGTGAGGTTATTGGGTGTGAGGGGACGAACATCGAACACTGAACATCCAACATCGAACATTGAAGTAGAAGAAATCGAAGAAGCGACTTCCTCTACTTCTTCTCTTGCCTCTTGCGTCTTGAAGTCTTGTCTCTCCCAACGGTAGGGCGATGCGGCCCCGCAGCGCCGTAACTATCGCCGCAGGCGCCAAAGCGGGCAAGATGCCCGCGCTCCCTTGACGAAGACGCTTCTTCATTGACCATGCATTCGCCAACGGACCTTTCGGAGTAAGGTCCCTGCCTGAAGAAGCCACTTCTTCACCCTCTTCCACTTCAATGTTCGATGTTCAATGTTGGATGTTCGATGTTCCCCTCCCATCTCACTCCACCCCAAAACGATAAAACAGCTTAGGACTCGCAGGGTCCATGGACTTTTCAAAAACCGCTTCACCATCATCCTGCCAGTTCAGCAGATTGCTGCTCTTTTGCAGTTTCATGCGGATCTCCAGCTTGTTGCTGCCCGCCGCTCGTTGCAGCGACATCGACCCCGCACGGAGGTCGGTGTAGTCACTGTCCGTGCGCAGACCCAGCTGCGCGCGCTCGGCGAGCAGAGTCGTCACAAAGGCGGAATGATCCTCATTCGGATTCTTGCCCAAGGACAATGCCAAACCATCGCGCAGTCCATCGGCGTTGCTATCGGCGTTGTTGGGATTTGTGCTGTGATCAATAAGCTCCTGATAATTGGTAAGACCATCGCTATCCGGATCGCGTGAGTCCTGCGAGAAGGCCGCACCAACCGTCTTGTTTCCGTTCATCAGCAGCGTCAGCGGATTGCTCGTGCCCGAGGCATTGCCACTCCATCCGCTGAAGACATAGCCCGTCGCGGGCGTGGCGGTGAGGGTGGCGTTGGTGCCGTGGGCGAGATTGCCAGTGAATGCAAAGCTGCCGCCCGTGACCACGCCTCCGCTGCTGAGGGTGAGTTGATAGGTGGGCAAAGAGCTGGCAACGAGCGGATTGCTGGAATTGCTCAGCTCATACGAATCGCTATAACCATCGGCATCGGTGTCGGCCACAAACGGATTGGTGCCTGCAGTCATCTCGGCACCGTCGAGCAATCCGTCGTCGTCGCTGTCCGCATCGCTCGGGTTGGTGGAATAGCCTGATTCGAGGATGTATCCGTCGCGGGTGGTGGTGGCGCGGTAGTCATACCATTTTCCGCTAGTACCGCCCAAGTCGCCTGCCACGGCTGCGTAGTCAGAGTTGTTCAAATTGTCGGGTTGGCCGGTTTCCCATCGAGTGAACACGAAGGGCTCGCCGGTGACCCACCTCCAGGTGCCTTCCGTCGCTTCGTCTGTGGCACCGATCCATAGGCCTCCGACGTCCAGAAGCGCATCGGCGCCGATCGATTGCATGGCGAGGTTCCATTCGTCTTGATTAGCAAAGGTGGCGAGGGTGCCGCCTTGGGTCTCGGCATGGGCTTTGGCTTGGGCCCAAGTGCGACTGCCAGAGACCACCGAGAACCGGCCGATGCCCAGCTCGTAGGCGTCCGTGAGGCCGTCGTTATCGCTATCCGCCTTGGTTGGATCGGTGAGGTACAGGGTGACCTCGTCGTAGGCAGTGAGGCCATCGGCATCCGCATCGGAAAGATCCGGCTCGAACGTGGCACCGACCGACTTGTCGGCGTCCATCGTGATCGTGAGTGGGTTGGTGGCGCCCAAGACGTCGCCCGTCCAGCTCGTGAAAGCATAGCCAGCGGCCGGAATGGCGGTGAGCGTGGCGGTGGTGCCAGAATCGTATTTACCCGAACCGGTGATGCCACCATTGGTCGTAGGCGCCACTGACAAGGTCCACTGAGTATATGGGTTGGGGAGCAAATTGATGGTCAATGACTGGTCGAAACTGAGACCGATTTGGTCTGTGGCTCGAACGCGGATCGTGTATGTGCTTTTTGTGAGGTAGTTAAGAACGGCCGCTGCTTGCACGTTATTGCCTATGATGGTGAACGAACTATTGTCATCGTCCCCCGCGCCGGACACGAGAGAATAGCTAGCTGTGCTACTAGGCGTAGAATTAGCAGCGGTGAGTGTACCCAGAATGGCTCCGACTGGCTGCTTTTCAGCGACCTCAATAGAGGAAGTAGAATCGAAGTTGAAGCCGATGGCTACAGGTCCTGTGGGAACTTGTTCCAAGTATTGATCTACAACCTGCCCTGTGAAACTGTCGATCGCTACATGCAGCCAATAGTGCGATTCACCGGTGACCGAGAATTGGGAAAGATCGGTCGACGAGATTGGGCAGCTTCCTGTTTGCGCCACCACGTCAATGAGTAGATTCCAGGTGCGGGTGTTGCTGACATCGGCCAGCGCGCGCACCACGGACTCACGGCGGGTCTTGATCGCGGCATCATTGCCGGCAAAGTCCCCACTTGCCAAGCTCCTGGGGATTCGGGTCGCAATGTCGCTCGGATTCCTTAGCGGTGAAGCAGCCGTGGCATTGGTGATTTTTGTGGCGATTTTATCGGCCTCCGTCGCCGCGTCCAAGGTCGATGCGGCATCCAGTTCATTTTTGAGCACATTGGCTAGAACCGCCTTGAGCACAGGCTGGTGACGCGTGTTGGGATTGAGGACCCCGGCGGTCACTCCGGTGACAGGCGACTCGTTCACACTGAAGACATCGAGCAAGGCGGCATCCGCGCTGTTCTCCGTGAAGAAGTCGAGACTCTTGTAGGGGAGGTCGCGGAAGGCGTAGCCCATCTCGGCCACCGAGCGGAAGGGGCGGTCGAGGATCACAGGGCGGCTGGCCAGTCCCGCAGCACTGTTTGCCTGTTCGAGTGGCTGACCCCATGCGCCTGACGCATAAGCGGCATCTCCGTTGCGCAGGATGCCATCGTTGTCTTTGTACCACGTGGGAAGCGTGTCTTTGTTTTCCGTGAGCCATCCAGGCCGGTAGGCGGTCCCACCGTCAGGCGGGGGCGCGAGCGGGTTGGGTCCCCATCCAGCCGGGGGGACGGGAGCCCCGACATACAAAGGCACGCCATAGGGGAGAGATGTCCAAACAGTATCTTGGGTTTTGGTGGAATCGGGCCTCAGGGTCTTGTACAGGGAGTCCTGATAACTCTTGTCGTTCCAATATGGAAGAGTCTGGCTGCGGAAGTGAGCGTAGTTTCCCATGTTGCCGAAGCGGTTCGATCGGGGATCCATCCCGCCGCAGTAGACCGCAGGGGAAACGCGATCGCCCGGACCGCGGTTGCAGCCACCATCCCAGATGCCCCCCCATTTGTGTCCGTTCCATATCTGATAGGACACCCAGTTGCCCGTGCCGTTCTCATACTGAAGCTCGAAGGACAAAGTGGGGTCTCCCACGAGATATCCACCGTAGCAGGGGCCGTTGCCACCCCAGGTGTTAGTGTCGTCAACATCGGCTTTGCACACGAGTCTAGCGGCATAGATCCCGACAAATTTGACCGGCCCATCAGAAACATTGTTGTTTCCCGTCGCACTGGCGCCATTGACCGGAAGCAGCAAGGTCGGGTTGGCAAAATTGCTGTTGGCCGCGCCGGGGGAGAACACCGGATTGCTAGAGGAGGTGCGACTGAGCGTAAATCCCCGCACACTTTTTTGACCATTGGGAGCCACACTGGGTCCTCTCAAACTCGGGTCTGGATTGGTCGGATAAGGTTTGGTAGGGTCCTCGATCGAACCGACATGAAATCTAGATTCGCCTGCCGCCGCAAAGCGAAAGCGGGTGGGACCACTGGCATTGGTTTTGGGCTGGTGAGGGTTCCAGACCTCGGCCATGAAATAAGCTCGGTTGGCAGTCGAATCAGTCGTAGGACGGTAAAAATGGCTGAAGACGCGAGTC
>JAGWXY010000109.1 GCA_018969605.1 Verrucomicrobiota bacterium | reverse complement strand
ATGAAGGCGAGCGCGTGGTGGCCGCGCGACCTGCAGCCGAGGCGTTGGTGAGGTTGAGCTATCGTTGTTTCCCGTCCTATCGGCCCTTGCTACAGGAGTACCAGCAGGTGCTCGATGCGATTTCAAAAAACCAGACGGACAATGTCGCGGCGCGTCTCGCATCGCTCGCCGAAACCCGCAAGACGATGATCGAGCGCGCCAACCGCGGGCGCGATTATCTCGATTGGTTTGAGATCACCCGCGCGAGGCAGACGAGTGGTGCCTTTGATGATTACCTTCAATTGAAAGATCGTTTGAAGGATCGCCCGCATCGCCGCAATGACCCGATCTCCGATTACCTCGACCGAATGGATCGCGTGTTTTATCGCGAACAGGAAGCACCACTGCCGGGTGGTGAATTTACTTTTCCGGGCGAGTGATTTGGTGATCAGGCCTGTAAAAGCTCGGCCGCCTTTGCTTTGATTTCTGCCAGCTTCTCGCGATGTGGTGCGGCACCGCGTGCTTGATCCGGCTTGCCGCCGCCTTTGCCACCGGCGATGGCGGCGAGGTCGCGGAGTAGGTCGCCGGCTTTGAGTCCGGCGGCAATCGCGTCGGGGCCGCAGTGGGTGGCAAGGTGAAGCTTTTCGCCATCATCGACGACGAGCAACGCGGCTTTGGAGAAATTCTTTTTCTTGAGTCCGTTTTGAAGTTCCTGAAGCAAGGAGGCATCGGACTCGAAGGAAACGATGATCGGCTCGCCTTTGGCGATGAGTTCGGCGAGCGCTTCGTCGGCGAGTCGGGCCGCTTGCGACGATTGGATTTTTTTGATGCGCTTTTCCGCTTCGATCGCGGCTTGCTGGGTTTCCTCGAGCGTGCGTTGACCGTGGGCGAAGGTGGCGTTGATCTGCGTGATGTCGGCGCGTTCGGCGAGCATCGCGGCCATGATGTGCGGAAAGTCGTTCACAGTCACCGCGGCTTCGCCGAGCGTGGTGAGTTTCTCATTGGCGGTGGCGAGCTTCGCGCGAGCGGCCTTGAGTTCCTGATCCCATTTCTCGACCGATTCGTTTAGGTGCGCCCATGCCGCATCGCCGCAGACCGCCTCGATGCGGCGAACGCCGGACGCGATGGCGCCTTCGGATTTGATTTTGAAAAGGCCGATGTCGCCGGTGTGACGGACATGTGTGCCGCCGCAGAGTTCCTGCGAGTAACCGTTGAGCTCGTGCGCCTTGCCGCCGATCTGCACGACGCGGACGACATCGCCGTATTTGTCGCCAAAGAACTGCATGATGTCGGCGCGGCCCTTGATGTCGGCATGTTTCACTTCGGTCCAAGAAACCGAATCGTTGGCCTTGATGGCGGCGTTGACCTTTTCCTCCATCGCCGCGAGTTGCGCGGGCGTGACAGCGGCGCTGTTGAAGTCGAAGCGCAGGCGGTTTTCATCGACGGAAGAGCCTTGCTGCGCGGCATCCTTCGAGACGACTTCGTGCAGCGCCCAGTGCAGCAGGTGAGTCGCAGTGTGATGGGCTTCGATCGGGCGGCGGCGCGAGGCGTCGACCTTGAGGACGACCTTGTCGCCCACTTTGATTTCGCTCGATGAGGTGACGATGATCGCGCGGGCCTTGCCGATTTGTTGGACTCCGCTGACGGGGATAGGGGCTTGGCGGTTGGAAACCGCCGCCACGGTGCCGGTGTCGCCGCTTTGCCCGCCCATTTCGGCGTAGAAGGGGGTCTTGTCGGTGATGATGAAAAGCGAATCGTCCTGCGGGTGGACTTCGAGGACGCTCGCCTCGCATTCATCCGCATCGAAGCCGATAAATTCAGTGACCGCATCGGTTGAGATCTCGAGTGCGCGCACGACGGTTGATTTTTTCGCGGCGCGGGAGCGTTCCTGTTGTTGCTCCATCAGTGCTTCAAAGCGTGGCATGTCGACCTTGAGCCCGCGCTCGGCGCAAAGCAATTCGGTGAGGTCGATTGGAAACCCGAAGGTGTCGTAGAGTTCGAATGCGATGTCTCCGGAGAGGGGAGCGCCGGCGTCCCGCCGGCTGCCATGGGCATCCTGCCCATGGTTTTGAGAAGCCGCCGCCGCGCGCAATTCTTTCAGATTTTCGCTTTCCCATCCCTTGGCCCAAACGAACGGGTATGGTTTCTCTTGAGTTACGTTCGCGCGCTGCGGGTTGGTGGTGACATACTCGAATTTCTCCCAAAGATCAGAATCCGAACGGATCATGCGGTCATGGTAGTCCCGCTCCCAGATCGTTCCGCTGTCGCCTGTGAGCTTGTTGATTTCCTTCGAAGTGAAGGATTTGATGGAGTGCATCAACTCAGAAAGGCTCCAGAAAACAGGGTTTCCTTCCTTGTCCCATTCCTTGGGCTGGGGCTCCACCAACATGTGGAAATGGTCGGGCATGACGACTGCAGCGAAGAGAACGTAACGCGATCCGTGGAAGTGTAGAATCGCATCGAGGATGATCTGGCGGGCATCCGGAGACAAAACTTGGCGATCATGTGTGACCGCCGTGAGCATGTATTTTTCCCAAGGTCTTTCGAAATGGGGCAAGCCATGATGCTTTGAGTAGAGTGCGCCTTTGGCGGTGTTTTCCGAAGCCTCCGGCAAGATGCCGGAGGATGCCGCCGGGACGGCGGCGCTCCCCATCGCTTCTTCGAAGCGTTTCAATCCGCGGTCGAGCGTTTGGTTGAAGCTCGCTTCTTCCTGCTCGAGGGTTTGGCGGATGACGGATTCGCGAGTTTTGAGTTCTGGGAAGACGCTGCCCATTTGGGCGACGAGGGTTTCGACGAGGGCGCCGAAGAATGGCTTGTCGCCGGAGAATCCGAGTTGGCGTCCGTATCTCACCGCGCGGCGCAGGATTCTACGAAGGACATAGTTTCTGCCGTTGTTGCCGGGCATGATGCCATCGGCAATCGAGAAACTGAGTGTGCGGAGGTGGTCGGCGATCACGCGGAAGGCGATCGCGGTTTTCATTTCCTCGTTGAATGCCGAGCGGTCGGCGCCGAGCTCGGGGTAAATGTTCACATAGCTCTTGCCGCTGAGTTCTTCGAGCTTGCGGAAGATCGGGGTGAAGACATCAGTGGCGTAGTTCGAGGGTTTTTTCGAAAAATCGGTGAATCTCTTCGTGTTTTGGATGATCGAGCATGCGCGCTCAAAGCCCATGCCGGTGTCGACATGCTTCGCGGGCAGTTCGCGAAATGTGCCATCGGCCTCGGCGTTGTATTGAATGAAGACGAGGTTCCAAATCTCGATGCAGAGGTCGGAGTCGTTATTGACGAGCTTGCCTTGCGAGTCGCCGTTCGGTGTGAGGTCAACATGCAGCTCCGAGCAGGGGCCGCAGGGGCCGGTCTCGCCCATCATCCAGAAGTTGTCTTTCACGTTTCCATTTACGATGTGTATCGTAGGATCAACTCCCTTCGAGCGGAAGAGCGCGGCCCAGACATCCCATGCCTCTTGGTCGAACTCGCCTGGGTCGCCGGGTTTCGGTGCGTAGACCGATGCGTAGAGGCGGTTGGCCGGCAGGCCCCAGCGTTCGACGACGAGCTCCCATGCCCATTGGATTGCTTCGGTTTTGAAATAGTTTCCAAACGACCAGTTTCCGAGCATTTCGAAAAAGGTGTGGTGGTAGGTATCGTAGCCGACATCCTCGAGGTCGTTGTGTTTGCCGCCGGCGCGGATGCACTTCTGTGTGTCGGCCGCGCGGGGCGGATCGTAGGGGGCTTTCTCGACGCCGAGGAAGTAGGGCACGAAGGGGTTCATGCCGGCGTTGGTGAAAAGAAGTCCGGGCGATTGCGGCAGCAGCGATGCCGAGGGCACGATGCTGTGTTGTTTCTCGCGAAAGAAATCGAGGAATGAATTGCGGATCTCGGCGGCGGTCATGGGGGTGCGCGAAAGGTGCGGGTGAAGGCCGCGGAGCTTGGGCAAGACCGCAGGTGAAGTAAAGCCCGGGAGGCGAGGAGCCGCGGCTTACGGGTTCAGCTTCGCGAGCGCCTTGGCGAGAAAGACGCCATTTTTGCGGATCAGCTTGCCGTCGAAATAAATTTCGCCGCCGCCATAGTCCTTGCGCTGGATGTTGACCATGTCCCAGTGCACCTGCGAGCGGTTGCCGTTGTCGGCGTCTTCGTAGGCTTGGCCGGGTGTGAAATGGAAGGAGCCGGCGATTTTCTCGTCGAAGAGGATGTCGCGCATCGGTTCGCGGATCATCGGGTGGAAGCCGAGCGCAAACTCGCCGATGTAGCGGGCGCCATCGTCGCTATCGAGGATGCGGTTGAGTGCCTTGGTTTTTGCGCCGGCCTCGGCCTTGATGATTTTTCCTTTCGAGAACTCGAGACGGATCGCGTCGAAGGGGATGCCTTGATAGATCGTTGGCGCGTTGTAGCTGATGAAGCCCTCGACCGAATCGCGCACCGGTGCGGTGAAGACCTCGCCATCGGGGATGTTGTAGTTGCCGCCGCAGACGATCGAGTTGATGCCTTTGATCGAGAAACGCAAGTCGGTGCCGGGGCCTTTGATTTCGACCTTGTCGGTGCGATCCATGAGCTTCTTGAGCGCGTTCATCGATGGCAGCAGTGCCTTGTAATCGAGCAGGCAGGTCTTGAAGTAAAAATCCTCGAAGGCCTCGGTGCTCATGCCGGCCTGTTGCGCCATTGATGCCGAGGGCCAGCGCAGCACACACCACTTGGTTTTCTTCACGCGGTGGTCGAGCACCGGGCGCATGTGCTTCATGGCCAAACGCATGCGGTCGGGCGGGACATCGGAATTCTCCGCGATGTTGTGCCCGCCGCGCAGCGCGATGTAAGCATCCATGTCTTTCATTTCCGCCAGCAGGTGCTTGGAAATGATGCCGTACTGCGTGTCGTCTGCACCCATCAGCATTTCGCGCGACAGACGGCCGTGGTGGACGCGCAAGATCGGCGTCGCACCGCGGGCGCGGGTCTCACGGATCAGGGCAAGGCCGATCGAATCGGGCACATCGTGAAGGTCGATGAGGACCTTGTTGCCTTTCTTGAGCGCGGTCGAATAGCGGACGAGTTGGCGTGCGAGTGCGTCGATGCGGGCGTCGTGCATGGGTTCTTTGATAAGAGCGGAGTTTCAAGTTTCAAGATTCAAGTTTTCAGCAAAAGAACCCGCGCAGCGCCCGATTGTGCAAAGTGGAGTAACTTTTTGGTTGAATGCTCCGGGGGGGAGACGCCGGCGTTCGTGTGCCCGGCATGGGCATGGACTTGTCGGATTGTTTCTTGGAAGTGGTATCATTCATCCGTGCGAAAGGAGGCGCAAGGTGATGACTGAAGATGAAACCAAGGAACTGAT
>JAGWXY010000024.1 GCA_018969605.1 Verrucomicrobiota bacterium | reverse complement strand
CCAACCCGCTCGCGCCCACCGGCTTCGACCTCGAGCCCAAGCACATGCATGATTACATGGCCGACTTCGCCAACGCCGGCCTGCTCAACCTCGCCGGCGGCTGCTGCGGCAACACCCCCGACCACATCGCAGCCATCGCTCAAGCCGTCGCGAACAAAAAACCAAGGGAAGTGCCGAGCATCGGGGCTGTTTAAGATTCATTTGAACCGCCAAGACGCCAAGTTCGCCAAGAGTCATGAAAGAGGGAAATTCAACGAATCAAATCGATCGAATTGCGAAAGAGGTGGTTGATGCCGCATTCAAAGTCCATAGCAGTTTGGGACCAGGCCTGTTGGAAAGCGCGTATGAAGCCTGTTTGGCGCACGAGCTCACAAAACGCGGCTATCGCGTTGAAAGACAAAAAGCACAACCGGTGATATATGAAGGATTGGAAATCGAAGTTGGCTACCGCATCGACCTGCTCGTCGAAGATTTGATCATCATCGAACTCAAAGCTGTCGAACAACTCGCGCCAATCCACCAAGCCCAACTTCTCACCTATCTCAAGCTATCCAGCAAACAGTTGGGCTTTCTCATGAATTTCAATGTACCCTTGATCAAGGACGGCATCCGACGCATCGCAAACCAATTTCAAGCCCACTAAATCTCTCTTCAAACATGGCGCCCTTGGCGTCTTGGCGGTTCAACATCAATTTCATCTCCATGCGCACCATCCCCCACGCTCTGCGGCTTTCCGGTACGGAGGCCTACAACCACACTGCCGACAAGCGCTTCCTGATGATCGGCGAGCGCACGAATGTCGCGGGCTCGCCGCAGTTTGCAAAGCTGGTCCGCGCAGGTGATCTCGAGGCAGCGGTGGAGGTCGCGCGTCAGCAGGTCGAGAATGGCGCGAATGTCATCGACATCTGCTTCGACGACGGACTCATCGATGGCAAGGCAATGATGTCACGCTACCTGCAATTGCTGCAGGGCGAGCCGGATGTGGCGAAGGTGCCGATCATGGTCGACTCGTCGAAGTGGGAGATCCTCGAGGCGGGCCTGAAGTGCTTGCAGGGCAAGGGCATCGTCAACTCGATCTCGCTGAAGGAAGGAGAGGAAGTTTTCAAAAGCCATGCGCGGCATATCATGCGTTACGGCGCGGCGGTGGTGGTGATGGCCTTCGATGAAAACGGCCAGGCCGCAACCTATGAGGAAAAGATCCGCATCTGCGAACGCGCGTATCGCATCCTTGTCGACGAGGTCGGCTTCAATGCCGACGACATCATTTTCGATCCGAACATCCTTACGGTCGCCACCGGCATCGAAGAGCACAACAACTACGCGCTCGACTTCATCAACGCGACGCGATGGATCAAAGAAAATCTTCCCGGCGCAAAAGTCTCGGGCGGCGTCTCGAACATTTCGTTTTCATTTCGCGGCAACAATGTCGTGCGCGAGGCGATGCACTCGGCATTTCTCTATCACGCCGGCAAGGCGGGCATGGACATGGGCATCGTCAATGCCGGCATGCTCGAAGTGTACGACGAGATCCCGAAAGAACTGCTCGACCATGTCGAGGATGTGCTGCTCAACCGCCGACCCGATGCGACCGAGCGTTTGCTGGAGCTCGCCGAGCGCTTCAAGGGCCAGGGCGGCAAGAAGGTCGAGGAAGATCTTTCGTGGCGCGAAGAGCCGGTCGAGAAACGCCTCGAGCATGCCTTGCTGAAAGGCATCGACAAATTCATCGACGAGGACACCGAAGAGGCCCGCAAAAAATATGGCAGACCACTCAAGGTCATCGAAGGCCCGCTGATGGACGGCATGGGCGTGGTCGGCGACCTCTTTGGCGCGGGCAAGATGTTCCTGCCACAGGTGGTCAAGTCGGCGCGCGTCATGAAAAAAGCGGTCGCATGGCTCACGCCCTACATGGAGGAGGAAAAGGCCGAGCACCTCGCAGGCGACATTGCAGCGATCAAGGCGGAGAATCCGACGCTCAGCGACGATGAAGCCCTGCGTCTTGCCGAACGCGGACGCTCGGCCGGCCGTTTCCTCATCGCCACCGTGAAGGGCGATGTGCACGACATCGGCAAAAACATCGTCGGCGTCGTGCTTGCTTGCAACGGCTTCGAGGTCACCGACCTCGGCGTGATGGTCCCCTGCGACAAAATTTTGGACAAGGCCATCGAGATCGGCGCGGATGTCATTGGCCTTTCGGGGTTGATCACTCCATCGCTCGACGAGATGGTGCATGTCGCCAAAGAGATGGAGCGGCGCGGGTTTAAGATTCCCCTGCTCATTGGTGGCGCCACCACTTCCGCCGCGCACACGGCGATCAAGATTGCCGAGCATTACTCCGGCCCGATCGTGCATGTCCTCGACGCCTCGCGCTCGGTGCCCGTGACAACATCACTGCTCTCCGCCGATCAACGCGACGCATTCGTCCGCGACAACCTTGCGAAACAAAAATCGCTGCGCGAAAATTTCATCAGCGGACCGAAAAAAGAAACCCTCACAATCGAGCAAGCCCGCGACGCGGCGCCGAAATACGATTGGGAAAACTACACTCCGCCCGTGCCGGAATTCATCGGCACGCGCAGGCTTGAGATGCCACTGCAAGACCTCGTCGATTACATCGACTGGACGCCATTCTTTCATGCGTGGGAGCTGCGCGGCGTGTGGGATCGCGAGCACAAGGTGCTCAAAACGAAGAATGCCGAAGGCGCGGCAGAAGCGGCAAAGCTCCATCAGGACGCGCTCGGCTGGATCGATCGCATCATCGCGGAGAACAAATTTTCCGCGCGCGGCATCTACGGATTTTTCCCCGCAAACTCGGCCGGCGATGACATCATCGTCTGGACCGATGAAACACGCACAACCGAGCGCACACGCTTTCACAGCTTGCGCCAACAGATCAAAAAGGACTCGGGGAAACCCAATGTCGCACTCTCGGATTGGGTGATGCCCTGTAGCGGCGATCATCGGTCGCCGCTTTCATCTCAATCCGCTTCCCCCCGTGGCGGCGATCACCGGTCGCCGCACCCATTCCAACCCACCTTCCTCAAACCCGAGCAAACCATCAACAAAAGCGACTCAGGCAATCTCCCTCATTGGCATCAAGACGGAGCCACCTATGCCGTCACCTTCCGACTTGCCGACTCGCTGCCCGCCACCGTTCTCAAGCAATACCAAGACGAGAAGCACGAGCTTCTCACGCGCATCCAACAAGCGGAAGATGCAGGCGACACGATCACAGCCTCTCAACTGCAAAGCGAGCTCAACGATCATTACCACAAGCGCATGGATGAGGCTTTGGACGCGGGTCATGGAGCCTGTTTGATGAAACGCCCTGAGATCGCCTCGATCGTTTGCGATGCGCTGATGCATTTCGATGGTGAGCGTTACCATCTCGGAGCCTGGTGCGTGATGGCAAACCATGTGCACATCATCATCCAGCCGATAGGGGATCATTCCCTCTCGTCGATCCTACAGGGCATCAAGTCCGCCTCAGCCAAAGCAATCAATCAACTGACAGGGAGCGCTGGAACCATTTGGCAGAAGGAATCTTACGATCACCTGATTAGGGATGCAGATGATTACTGGAACCAGCGTGCTTACATTTTGAGAAATCCGCGTGCGGCAGGTTTGGGTCGATGGGAATTTGTCGGTGAGGGCGAATCAGGCAACGAAGAGCGGCGACCAGTGATCGCCGCCACGGACCACATCGGTGGATTTGTCGTGGGCATCCATGGTGCCGATGAATTCGCAGCGGAGCTCGAGAAAGACAACGACCCTTACGGCTCGATCATGGTCAAGGCGATTGCCGACCGCTTTGCCGAGGCGTTTGCCGAATGCCTGCATCACAGGGCGCGCATCGATTGGGGCTATGAGGCCGAAGGTGAGCTGACGAATGATCAGCTCATTCATGAAAACTATCAGGGCATCCGCCCCGCGCCCGGTTATCCGGCGCAGCCGGACCACACGGAAAAGCCGCTGCTGTTCGACCTGCTCGGCGCAACCGATGCCACAGGCGTGTCACTCACCGAGAGCTGCGCGATGCACCCGGGCGCTGCGGTCTGCGGGCTTTATTTCTCACATCCCGAGAGCCACTACTTCGCGATCTCCGAGCTGCAAAAGGATCAGGTCGAGGACTATGCGAAGCGCAAGGGCATGACCCTTGCCGAGGCGGAGAAATGGCTTGGCCCGTGGCTGGGATACATTCCGTGATTTGCTTCTCGACGCCCGTGAGGGTGGCGCTCAGTGTGCGCGGGAAACCATGAAAACATTCATCAAACTCTGCGTCGCGATGCTGGCGCTTCACACTTCGGGTCATGTGTTCGCCGGCGGCGAAGGCTGGCTCACCGACATCGATGCCGCGAAGAAATCCGCGAGCGAATCGAAAAAAGACCTACTCATCGACTTCACCGGCTCTGACTGGTGCGGCTGGTGCATCAAGCTCAATGACGAGGTCTTCAAGCACGACGCATTCAAGGCGGGCGTGAAAGACAGCTTCGTGCTCGTGGAAATCGACTTCCCGCGCGATAAAGGCAAGTTGCCCGAAGATGCGCGCAAGCGAAACACCGAGCTTGGAGAAAAGTACGCCGTGGAAAGCTACCCAACGATCCTGCTCTGCGATGCTGAAGGCAAACCCTATGCCTCCACCGGTTATGAAGAAGGCGGACCGGAAAAATATGTGAGCCACCTCAACGAGCTTCGCAAAAACAAGACCCAACGCGACGAGGCATTCGCCAAGGCCGCCAAGGCAAGCGGCGTCGAAAAAGCCAAAGTTTTGATCGCCGCGCTCGATGCGATGAAACTCGACGAAAAAGTTGTCGCCAATTTCTACGGCGACATCGCCGAACAGATCCGCGCCGCAGACCCCAAAGACGAGACCGGCTTTGCGAAAAAGGCCGAAACCGGCAAGCGCCTCGAAGAGTTCCAAAAATCCCTGCAAGAGTTCGGTGCCAAACGCGATCACGAAGGCGCGCTCGCCTTGGTCGAAAAAACCCTCAAGGAAGGCGGATTTGATGAAGAAGCAACCCTGCAGATCATGATGACTCGCGCTGCGATTCTTGCCACATCGGCAAAGTTTGACGAAGCCCTCAAGGCTGTAGACCAAGCCAAGGCTTTTGCTCCGAAAAGCCCGATGGCACCCATGATTGATCAATTCCGCAAGCGTCTCGAGCAGGGCAAGGAAGAGGCGGCCAAGAAAGCCCCAGAAGCGGGCGAGCAAAAAAAGGCCGAGTAATTTCACCGGATCCACAACAGCAACCCCATGCACATCGAGGTCATCAACACCGGCACCGAGCTGTTGCTTGGAAACACCATCAACACCCACGGCGCATGGTTTGGCCGCGAGCTTTTCAAACTCGGCCTGCGCATCGCACGGCAGACGACCGTACCCGATGGAGCGGCGATCCGCGAGTCGATCGAGGAAGCGATCGGGCGCAGCGACGCGATCATCGTGACCGGTGGCCTCGGGCCGACCAGCGACGACCTCACGCGCGAGATCACTGCCGAGGTACTTGGGCTTGAGCTCATCACCGACGAGGCCGCACTGCGCTCGCTTGAGGCGTTTTTCGCCCATCGCAACAAGCCGATGGCGCAGGCCAACCTCAAGCAAGCCTTGGTGCCAGTCGGCGCCGATGTGCTGCCCAACCCGAATGGCACCGCACCGGGAGTCTATGTGCCGCCGCGCCTCAACGATCAGGCAAATTGCGCAATCTTTCTGCTACCCGGTCCGCCGCGCGAACTTTACCCAATGTTTCACAACGAGGTCGCGCCGCGACTCAAAGCGATGGCGGCGATCGATCAAGCGCATGGCAGCCGTGAGTTGAAATTTACCGGCATCGGTGAAAGCGATTTCCACCAAGGCATCGACGCGCAACTGGCGACCATCCCCGATCTCGAGTTTGGTTACTGCGCGCATATTGGCGAAGTCGACCTGCGCTTGATCGGCCCGCCCGAAGCGCTCGCAAGCGGAAGCGCCATCGCCTTGGAAAAGTTTGGCACATTTCTGATCAGCGACGATGGCTCATCGCTCGAGGCCACCGTGGTGCGCGTGTTGAAAGAACGCGGAATGACGCTGGCGACGGCCGAGAGTTGCACCGGCGGCCTGATCGCGAATCGCATCACCAATGTGCCTGGCTCGAGCGCGGTGTTTGGTCATGGCTTTGTGACCTACGCGAATGGCGCGAAGTCCTCCTTGCTGAATGTTTCATCAGACGACCTTGCGACCCACGGCGCGGTGAGCGAGGTGGTCGCCAAGCAAATGGCCGTGGGCGCACTGCAAGCATCCGGCGCCGACATTGCCGTCGCGGTCACTGGCATCGCCGGACCCGATGGCGGCACGCCGGAAAAACCCGTGGGCACGGCATGGATCGGTCTCGCATCGTCAAATCACGATGCGATCGCGTTCAAAGTCTTCCACCCGCGCAACCGCCGTGATTTCAAGCTCGCCGTCAGTCAAGCGGCGCTCGAAGCGGTGAGGCGGCGGGTCCTCGGGCTGGGCTGAGCCTCGCGTGCGCACGCGCGGGCGCGCCTTGGAAAAATTTTTTGACCGACAAGTGGGGCATATTTCACCAAACCGCTTGCAAAACCGGCAGGGTTGGCACTAGTCCCTCAAGCCACATTCGCAACACCGCTTGCAATCGCCATGGGAAAAATACTCATCATCGCCGAAAAACCCAGCGTCATGACCGACCTCAGCCGCGCGCTGGCCAAGCCGCTCGGCAAATTTGAAAAGCATGGCGCCGCCCGTGATGCCTACTTCGAAAATGACAAGGCGGTCATCACCTCCGCCGTCGGTCACCTGGTCGAGCTCAAGATGCCCACCGGACCAAATGGCAAAAACCTGCCGTGGAATTTTGGCGTGCTGCCGGCGATCCCGAAAAATTTCGAGCTCGAAGCCAAGCCCGACACCGAGGCGCGACTCAAGCAGGTGCTCAAGCTCGCCAAGCGCAAGGACATCGACCTCTTGGTCAACGCCTGCGACGCCGGCCGCGAAGGCGAGCTGATCTTCCGCTACATCGTCGAATACGGTGGCATACAAAAACCCGTGAAGCGTTTGTGGATGCAGTCGATGACTCAGAATGCGATCGCCGAAGCATGGGACAAGCTGCGCGATGGAAAGCAAATGGAGTCCCTCGCCGATGCCGCAAAATGCCGCTCGGAATCCGACTGGCTCGTCGGCCTCAACGCCACCCGCGCGCTGACCTGTTTCAACTCGCGCCATGGCGGATTCAACATCACCGCCGCCGGCCGCGTGCAAACTCCGACGCTTGCGATCCTCGCCGCCCGCGAGGCCGAGATCCAAGCATTCAAGTCGAGCCCCTACTTCGAAGTCCACGCGACCTTCGGCGTGAAGGCCGGCGACTACCTTGGCAAATGGATCGACGAGAAGTGGAAAAAATCCGAAGCCAACCCGCACGGGAAACCCGAGCGGATTTGGGATCAGGCACTTGCCGAGGCGATCAAGTCGCGCTGTGAAGGCAAGACCGGCAGCGTGAGCGAAGAGAAAAAAGCGCAGTCGCAGATCGCACCGCAACTCTACGACCTCACCACCCTGCAACGCGAAGCGGGCTTCTCTGCCAAAGGCACGCTGAGCATCGCGCAGGCCCTCTACGAGAAGCACAAGGTCATCACTTACCCGCGTACCGATTCACGCTATCTGCCCGAAGACTACCTTCCCAATGTGCGCGAGACGCTTGGGCAAATTGCTGGCAGCGATCTCGACTCCGCGCGTTATGCCAAAGCAGTGCTCAATGGTGGCAATGAAAACGGACCGAAGCTCGCCAAGCTCAAGCGCGTGTTCGACGACAAAAAAGTTTCCGACCACTTTGCCATCATCCCGACCGGAAATTTTTCCAAGCTCAGCGACACCGAGCAGAAGGTTTACGACATGATCGTGAAGCGATTCATCGCGGTGTTTTACCCCTCCGCCGAGTTTGAGCAAACCACACGCCTCACGCGGATTTCGCATGGCGATGTGAAGGACACCTTCAAGACCGAAGGTCGCGTGCTGGTGAAGCCCGGCTGGCTCGAAGTCTATGGCAAACGCGCCGGCGTGGCATCGGGCAAGGATGAGCTCACCGCCGTGAGCGCCGGTGAAACGGCCAAGGTCGAAGCGATCGAGGTTCTGCACGAGGAAACCAAACCACCCGCGCGCTTCACCGAATCGACCCTGCTCTCGGCGATGGAAGGCGCGGGCAAGCTCATCGACGACGAAGCGCTGCGCGAAGCAATGTCCGAACGCGGCCTCGGCACGCCCGCCACTCGCGCGGCCATCATCGAGGGACTCATTTCACAAAAGTACATCGCCCGCGAAGGACGCGATTTGCATGTCAGCAACAGCGGCATGCGGCTCATCGAGTTGGTGCGCGACATGAAGATCGAAGGGCTTTATTCGCCCAAACTCACCGGCGATTGGGAGCACAAATTGCACCTCATGGAGCAAGGCGAGCTCAAGCGCGATGAGTTCATGCGCGAGATCAATGCCTACACCGAAGAGATCGTCGGCAAGGCAAAGCAACGCGCCGAGGATGCCAAGAACCAATCGTTTCCTGACCTCAATGTCGATTGCCCGGTCTGCGGCGCGAAGGGCCTGCGTCAAACCGATGCCACCTACGAGTGCCGTCAGCCCGAGTGCAAATTCAAGGCGAAGAAACACATCGCCGGCCGCCTGCTCACCGAGGCCGAAGCGGCCGAACTTTTCACCAAAAAATTTGTCGGTCCACTCACCGGATTCAAATCGAAGTTCAACAAACCCTTCGATGCCGGACTCGAGCTCGATGCGAAGTTCAAGATCAACTTCGTCTTCGACAACGACGACAAGGACGCCGCCGTGGAGCTCACCGAAGAGCAGGTCATCGGCGAAGTCGAGCTGGCCAATGGGCGCCGCGTGAAACTTTACCAAACCGAAAAGGCCTACCACCTGCCGGAAATCGTCACGAAAAAAGAGCCCAACGGCATCCGCATCGGCAAGTCGATCCTCCAGCACGAAATTACGAGCGAACAAGCAATCAAGCTGGTGAGTGCCGGCAAGACCGACCTCATCAAGGGCTTTGTTTCGAACAAAACGAGACGCAAGTTCGACGCATTCCTTACCTTCGATGCGAAGGATGGAAAAATCGGTTTCGATTTCCCGCCGCGTCCGGCAAAGAAAGCTGCGACCAAAAAAGCCGCAGCCAAGGGTGCTGACGAATGATTCGGATCAGCGCGAGTGCTTGTCCATCGCTTTGATCTCATCCGCGCTTTGATTGACGAAGGCGGATGCACCGAGCGGGTGGTGATTGCCGATCAAGTGCTGCTTGCCTTGGCGGTAGAGGTCGACGAGGTGGGAGCCCGCACGAACGGCGAGGGTCATGGTCGAGGGATTCGACTGATGGAGAAAATTCGCCTCATGGCCAAGTGATGATTCTTCGCGTTCGATGTGGTCGAGCAGGATGTGGATTTTCTGCAGCGCAAGCGCGCCGTCGTGATCGCGATGTTGGAACTCGCTATAGTTTCGCTGCAATGCCTTGTATTCGACCTTCAGCGCCTTGAGCCGACGGTCGAGTGCGCGTGACGCCGGCTCGCCAATGTCGTGGAGTTCGGTGCTGAGTTTTTCAAGTTGTTCGCCGGCATGGGCGATTTGGGCATCGAGATGGTTTGCGGTACGATCGTTCATGACGGTTTGGGGTTTATCCAACTTTCACTTTACTCCTTCCGCCAAACCTCCGCAACCCGTTTTCCGACCCGCCATGACGCGGCCGATCAAATGATCGGGGCGAGGTCCGGCCTGGGAAGCCGCAGGCCCAGCAGATGATGCGGCAGCGTGGTGATCATGTAAAAAACGATGCCAGCCACAGCCAGCGTGTGAGCATTGAATGGGCCTAGCAGCAAACAAATCGGGATGAGGCAAAGGACGGTAGGCACCATGAGCGGCAGGCTCATCCCGTGCACGCGAGCCAATCGGCAAACAAAACTTGCGGGCGCAGGCGGTGGCTCGATCACCATACGAGTGCATGCCAATCGCCGCGTGTGACGGTAAGCATGGACGCCAAGGAAAAACATGCCCACTGCAAATAAGGGATCCGCAAAGACCGCAAGCATGGCCACCAAGGCATGCTCGATCAGATCAAAACAAGCCTTGCGCGCCCTGCCGCATCGCCATCTCGCGATCGCACCGGCGATCGCAAATCCCGCGCCTGCGATGAGGCCGAGCCATGATAATTTTTGCAAATGCATCAAGTCTGGCATCCACATGGTTTGCTTCCATGCAAATGCCTCAGCGATTAGCGCAAATGGTGCCCATGCCGCTTCTGGGCTCATCGCAAACACCGTGGCCAATAGCAACAAGCCACGACCCAGTACGAATGACCAACGCGCAAAAGAACCATCCGCATCGATTCGCAGCGCCGTCGCATCGGCCATGCCGAAGTGGAAGATGGTAAGCCCAAGGAAAAACAAAGCAAAGACGCCCGGCTGCCAAACGAGAAACAAAGTGCAGGCAAGCATCAACCCAAGGTAGTTCGCAAAACCCACAAGCTGCCGCGCGAAAACTTTTTCACCTGTGAGCCGTGCCTGCACCATCCAATCGGCCGCGCCGTGAGGCATGCCAAAAATCAGCAAAGCCAACACGAATGGCCACGCGGCGAAGCGCTTTGTGATCTCGGGTGCGATGATGCCGATCGCACATCCGATCATCAGCATCGCCCAAGGCAGGGCCTGCGGACCAGACCACAGCGCTTGTGCCGAATTCAATGGTCCGGCTCGCTCAAGGCTTTCACGCCTTGATAGCATGCGAGGCCGAAGAACACCTTGTTGATCACATCCGCTATGTTGTAGCAAACCTCGCGCCAGCTTTCGCCATCAGCCCCGCCGAGAGCCATCAAGAAACCCACCGGATAGATCACCCAACCGAGCAGGACATAAAGCCGCATCGTTTCCAGGCTTTGCTGGATGCTCGCCGGCGCGCTGGTCATCGCTTCGGAAACTTTGCTGTAAAGCATGTACACAATGTAGAGCCATGCGACGCAGCTCACCGCATACCAAAGCCACCACTGACCGCTGCCGACTTTGCTTTCCTCCGCGACCCATGCGGTGACGAGCATGACCAAAGCCCAGAAAACCAGCCCTCGGAACAACCTGGCACTTTTTTTGCCGAGGTTCAGCAAGAGCGGAAATTCCATCAGCAACAAAGGCACAGTGATGAGCCAGTCGATGTAGCGATAGGCAGTCGGAAATTGCCTGATCGTGGCACCCGCGATGCGATTTCCATTGGCATCAAACAGCGAAGCCACGCCTTCGAGATAGATGCTGCTCATCCGCCAGTAATGAAAAGCCGCCACCGCGCAAATGATGCCGGCAACCGTCAGTGTCGTCTGGTACTGCCTCGGCACGGTCTTGCGCTGCAGCCAAAAGAACAAAGCACCGGCACCCATGGCGACCGTGGCCAACCAGAACAGGTACATGGTGACACCTTCCATCGAGAGCCCCGCATTGAGCGCCTTCATCGTCGTCGACATGTCGGCAAGCGTCAGCACGGGGAAATTCAGCGCGAACAACTTGCCCTGCGGAAACAAGCCGCCGGTTTGTTTCTCGCAGCTTGCCGCATCGTCCGGGCCTGCGCCGAACTCCTTCTCCGTGATGGTGTGAATTTTCATGATGAAATGGAGGGATCTCCAACCATCAATCTAATTCACCGCCACTGCCGCACAAGCGGCCTCGCGTCACGCGATCGCGTGTGCGCTCAGGCCGCGACGATGTTGAGCAACTTGCCGGGCACAAAGATGATCTTGCGAATGGTTTTGCCATCCGTGTGTTCGAGCACCTTCGGGCTCTGCAGCGCGAGCGACTTGACCATTTCCTCGTCGGCATCCTTGGCTACCGTGAGACGCTCGCGAAGTTTGCCATTCACCTGCACGACAATCTCGATCTCATTGCGCACCAACGCGGCAGGATCGTATGTCGGCCATGCGGTCTCGGAGAGAAGAGAAGAACGGCGACCGGTGATCGCCGCCACGCGCTCGTGGATTTCCTCCGTGAGGTGTGGGGCAAAGGGATTCAAAACCGTGAGGAACTGAATGAACTCCTTGAGCGGCACCACCTCCGCCTGGGTGAAGGCATTGGTGCAAATCATCATCTGCGAAATCGCAGTGTTGAAGCTGAGCTTCTCGATGTCCTCGCCGGTTTTTTTGATCGTCTCGTGTACCACGCGCAGGAGCTCCTTGTCCGTGCATTGGGTGTCCTTGATCTTGGCGGAGACCTGATGGCTGCCATCGCTTGCTTCCTCGAAGGCGATACGCCAGACGCGTGCAAGGAATCTTGAGACCCCTTCGACGCCCTTCATCTGCCATGGCTTCACCTGCTCGAGCGGCCCCATGAACATTTCGTAAAGCCGCAAGGCATCGGCACCGTACTCGCGCACGACATCATCGGGGTTCACGACATTGCCGCGCGACTTCGACATTTTTTGCCCGTCCTCGCCGAGGATGAGGCCTTGGTTGACGAGTTTTTGGAATGGCTCGGGCGTCCCGACATGGCCGAGGTCGAAGAGCACTTTGTGCCAGAAGCGCGCGTAAAGCAGGTGCAAGACCGCGTGCTCGGTGCCGCCGACATAGAGGTCGACCATGCCGGTCGAAGCGCCTTTGCCCGACCAATATTGCTCGGCTTCTTTGGAAATGAAGCGGTCCTTATTACTAGGATCGCAGTAGCGAAGGTAATACCAGCACGAGCCGGCCCATTGCGGCATCGTGTTGGTCTCGCGGATCGAGCCATCGGGCAGCTGGACCCATTCGGTCGCCTTGTTGAGCAAGGGATCGGGAGTGCCGCTGGGCTTGTAATCATCGAGCGGCGGCGCAAGCAGCGGCAGCTCGGAATCGGCAATGGCGTAATGATGCCCGTCCTTCCACACGATCGGAAACGGCTCGCCCCAGTAGCGCTGACGCGAAAAAAGCCAGTCACGAAGTTTGTATTGGATGCGGCGCTTGCCTTTGCCGTTTGTTTCGAGCCAATCGATCATCTTCGCCTTGGCATCGGCAGTCGCGAGTCCATCGAGGAAGCCGGAATTGATGGCGATGCCGGGGTCGCAGTACGGGAGCGCGGGCGTCTCGCCCGCATCTTCATTAGAATCATCCAGCCATAGAGTGAATTCATCATTGCCCAATTTTGCCTTAAATGGATTTTTTGCAATGTATTCGCGCACTTTGTCGAAATGTCGTTCGCTGCGGATCAAACGATCAAAGTACTCAGGCTGCCAGATGCGCCCCTCCTTTTTGAGCTGCTCTCCGATTTTTTTGGAGGTGAAGCTTTTCCAAGAGTGCAAAATTTCCGACAGCTCATTCTTGCAGAGTGGAGCAAAAAGGACATGCACATGATTGGGCATGACCACGAAAGCATGAAGCCTGTAGCGCTCACCATTAAAGTGATGCAATGCTTCTGAGACTATCCCACGCAAAGATTTTGCCCGAAGAATGCAGCTTCCGGAACCGGCATCGAGCCACTCATCCAGACGATCGGAAAATCGCTGATGATAGTCTCGCTCAATTTCTTCATTCCAAGGTTTGGGGTTGGTATTCAACCATGCCAAGCGCTCCGATTCCCATTTTTCGACAAGTTCCTTTGGCAAGCTATCGTCGAGTCGCCAGGTCACAAAACACGCGCTTTCGTTTTGTTGCCAGTGCGGCAGCTTGTGACTTGTGACATTCGTTTCTTCATCGCTTGAGAAGAAGCGGGCGGGACGCCCGCGCTCCCTTGAGACCACCTGAATCACCGGCAGGCCAAATTTTTGCGCAAATTCGAAATCGCGTTCATCGTGGGCGGGCACAGCCATGATCGCGCCGGTGCCGTAGCCCATCATCACATAGTCGGCGATCCACACGGGGATTTCGGCGCCATTCACCGGGTTGATGGCGTGGGCGCCGGTGAACACGCCCGACTTGTCCTTGTTGAGGTCGCCGCGTTCGAGGTCGGACTTCGACGCGCAGGTTTTCCGATAAGCCTCGACGGCCGCCTGTTGCGCGGGAGTGGTGATTTCCGCAACGAGCGGGTGTTCGGGCGCGAGCACCATGTAGCTCGCGCCGAAGAGCGTGTCGGGGCGGGTGGTGAAGACTTCCACTTTATGGGAGTTTTTAGCAGTAGAGTCATCGCTTTTTGCTGAACTCTGAACACTTGAAACTTGAAACTCCACTGTCGCTCCTTCACTGCGGCCGATCCAGTTTTTCTGAAGCAGCTTGATGCCTTCCGGCCAATCAAGACCATCGAGCTCATCGATCAGGCGCTGGGCGTATTTCGTGATGCGCAGCATCCATTGGCGCAGCGGGCGACGCTCGACGGTGTGGCCTTTGGATTTCCATTCCTCGATCTCCTCGTTGGCGAGCACCGTGCCGAGATCGGGCGACCACCACACCGGCGTATCGGCGACATAGGCGAGGCGCTCGGCATCGATCTGCTCGCGGGTCCAACCTTTGGCTTCGAGCTCCGCCACTGGCCGTGCGCGGTTGCTTTCGGCATCAAAGTACGATGAATATAGTAGAAGGAAAATCCATTGCGTCCAGCGCACATAGTCCGGGTCGGTGGTGGCGATTTCGCGATCCCAGTCGTAGGCGAAGCCAAGCGACTTGAGCTGACGGCGGAAGTTCTCGATGTTCGCGGCGGTGGTCACGGCCGGGTGCTGGCCGGTCTTGATCGCGTACTGCTCGGCAGGCAGGCCAAACGAGTCGTAGCCCATCGGGTGCAACACATTGAAGCCGTTCATCCGCTTGTAGCGGCCGATGATGTCGGTGGCGGTGTAGCCCTCTGGGTGGCCGACATGGAGTCCCGCGCCGCTCGGGTAGGGAAACATGTCGAGCACATAGTATTTCGGCTTGGACGGATCAAATCCCTCGTCGCCGGGGCCGGCGGTGCGGAAAGTTTTTTCCGAATCCCAACGGGCCTGCCATTTGGGTTCAAAGTCGCGGAAAGGGTAAGGCTTGCGGTCGTCTGACATCGTGGTTTGAGGGCCACGGACCATGGCCAAGGGGCGGCGGAATGAAAAGCAAAACCCCGGGCCTGAGCGGTGTGCGGGTGGAATTTTGCTTCAGCTGCCTGCGCTCATGCCCGCCCAGTGCCATAGTGCGGGGTCTAGCTCATGCCGCGCGCAGCGGGCGAGCTGCGTGGCATCGGCTCCGGTGTGGAGCACGGCAAACATCGTCGAGCCCGACCCACAAAGCAGCGCGGCGCGGACCTCTTCGCGGCGCAGCAACCATTGCTTGAGCTCCGCAAGAAAGCGGTGCTTGGCAAAGACCGGTCGCTCGAGGTCGTTGACCAATTCCAGACCATCGATGATTTGCGGCGCGTAGCGGACGCCGGGAATTTCATACGAATCGAGCCAATGGCGATAGGCCTCGGGCGTGGGGACGCCGAAGGATGGCTTGAGCAAAAGGACCGGCATGGCGGGTGGCGGCTCGACCGACTCAAGGCGTTCGCCGCGACCACTGACTCGCACGGCCGCATCGCCAAGAAAAAATGGCACATCCGAACCGATGCCGGCGGCGAGTTCGATGAGTCGGTTGGTGCCGAGCTTGCCATCGTGCAATTGATCGAGCGCAAGCAAGGTCGCCGCCGCATCGCTGCTGCCACCACCGAGGCCGGCACCGTGCGGGATGGATTTTTTCAAATGAATCGCGATGCGGCATTCGGTTTGTGCTGCGGCTTCGTAAGCGCGCAGTGCCTTGACCACCAAATTCCCTTCGTCGCCGGGCACGGTCGGGTCGTCGCAGGAAAATGAAAATTTCGCGGCTTCGGAAAATTCGAGTTCGTCGGCAAGCTTGGGCAAGCGCACCATCAGGCTCTCGATGTCGTGAAAGCCATCATCGCGGCGGCCGAGCACGCGCAGCGAAAGATTGAGTTTGGCCGGTGCTTGAATGCGATGGGTTGAGCTCATGGCGATGGGTCCCTGACGATGAGTGCCATCATGCGCCCGGTTTTTCCGAGCTCTTTGCGATAGCTGTAATAGCGGCGCAAATCTGCCGCGGTGTTGAGCCCGCAGTCGATGAAATTTCCAAGGCCAAGCTCGTTCGCTTGCGCGGCAATTTGCGCGGCAAAATCGATTTCATAATCGGGCGGGCGAATGCAGGGACTGAGCACCGCGGTGACATCTTCCGCGCGCGTGCCAAAGCTCTGCGACATGCGTTCGAGCGCGACGCCGAGGATGTTTTGCTCGGTGCCTTTTTTGCCCGAATGCAGCAAGCCGATGGCACCCGTGCGGCGGTCGGCGAGCCAGATCGCGCCGCAATCGGCGACATAGATCGCAAGCACCACACCAGCTTGATTCGTGAGCAAGCCATCGACTCCGGGCACTGCGCTCAAGCCATCGGGCGCGATGATTTGTGCGACCCCCGGCACCACAGCGACGGCATGGCCGTGGACTTGTTCAGCACGCCACCAAGCGGCATTACTGCCCGCGAATTCATTCACTCGCGCTTGATGAAACGAGCGCAAATGCCGCATCGCCTCGTCGCGATCGCAAGCAAGCTCGAGCCCGGGAACACGCTCGACCCAGTCGGCGCGAATGCCGGGGATCGCATGAATCGGATCAAGAAACGAAAACACCTCCGTCACCGCAACAGGGTAAGGGAGGTGGTGGTGCTTCGCCAAGCGACATTGTGCGCCGGGCGAAGCGGGATTCGTGCGTTGGCTCAGTGCATCGTGCGGCCGTGGATCGCGCGCTTGGTGTGCTCGACCGCTTCGGCCTGATCCTCATCAAGATCGGCAAGGATGTTGGCGAGGTCGCTCGCAATTTCCGAACGCATTTTCGAGACAAGCTCGGTGCCCTTGCGGGTGATGCGCACCATGATCTTGCGGCGATCTTCGGCCGCGTGCGTGCGCTCGACATAAGCGAGCTTTTCGAGACGGTCGACAAGACCGGTCGCGGCTGCCGTCGAGTGACCCATTTTCTTGGCGATGTCCGACATCGTCAGATACTCCTCGCTCGAGAGATAGGTCAGGAGGAAGAACTGGGAAAACGAGATGTTTCCTTTGTTCAGCTCGGTCGACAGGTTCAAAATGCAGCTACGCTGCGTGAATAGGACAAAGTCAGCGAGACGGTCGGCATCGGCTTTGACCGAAGCGCCCGTGGCGTTCGTAGATTTCATGTTGGCTGGTTGTTGGGTTCATGGTTGGGGACGGGGTGACGCATGGCACTGCGCGGCGGAGACCAAGCGCCGGGCACGGGGCCGGGGGCGCTTCGGAATCGGCCTGCTCCTTCGGGACAAGGAGTGCGGCGGGGACCCCACGCGTCGTGGGACTTTTGAAAATTACGCCTTTCCGAGAGGTCTTGAAAGAAAATAATTCCGCAAAACCGAAATATTTTTCAAAAAATACCGCTAACCCGAGGTTTTTTGAGGATTTTTTACATCCTCGGCGGCCGGGGTTTCCGCTGCCGGGGGCTCGGTGGCGGGTTCGCTAGGGGTCGGCGGCTTGGGAATATGTTGTGAATAAACCGCGTCGCCGAGCTCGACTTGACCCGACTGCAGGTCGGCGGCGGCGAATTGGCCGAGGGCCTCGCCGGTGACGAGCAGGTTGGCGCTGCGCTGGTCGGCCCCGCGGGTGGTGAGGATGGTGCCCGGCTCGGCGGTCCATTTGCCGAAACTTTGGATCAGCACAAAGCGCTTGTCGGGCGGGATCGAAGCGATGCGACCGACGAGGCGCGGTGGCTCGGCCTTGGGTTTTTCCTCCGGTTCCTTGGTCGCGCAGGAAACCGATGCAAGGCAGGTGAGGCCAAATGTGAGGGCTCGTTTCATCATGGCATTGGCGCCTCCTTGAGCGATAGCGAAATGTGATTTTGTCCAGATTGCGAGAGGATGCGGATCTCATCGGCTTGGATGAGGTGTTCGCGTCCGTTTTGGCCGAGAAGGATCAGCTCGCCGGCGGCCGAGAGGCCATCGACCACTCCGCTGCGTGGGCCGCTTGGCGTGGCGAGCTGCACGGTTTTGCCAGTGAGCACGCAGCGCTGGCGGACCTGATCCATGAGCGCGGCGAACTCCGCATCGATCTGCCGCTGGCGGATCGCGAAGCGGCGGATGATCGCGCCAAGCACATCGCCGCGTGAGTGGGTGATGCCGGTTTCCAATTCGAGCGAGCTGGCGATTTGCGCGACTTCATCTGGAAAGCGCGTCGTGTTCACATTCAGGCCGATGCCGACGATGGCGAAGTCCGCGCCTGCCTCGACGAGGATGCCGGCGACCTTGCGGGTGCCGATCCAGACATCGTTGGGCCACTTGATGCCGGCGGCCGGGCCGAAGGACTCGACCGCTTCGGCGACCGCGAGGCCGGCCGCAAGAGCGAGGCGCGGCCATAACGCCTTGGGGGCTACGGGGCGAAGCAGGATGGAAAAAGTGAGCGACTCGCCGGGTGGCGCAAACCACTTCGCGCCACGGCGGCCACGACCAGCGCTTTGTTCGAGCGCGAGCAACACCAGTCCTTCCGGTGCCGAGGCTTCGGCAAGCGCGCGCAACTCGTCGTTGGTCGATCCGGCCGACTCAAGCACCCTCAGATGGAAGGGATCGGGAAACTCCGCCGCGGCACCTGTGAGGTCGTCGGCCATGGGTCAGGAAATTTCCAATGGCGTGAAGTCCAGGCCGATGTCGAGCGCCGGTGCCGAATGCGTGAGCGCGCCAACGGAAATGAAATCAACGCCGGTCGCGGCAATATCCCGGATCGTTTCGAGCGTCACGCCACCGCTTGCCTCAAACATCGGCGCGGTCCGATCGCCGCGCATCGCGACCGCTTCGCGCAATTCGTCGAGGCTCATGTTGTCGAGCAGGATGTGGTCGACGCCATCGAGCGCGAGAAACTCACGCACCTGATCGAGGCGATCGGCCTCAAGTTCGACTTCGATGCTGGGCTTGTCGTTTTTCAATTGCCGGATCGCCGCCTGAATTGCCGCGACGCCACCTTCGGTGACGAGGTGGTTGTCCTTCACCATCGCGCGGTCGTGCAGGTTCATGCGGTGGTTGTGACCGCCGCCGTCGAGCACCGCTTTTTTTTCGAGCATGCGATAGCCCGGTGTTGTTTTGCGCGTGTCGAGGATGCGCGCGCCCGTGCCCTTGATGGCATCGACATATCGCGCGGTGAGCGTGGCCACGCCGCTGAGTCTTTGCGCAAAATTGAGTGCCGTGCGTTCACCACCAAGGATCGAGCGCGCCGATCCTTCGACGCGCAACAGCAAGGCTCCTTCACTCACGCGGCTGCCATCTTCGATCAGGATTTCCACCGACAGCGTGGGGTCGACCTTTTCAAAAACGCGCGCGGCGAGCTCGATGCCGGAGACCACGCCTTCGCTGCGCGCCGTGATGAAGGCCTGCGCGCGGCGATCGGCCGGGATGAAATACTGCGAAGTGACATCGCCATCACCGAGGTCTTCAGCGAGCGCGAGATCGATCAATGTTTCCGTGTGGTCTTTCAACGAAAACGAAATGGAACGCCTCACGCCTGCGCTGTCAATCACGCGTCACCGCCGATGCTTTTGCAGCAGCTCGCGGCCGCGTGCGGTTTGCCACGGGCTGGCTTGCAAAAGGTAATTGGGAAACTCCGGCTGCAAGGGGTAGCCGCGATGGAAGACCGGCGTCGCCGAGGCGGAAATCGGCGGCACGATCCACGGCCATTCGGCCTGCGCCTCACGGCCTGCGCGCTGCTCGCTTTCGCAAAACTCGATGAACTCGCGCGATGCTTGATGGTGATCGACGAGCCGCACGCCTTCCTGCTGGAAGGACCACAGCACTGCCTCGTTGAGCTCAACGAGCGCATGGTCGCGCCACAAGTTGCGCGTCTGGCGGGTATCGAGGCCAAGCTTTTCGGCAATGACCGGCAACTGGTTGTAACGCCCCACATCGCCAAGATCGCGTGCGCCAATTTCCGTGCCCATGTACCAACCGTTGAATGGCGCGCAGGGGTAAAATTCCGCACCGGTCGCAAAGATCATGTCGGAAATCGCCGGCACCGCATACCATTTGAGACCCAGCTCGCCGAACCACTCGTAACGCGGATGGCGGATCTCCACCTCGCGCACCAAGTGCTTCGGCAATTCGTAAAATCGCAAGGCCCCGCCGCACTGAATGATCAATGGCAAAAGATCAAATCGCGTCGGACTCGCTGGCGGCCGCCAGCCAAGCGCCAGTGCCACCCGCGTGAGCTCGAGGTTCATCGGATCACCGAGAATGCTGCCATCGGCCGACTCGTGCGCGGCGTATCGGACGAGCTGGTGGTTCCAAATGCGGATCTCATTTTCCGCGCCACGCCACGGCGGCATCACCGTCATCATCGGCGTGATCCGCCCATCGCCGGTCGCGCGTTTCAAATGCTCGCAGGCGGCCTCGAAAATTTCGTCGGCCATGGCGAGCTGGCGGGCATCGATCACCTCCAGCGATTTCCAATGCAAGCGGCCGATGCAGCGCACGGCATTGCGCCACGCCTCACGACCGGCCTGCTCGAGCGAGACATCAGCCGCAGTGGCGGACTTGAGCAGCTCGGCCGCATCGACGAGGTCCCAACGCTTGGCATGATGGCCATGCAGCGGGCATCCGGAAGCAGGTGGCGTGTTCGGGTCATTCATGATCGCATCACAGCACCGGTCACGCGGCGGAACGGGTTCAGAAAGAAGCGGGAAACTCCATGGTGGCAAGCGGAAAGGACGCCGCTTCGATGAGGCAAAAAAACCCGGCGTGGCCAAATGTAGCCTATTGACAAGCAAGGCTCGGGACAATCACTCTTGAAGGGTTGCGCGACACAACTTGGAGCGTTATGCTATTCTTCCCGTAAATCCATCCTCAGACATTTTCCCCAGTGTTCTCCAACGAAGATTATATTGCTGAATTGCTTAACGAAGCCGGGCTGGTGAGTGCGGATGAAGTTGCCATGGCGCGTGAAAAAATTTCCGGCGGCGAATCGCTCATCGAACACATACTCGCCACTACCGATCTGACCCAAGAGCAAATTGCCCAGACCTTGGCCGCCAACGCAGCCATCGCTTTCGTGCGGCTTTCGGAAATCAACTTCCAACCCGGGATCACCGAAGCGATCAGTGAGGAAACTGCCAAACGCTACCGCGTCATCCCCGTTCAGGACGATGGCGTCACCCTCACCTTGGCGGTGTCCGATCCTCTTGATTTCGAATCGCTCGATTCACTGCCCCATGTGATTGGCCGTGAACTGAACCTCGTCTGCGCCGCCTATCAGGACATTCGGGATCACCTCAGACAATTTTATCAATCGCAAGAAAGCGCGACGACCTCCGAGGCGGACGGGATGCAAATCACCACCGGCGACTCCGAGGCAGGCACGGAAGGCGGCGACGCGCCCATCATACGCCTCGTCATCCAGCTGCTCACGGAAGCCTTCCGCCTCCGCGCTTCCGACATCCATATCGAGCCTCTCGAGACATCCGTGCGCGTGCGCTATCGCCTCGACGGCAAACTCGTACATGTCGATACCCACCCGAAGAAACTTCTCCCCGCCATGATCGCTCGCCTCAAGGTCATGAGCGGCAGCATGTCGATCGCCGAAAAACGCCTTCCCCAGGACGGGCGCATCCAGCTCAAACTCGGCGACAAGCAAGTTGACCTCCGGGTTTCCTCCGTGCCTTCCAATCATGGCGAGTCGATCGTCATGCGGATCCTCGACAAATCGGCACTGGTGCTCGGCCTCCCGGAACTCGGCTTTTTCTCCGACGACCAGACCACCTTCGAACAACTGCTCGGCCTGCCCGATGGCATCTTGCTCGTCACCGGTCCGACCGGCTCGGGAAAAACCACCACGCTCTACGCCTGCCTCAATGTCATCAACCGGCCCGACAAAAAAATCATCACGGTAGAGGACCCCGTCGAATACGAACTCTCAGGCATCAACCAGGTGATGGTCAAAACCGACATCGGCATGACCTTTGCCGCCGCCCTGCGCGCGATGCTCCGGCAGGCACCCAACATCATCATGATCGGGGAAATCCGCGATGCCGAAACCGCCAACATCGCGATCAACGCCTCGCTCACCGGTCACTTGGTTTTCTCCACCCTCCACACCAACGACGCCCCCTCGGCCGTTGCCCGTCTCGCCGACATCGGCGTGAAGCCGTTCCTCATCGCCTCGGCCGTGCGCGGCGTGCTCGCCCAGCGCCTGGTCCGCAAGCTTTGCCCCGTTTGCAAAGCCCCATCGGAGCTCACCGAAAAGGAAATGCGCGCGCTTTCGCTCGACGCCTCGCGCATGGCCGACGCCTCGATCTATGGCCCGGTCGGATGCGAAAAATGCCGCGGCGGCGGCTTCAAGGGCCGGATGGGAATCTTCGAGCTGTTCCTCGTCGATGACGAAGTGCGCCAAATGATCAACACCGGTCTTACCTCCACCCAGTTGCGCAGGCGCGCGCGCGAACTCGGCATGCGCACGCTGCGCGAAGACGGCATCCGCAAGGTGTTGGCCGGTCTCACCTCCGGCGGTGAAGTCGTCCACACCACCATGTCCGACGCCGACTGATCCACCGCAAAGCACTCACTCTCCGCCTGTCTCATGGACCACCAACAAATTGTCGAACTCTTTCAAGCCCGCGGGCTCATCGACACCAGCCTCGCGCAGGACATCCTCGCCGAGGTGAATCAGAGCGGAAAGGAGATCGCCGAAATCCTCACGGATTTCCAGATCATCGGCAACCGCGATGATGTCTGGCCGGTCGTCGCCTCCGAGCTGGGCGCCCAGATGATTGATCTGCGCGATTGGACCCCACCGGAAGCCATCCTCGCACTGGTGCCCGCCGGCACCGCGCGCCTCCACGGCGCACTGCCCGTTCAGTTCGACGACGCAGGACTTCATGTCGCCTTGGTCAATCCACTCAACCCGCAAACCGTCGAGGACCTTCGTTTCTCGCTCGGTCGCGAAATCGTGCTCGTGGTCGCACCGGACTACTTGGTCGAAGCCAAAATCAACGAATGCTATGGCGGTGAAGGCAAGGCCATGGAGGACATCCTCAGCCAACTGGAAATCGGTGGCGAAATTCACAGCGAAGCGGATCTCGAATCCGAGGCCAACTCCGCGCCGATCATCCGCTATGTCGACCTCGTCCTCTACCAAGCCATCAAGGAAAAGGCCTCCGACATCCACTTCGAGCCCTTCGAAAACGAATTCAAAATCCGCTACCGGGTCGATGGCGCTCTCTATGAAATGGCTCCGCCGCCCATTCACCTCGCCCTTCCGATTCTCTCGCGCGTAAAGGTGATGTCCAACATGAACATCGCCGAAAGACGCGTCCCTCAGGACGGGCGCATCGTCAAACAAATCGGCGAAAAACAGGTCGACATGCGGGTCTCCTCGCTGCCCACCCACCACGGCGAATCCATCGTGCTGCGGGTGCTCGACCGCTCGTCGGTGAACCTCTCGCTCGAAAACCTCGGCCTGCCGGATTACATTTACGAGTACATCACCGAAACGATCGAAAAACCCAACGGTATTTTCATCGTCACGGGGCCCACCGGTGCCGGCAAGACCACCACGCTCTACGCCGCGCTGCGCCGCATCAACACGATCGACGCAAAACTGCTCACCGCCGAAGATCCGGTGGAATACGACATCGACGGCATCGTGCAAATTCCGATCAACGAAGCCATCGGCCTCGATTTCCCCCGCGTGCTGCGCGCTTTCCTGCGCCAAGACCCGGACCGCATCATGATCGGGGAAATGCGCGACAAGGAAACCGCCACCATCGGCATCCAGGCCGCACTCACCGGTCACTTGGTGCTCTCAACGCTTCACACCAATGACGCGCCCGGCGCGGTGACGCGTCTCATCGACATGGGCTGCGAGCCCTTCCTCGTTGGCGCCTCGCTCGAAGGCGTGCTCGCCCAACGCCTCGTCCGCACGATCTGCAAGGAATGCAAATCGCCCTACGAACCAAATGAGGCAATCCTCAGCCAGCTCGGCATTTCCGCCCATGAACTCGGCGACAAACAATTCTTCACCGGTGCCGGTTGCGAAGTCTGCGGCCAAACGGGCTACAAAGGCCGCCGCGGTCTCTACGAACTTCTCAACATCACCGACCCGATCCGCGAGCTGATCACCGCCCGCGCCCCAACGGTCGTGATCAAACAAAAGGCTGTGGAGCTTGGCATGAATACCCTTCGCGAAGACGGCCTTCGCAACATTTACCTCGGCAACACGACCATCGAGGAGGTGCTGAAATACACTTGATTCCTTAAACGCGCTTCACTCTTCGAGCCGTAAAAACCCACCGCCAAACCCGACTTTCCGATCGCCATGCTGACAACTTTACGCTTCCATACACTCTAAACAAACACCATGCCCAACTTCATCTACAGCGCCCTGGACGCCAAAGGCGAACAGAAGTCCGGAGTCATTGCCGCCAACTCCGAGAACGAAGCCATCCAGCAACTCCGCAACAGCGGTCTCTACCCGACCCAGATCCAGGAAGAGGGCAAGGCCAGCAAAAAAGCCAAGGCCGCCATCGCGCCAAAAACCAAGGGCAAGGCCAAAGCCAAACCCGTGGCCAAATCCGGCGGCACCGTGAAGCCGAAAAACCTCACGATCTTCACCCGCCAGCTCGCCACCCTCATCGACTCGGGCCTGCCCCTGCTGCGCAGCCTCACCGTGCTTGAAAAACAGGAGCCTCACCCGGTGCTGCGCGCCACCGTCGGCATCCTCGCGGAAAACGTCCAAGGTGGCTCCACCTTCTCCGAGTCGCTCGCCCAACACCCGAAAATTTTCAACAAACTCTACGTCAACATGGTCAAGGCCGGCGAACTGGGCGGTGTGCTCGAGGTCGTTCTCAACCGCCTCGCCGAATACCAGGAAAAGGCCCAGAAGCTCAAAAACAAGATTGTTTCGGCCATGGTCTACCCGGTGATCGTGATGTTCATCGCCGTCGCCATCCTCGTTTTCCTGATGATTTTCATCGTGCCAAAGTTCAAGGAAATGTTCACCAGCACCGATCAGGAATTGCCTCTCATTTCCCAGATCGTGTTCGGCACCTCTGAGTTTTTCCTCGCCCGCCCGCTCTTCCTTCCCAATGTGTTCTTCATCTTTGTCCTCATCGGAGTCGCCATCGCGCTCTTCAACATGTGGGGCAAAACCAAAGGCGGCCGCAGCGCCATCGACCTGATCAAGCTGCGCATGCCGATCCTCGGCGACATCCAACGCAAAAGCGCCGTCTCGCGCTTCTCGCGCACCCTCGGTACCCTCGTGACTTCCGGCGTACCGATCCTCCAGGCCCTCAACATCACCCGCGACACCGCCGGCAATGTCGTGATTTCAAGCGCCATCGAAAAAGTCCACGAGGCGGTCAAGGAAGGCGAAACCATCGTCACCCCACTCCAAGCCTCCGGCGTCTTCCCCAACATGGTCATCTCCATGGTCGATGTCGGCGAAGAAACCGGTCAGCTGCCCGAAATGCTTCTTAAAGTGGCCGACGTCTATGACGACGAAGTTGACAACGCCGTCACTGCTCTCACTTCGATTCTCGAGCCGATCATGATCGTGATCCTCGCATTGATCGTCGGCTCGGTGGTGTTCGCGCTCTTCCTGCCGCTCATCAAGATGATCTCGACCATGGGCAACCAGTAAGCTGGTGGCCCGGGCGTCCTGCCCGGGTCTTTCCCGTCTGAACCGTGCAAGCTTCCTCACCATGAAAGCCCTACCGCAACGCCTCGGCAAATCCGCCTTCACGCTCATCGAGCTGATGGTGGTCATCACCATCATCGTCATCCTCGCCGGACTCGTGGTCGGCGGCATGGAATATGTCAACCAACGCCAAGCCACCGAAAAGGCAAAGGCCCAAATCGCCCTGCTGTCGAAGGGCATCGAGGAGTACAAACTCGACATGGGGGCGTATCCGGGGACGGCGGATAATACCCCCATCGCAGGCGATGTGTCTGAGCAGCTCTACCAAGCCTTGTTCAAGGACGGATACGATTACACCAATCCAAACACGCCTCCAGCCAGCTGGACCAGGGCAACAAAAATCTATATAAGCGATCTAGACCCACGAAACAACAAACAGGGATGGGTGACCACAACAACCGGCGCGGCTCCCGGGGCCAACCTAAAGATCGTTGACCCTTGGGGCAACAACTACAGGTATCGAAAAGGCACAAACGCCCAGAACCCCGACTTCGATCTCTGGTCTACGGGCAAGGACGGCAGAACCAATACGACCAACCCGTCCACGACGCAGACGGACAACAAGGATGACATCCGAAACTTCTAAGGCACCGAAGAAAAGTCGGGCTTTGAGGGGCATGATTTTTTAGGCGCGGGCAGAGCGCGAGACACGAATTGCGCCTTGCTGGCGTGATCAGGCCTCCACCCCCACGCGTTTGCGGCGCAATTGTCATCGGATTGTGCTCGACGCCCGTACATTGAGCGGGCTTGCTCCGGGCGAAATTCATGAGCGAAGCACCTTCCACACCCGCCAAGACCAACGCCGACAAGTCTGAGCCGCGAGCACGCCGGATCTCGAATCCGCGTCCAAAAAAATCGGCCAAGGCCGCCAAGCCAGAAACCGTAAGCGGAGCGAAAGCTGAAAGCGAACCCGCGCCCGCCGCGAAGTTTCCCGAGTTTCCATCGACCGTCGCCGAAAGCCCCGCCGCCGCGCGCAGCGATTGGCCCGAGCCGGAGCCAGCTGCCTCGGGCGGCGCATCCGGCCCGGAAAATCCGAAACGCAAACGCCGCCGGAAAAAAGGCAAGGGCGGCGGACAATCGCCAGCCAACGCAGTCGCGGAAAATGAGTCGCCCAACGAATCATCGGACGCCCCAAACACACCCGTCACGCAGCAATCACAACAGCAGCCGAGGCAGAATCAACCGCAGCGCGTGAAGGTCGATGCCGAGCAACTTGCGAAGTTTGCCTGGAAGATTTATCTGGCCGAGGTGAGCGAAGAGGGCGTGGCGCTGGTGGGCGACAATGACGCGCGCGAACTCTCGCGTCGATGCTTTCGCCTTGCGGAAATTTTCCTCGAAGAGCAAGCCCGCCGCCGCTAAGGAAACTCGCCGAGAAGTCGCTTAGGACTTCCAATTGAGCACGCCTTTTTTGAGAGCGTAGGCGTAAGCGATCACGAGGATGCCGGCAAAGCCTGCCATGCTGACCAGTGCCGCCGGTCCTTCTGCCATGAGGTCGCGGAACTGTACCGCCCATGGGTACATGAAGACAACCTCGATGTCGAAAAGCACGAAGAGCATCGCGACGATGTAGAACTTCACCGAAAAGCGCGGCGCGCCTTCACCGACTGGAAGCATGCCGCATTCGTAAGCACTGTCCTTGGTCGCGTTGGTCCTCGCCGAGCGACCGAAGATGACACTGGCGATCAAGACGGTGACCGCAAATCCAAGCGCGACGAGCACTTGAAGCAAAACGGGAAGATAATTTTCGGGCATGGCGGATGGTGCGAACGGGTGGGTGATAGCCCGTGAATGCCGGGTTTGGATAGAAAAAAAACCCGCGGCCGTTACCGGTCGCGGGTTTGACGAAGCAAGTACAACACCAATGAAAAAATCAGTCTTGCTCGGCGGCTGCCTCTTGAGCGGCCGCATAGGCGCTGGACGCCTCATGCACGCGGGCAGTGCCTTTGTACTCTTTGCCGATCTTCTCGACGAGGCCACGGGTCACGAGGTTCTGAAGTTTTTCGTAAGCGCGCAGGCGGAGCATTTCCTCGCCGCCGCTGACCGCATTGCGAACCTTCAGGTTTGCGAAAACCCGCTCGAACAAATCGTTGAATCCAAATACCTTCTTCTCGGATAGCACGGTGACCAATTCGTCGGTCACATGGTCCGGAAGCCTTCGGGAGAATCGTGTGCGCTTAGTAGTGATTGCCATAACGCCATCACCCTACACGACTTTGTGACAAAAGCGACTCAAAAAACTTCGAATTAACTTCGCAGATATAAAATATCACGGTTCCCTGACCATTGCGACGCCCCAAAAAACCAAAAAATTCCCTCATGCCAGCTTGACAGCGGCCCGTTTGCCGCCATTCTCCGCCCTCCCGACGCGTCGGAAACGTGTTGGGCAACCAAGTTCCCATGAAAAAGGACATTCATCCCAAGTACAATCCGGTCGT
Source organism: Verrucomicrobiota bacterium (assembly GCA_018969605.1). GTDB lineage: Bacteria > Verrucomicrobiota > Verrucomicrobiia > Verrucomicrobiales > Akkermansiaceae > Luteolibacter. The sequence goes on along the minus strand of JAGWXY010000024.1, from coordinate 1,586 downwards.
GTTTGTCGACATGACCACCGGCGCCCGCTTCGTCACCCGCTCGACCAAAAGCTCCGACAAGAAGGAAGTCATCGACGGCGTCGAGCACAGCGTGATTTCGATCGGCATCACCTCCGACTCGCATCCGTTCTTCACCGGACAGAAGCAGTTCGTCGACACCGAAGGCCGCATCGACAAGTTCCAGAAGCGCTTTGGTGCGGTCCGCCGCGTCGCCAAGCCGAAGGCGGAGTAATCCCGGAAGGCCTCTGGCTGCCGGTGTGATTCTCGGCGCTTCACGCGAAGCGCCGAACTGCTTGCTTATTTTTCCCGTTCAGACGACCGGGCCCTCGGCGAGCACATACCAAAAGCGAACGAGGCCTGCCTTTTTCATCTCCGAGCGGGTCATGGCGTAAAATGCCTGCCATTGGTCCGGGTGGATCGTCTGGCAGCCGAGTGAGCTGGTACCCTTGCGGCCGCCGCGATGGATGTTGATCGCTACGCCCGGCCGGCTGCTGGGGATTTCTTCGTCGCCATCACGCCTGACCGGCAGTTCCTCATTGCGCGTCGCCGGGCGAAAGGCCGGGTAGCCGCCGTCCGGTCGGGAAATGCCGTGCTTGCCGGGTTTGTAAGGATGGCAACCGGGCATCAATGAGGCCACGCCCTTGCGGAAGCGGCTGGGGTCGGTGTTGGCATTGAAGGCGGCAAAAGTTTCCGGCCCCACCACGAATGCGGCATCGTCGTAGATCCCGCGGTCATTCACGCCGGGTGCGCCGAGCGAGTCGCGGTAATACCCGCGGATGCCCACCACCAGCATTTCGGGAAATGCTTCGTTGGCCCGCTGCTTGCGCCAGACCGCTTGCGCCGTGGCTAGCACGATCGATCGCGGAGCACGGGGCTTGGCCATGATGCGGGATCTTGAAGTTTCAGCCGAGGCTCTCGATGCGGAACACCACCGGCGCGCTGTTGATGCAATCGAGCGCCTCAATTTCGGCCAAGGCCTCTTGGAGTTTTCCGAAGGGGCAGGTGTGAAGCAGGAAAACCATGTCGACAAATTCCGCGTCGGGGTTCGATGGATTCACCGGCGAATGCGTGCCGGAAATGCCGATGCGGTGCTTGGCAAGGATGCCGGAAATTTCGGCGATCACGCCAGGGCGATCGGTGACATCGAAGCGCACATAATACGCCGTCGAAGTCTCGGCGACCGGCAGAATGCGGCCCCTTTCACGATAGGGCAAAAATCCGCGATGGCCATTCGTCTGGCGCAGGGAACGCGCGGCCTCGACGAGGTCGGCGACCACCGACGATGCGGTCGGATCCTGACCCGCGCCGCGGCCATAGAACAACGACTCGCCTGCGGTGTCGCCATGCACCGCCACCGCGTTGAAGACGCCATGGACGGATGCGAGGATGTGCGATTTGGCGAGAAACGATGGCTGCACGCGCAGTTCGACTTCGCCATTCGAATGCTCGCGAATGAACGCCAGCAGCTTGACCACATAGCCGAGGCTGGTGGCGAAATGAATGTCGTTGGGCCGCACTTGCTCAATGCCCGAGACATGGATCGCCGCAGGATCGATCGGAAATCCATAAGCCAGCGTCGCCAGCAA
>JAGWXY010000023.1 GCA_018969605.1 Verrucomicrobiota bacterium | reverse complement strand
TTGAGCGATGGCTGCGATGTGGTCGGGGGTGTTGCCGCAGCAGCCGCCGGCGAGGTTGAGCAGGCCGGCGTTGGCGAAGTCGGCCATGTAATCATGCATGTGCTTGGGCTCGAGGTCGAAGCCGGTGGGCGCGAGCGGGTTGGGCAGGCCGGCATTCGGGTAGCAAGAAATGTGAGTGGTCGCGCAATTGGAAAGCTCCTCGAGGTGCGGCCGCATGAGGTCGGGCCCGAGCGAACAGTTGAGGCCGATCGCCAGCGGATGGGTGTGAGCGAAGGCATTCCAAAACGCCTCGACCTTTTGCGCGGAAATCATCGTTTCACCACCAAGCCCGACCGCCGCGGAAATGATCAGCGGCAGATGCAATTTCATTTCCGCATAAACTTCCTGCACCGCCACCGCCGCGGCCTTGGCATTGAGCGAATCAAAGATCGTTTCGATCATCAGGATGTCGCAACCGCCTTCGATCAGCGCCTTGATCTGCAATTTGTACGCATCGAGCACCTGATCGAAATTCACCACGCGGAAGCCCGGGTCATTGGCATCGGGAGAGTTGGTGAGCGAAACCGTGAGCGGCCCGATCGCGCCGGCGACATAGCGCTTGCGACCGGTGTCGCTGCCGACGGCATCGGCCCATTTGCGACAGAGCTTGGCCGACTCGACATTCATTTCCCAGGCGAGCTCGTTGAGAAACGGATCCTCGATGATCTTCTGGAAAAATTCCGGGTCCTTGCGTCCGCCTTTTTCGCGCGGGTCTTCGACGAAGAATTCGCTCTGCGCGATGCTGGTCGCGGAGAAGGTGTTGGTCTCGCAGATGTCCGAGCCGGCTTCATAGAATCGCTTGTGGATGTCGCCGATGACATCCGGGCGGGTGAGGCTCAGAATGTCGCCATTGTTGAGCAGGTCCTTTTCGCTATCGGCAAAGCGCTCGCCGCGGGCGGCGCTTTCGTTGAGCCCGTAGGTGCGGATCGTCGTGCCCATGGCGCCATCGAGCACCAAAATCCTTTCGGCCAAGGCATCGCAGAGTTCCCGGGTGGGGTCGGCTTGAATCATGCGGGGAAAATAGCCTCCAAAGCCGTGATTTCAAGAATCAAATCATCATATCTGGATATGATGATGGGTTTCATAGTCGGGTAAAAGCTGAAACGCTGAAATTCTGAAATGCTGAAAGCAGATGAAGAAGCCGCTTCTTCATTCTCTTCCTCTTTCCCAATGACCATTGACCGCTGACCAATCCCTATCCCTCAATGCGCCGGGCGCACCGGGATGCCTCTTTCGGCAAAATGCCGTTTGGCCTCGCCGACCGTGTGCTTGCCGAAGTGGAAAATGCTGGCCGCGAGCACGGCATCGGCCTTGCCGGCATCGAGGACCTCGACCATGTGTTCGAGGTTTCCGGCGCCACCGCTGGCAATGACCGGGATACCGACGGCGGAGGAAACGGCGGCCGTGAGCTCAATGTCGTATCCGGCTTGGGTGCCATCGGCATCCATGCTGGTGAGGAGGATTTCGCCTGCGCCGCGGCGCCAGACTTCGCGGGCCCATTCGACCGCGTCGAGGCCGACGGGCGTGCGGCCGCCGTGGGTGTAAACGCCCCATTTGCCTGGGCCTTCGCGCTTGGCATCGATCGCGACGACGATGCACTGGCTGCCGAAGGCTTTGGCACCGGCATCGACCAGGCCCGGATTTTTCACTGCGGCGGTGTTGATGCCGACCTTGTCCGCGCCGGCGAGCAGCATTTCACGCATGTCATCGACCGTGCGAATTCCGCCGCCGACCGTGAGCGGGATGAAACAATGTTCGGCGGTGCGGCTCACGACATCGACCATCGTGCGGCGCTTGTCGGACGAGGCGGTGATGTCGAGAAAGACCAACTCGTCCGCCTCTTGAGCGTTGTATGCCATCGCGCACTCGACCGGATCACCGGCGTCGATGAGGTCGACAAAGTTCACGCCCTTGACCACGCGGCCGTCAGTGACATCGAGGCAGGGGATGATTCGTTTCGCGAGCACGGGCGGAGCTTTGACCATCGGCTGGCCTTGCGCAAGTGGTGATGCGTATCGCGCGCAGGGCAGTACGTATTTCAGCGCGGCATCATGTAGGACAGCAAGCTGGCGAGGCGCTCGCGGAGTTTGCCGCGATGGACGATTGCATCGACGAGGCCGTGCTCGAGCATGAACTCGGCGGTTTGGAAACCGGGCGGCAAATTCTGGTGGGTGGTTTCCTTGACCACCCGTGGCCCGGCGAAACCGATCATGCATTTCGGCTCGGCGAGGTTGATGTCGCCGATGGTCGCAAACGACGCAGTCACGCCGCCGGTGGTCGGGTGGGTGAGCAGGGAAATGAAGGGCAGCTTTGCTTCGGAGAGTCGGGCGAGAGCGCCGCAGGTCTTGGCCATTTGCATCAGCGAGAGCATCCCCTCCTGCATGCGTGCGCCGGACGAGGCCGAGACGATGATCATGCCGCGTTTCTCGGCGATGGCGGTTTCGATCGCGCGAGTGATTTTCTCGCCGACCACCGAGCCCATCGATCCGGCAAAAAATTTGAAGTCCATCACGGCGATCATCGCGCGGTTGCCATCGATGCTGAGGCGACCGCTCACCACCGCATCATCGAGGCCGGTCTTGGCGCGCAAGGCGGCGGTTTTTTCGGCGTAGCCCTGAAAGCCGAGCGGATTGGCGGAAATGAGATCGGTCTCGGTTTCCTCAAAGGAGCCGGTGTCGGCCAGCATGAGGATGCGTTCGCGCGAGCCGATCAGGAAATGATGCGAGCAGTGCGGGCAGACATGAAGGTTCTGCTGCAGCTCGAGATTGTGCACCATCGCCCCGCATTCCGGGCACTTGTTCCAAAGGCCTTCCGGCATGTCATCGCGGCGGTCTTGGCTGCGCAGGCTCGGCTTGCTGAAAATTCCCATGGTGCTTGCTGGTGTCGTGATTGATGGATCGGGCGAGGCTGTGACCGCGCCCCTGCGGGCAAAGCTAGCGATCGCAGCGATTCGCGACAACCCCTTTTGATCCCAAGCCGCCCCGCAATTCGGAGTTGCATTCGAAGGCAAAAGCGCCCTAAACCACAAACAGTTGATATTCAACATCTCCGAAATACCCATGAAGCTTCGTCCTTTCATCGTCGTTTATTCGGCGACATTGCTGCTCTGGCTTGGCCTCACCTATGTGACCCCGCAGCCGGTGCAACGCTATCGTCCGACCGACGCGGCCTCGGCCAAAACCGCGACGCCCAAGCCCGAGCCTACCGATGAAACAAAGGCGGCAAATTCCGACAGCAAGCCGACATGGACGGTTTCGGCCTCGCGCTGAGCGGAATAATGTGTTAGAAATACTGCCATGGCCGAACAACCGATCATTTGCGACAGGAAACCGATGGCTCTCGAAGTTGAAGCAGGCACCTACTGGTGGTGCTCCTGCGGCCGCTCGACGCATCAGCCATTTTGCGATGGCTCCCACAAAGGCACCGGCCTGCAACCGGTGAAATACGAAGTCGCGGAAAAAACCACCGTCTGGTGGTGCCAGTGCAAGAACAGCGCGAATCCACCGCTCTGCGACGGCTCGCACAAGTCGCTGCCTCTTTGAAGAATGATTTATCGCCAAGACGCCAAGGTCGCCAAGGTCATTGGGTAAAATAAAGCAAGCGCTTCTTTTGCGCCTTCATCTGGTAGGGCGACGCGACCACGCGGCGCCGACACTTTCAGAATCATAATGTAACCGCGAATGAGAAAGATCGCGGAGAGCAAAAAGGCAGGGACCTTTTTCCAAAAGGTCCGCGCGCATGAGATGCCCAGGGGAATAAAATGAAGAGGCTGCATCTGATCTGGCTTCTTCTGTCTTCAGGTCTTCCGTCTTCTCTTGAAACTGCCAACTTGATCCTTGAAACTTCTTCCTCCGTCTTTTGCAAAATCGAAACGCCGAGACGCAGAGCGCGCAGAGGACTTCGCAGAGGGGAAGAGTTATTGGTTATTTGTGATTGGTTATTGAGGTAGAGGATGAAGAAGCGACTTCCTCATGTAGCTGGAGCATCTTGCTCCAGGCCGTCCATGGAGCGTCCCGCTCCATGATTTGAGTGGCATAAGCATTTTCTTCTTCGGTCTTTTGCAAAATCGAAACGCCGAGACGCAGAGCGCGCGGCGTACTTCGCGGAGAAACTGATGGAGTAACCTTGTGACGCATCCATGCCGATCCGACAAACTCCGCGCTTTCCTTCGCACGCTCCACCTTTTGTGAAACGCCATTCATTTTGTCCGTAAAGTTGAATAGCGTGTTTAGAGCAGCGCCGTCAGCATAGCCAATCCAATGGCTGCCTCGACTCCCATCCCGGCAAGATTATGCGCAGTCCGACTGCTATCGACGGCAAAAGACACCGCCCGAGCCAAAGCAGCCGCGCACCAAGCCGCTCCAACAACAGCAAAGACAGGCATGGACTGAGCAACTAGGCACCCGATTCCAAGACCCAGAAAAAATCCGCCGTAGGTAGCACGGAACTCGGAGGTACCCAGCGGCCTACTCGCCTCGATGCCGAGAACGCGACCGACGGCGCTCGGGCATAGCAGACCAAGTAGGCCGAGCGCTGCAGTCACAATGGCTCCACAATTCGGCAACAACATCATTCCGGGGACAAACCGTTCGAGGTTCTAACATTTTTTAGCCGAGCATCAAATTTGGCCCGGATAGATGAGCATCGCATATCCAAGTAATCAAAATGATAGAAGACCCTTAATTTCTTGGAAATTTTGAAGGATCGGTAGGAGAGATTCCACATGGCGCTTGAGAAGAATGCTGTGGAGCAGAGGGCGCGTATATCAAGGGATATTTTTAAAATCATGCCATTCATTTTGACCGGAAAGTTGAATGGTCGCGCAGTAAATTTTTCCCGCAAATTTCCTCCGCGAAGTCCTCTGCGCTTTCCGCGCCTCGGCGTTTCGATTTGGAAAAATCAAAAACAGAAGAAGCTAGGAGAGGTAAAAGCTGAAAGTAGAAAGCAGAAAGCAGAAAGCAGAAAGCTGAAATGGGACAAGAAAACGAAGAAGTGGCGGATTCTTCAGCCATTCAGAACATGGAGCGGGACGCTCCATGGACGGCCTGGAGCAAGATGCTCCAGCAACATGAAAAAGCGGCTTGCTCTTCGATCCACAATCCACAATCCACGATCTGCAATCCTACATGAACCTCTAATCCGCAGTTGGGATTGAGGATGTGAGGAGCAAGTGCTTATGGTTGCGGCGTTTGAAGACGAAAACGAGCGAATCATTGGTTCACCCACTGGGTGAAGGAGAATTGGATTTCAAATTCCTTACGGACGGCGGTCAATTTCACCTGCGCAGCAGCGATGAGGCGCTCACGGCGTATGGCGGATTGGTGGCATGGGAGCACTTCTTGGAGCGCTGCGGGGTATTTGCCCGGCTTGCTGCAGATTTCCCTTTGCCGCGCACCAGCCCTAACGCCACTCCCGTTGCCGACATCCTCAAAGCTTTCGCGCTTAACTGCTTGGTTGGTGGCACCCGTTTCGCGCATTGCCGCAGGATGCAGGATGATGCGGCGGTGACCAAAATCACCGGCATGCATAAGGGCCGCTTGTGCGGTGAGGATGCATTTCGCCGTCTCTGCGAGAAGCTCGACTCCGCGCAGGTCGAGAGGTGGTTTGCTCCCGCCGAGCAAATGATCTATCACGCCATACCGCCCAATTGCGTGGCCGACTGGGATTCCACCGTGATCCCTCGATACGGCAAACAGGAGGATACCGCCATCGGCTACAACCCGCAAAAGCCCGGCCGCCCCAGCCATCATCCACTCGCCTGCGTGATTGGCGGCACGCGGCTGTGCCTGCACATGGAATGGCGCAAAGGCAACACGGTGAGTTCTAGCGGCTGGACCGATGCGATGGAAAAAGTCTGGCGCAGCCCGATTGCCCAGGACCGCATCCGTCTCAACCGCGGCGATATCGGATTCGGTCAGGAAGCCGTCATGGCCTGGCACGAACAGGGTAAAGGCAAACGTCCCGCATTCCTCTTCAAACTCAAGCTCACCGCCAATGTCAAAAAGGCCATTGCCAAAATCCCGTGGGACGACTGGCAGGGCAAATCCAACGAAGGGCTGGTGCAGATCGCCGAAATCAAACTCAGGCTCAACGGGTGGAGCTGCGAGCGGCGGGTGATCGTTGAGCGAACGCTCAAACCACTCAATCCAAGCCCGCAAGGCACCTTCTGGAAACAGTGTGAAGAAGACTTCAGCGTTTATGTCACCAATCTGACGCCCGAGGAGGCCGATGCTTTCCAAGTCGTTGAACTCTACCGTCAGCGGGCGGATGCCGAAAACGTCTTTGACGAACTCAAGAACCAGTGGGGCTTTGCGGGGTTCTGTTCGCAGAAGACGGCGGTAAGCCAGAGTTCGGCGCGCATGTTGTTGTTGGTTTACAATTTATGGAGCCTGTTTGTGCGGGTGCTCAAAAATCAAGGCGGCCACACCGAGGCCATCAAGAGCCGCTACGAACTGCTGCTCATTCCGGCCAAACTGGCACTGAGCGGACGCCGTAAAATTGTAAAACTGGCCGTCGGCAGCAAGTTCGCCAGCTTCCTCAAACAAGCCTATAAGCGGCTTGAGGAGTGGCTGCGCCAAACTGCGCCGCAGTTGAGCTTGAGCATGGGAAAAGCCCCTCCGTGGCTGCTGTTTGACCCGACGCAAGCCGCCCCATCAGCGGTCACATGACTCACCTGCACCCCTCATCCGCTTCCCAACTGCGGATTCTAGGTTCAAATTTTTCCCCCAATAACCTCTTCCTCTCAGCAATCCTTCGCGTCCTTAGCGCCTTTGCGGTAAATCATTTCTGAATGTGTCGGCGCCGCGGGCCGCGTCGCCCTACCGTGCGATTGAAGAGACGACTTCGTCTTAGCCCCCCATAACTCTTAACACATAACCTTTAACTCTTCCCCCTACTGATTACGCAGGAAGCTTTCTTCGAAGGGTGGCTCGGCTTCGACGGTGCGATCGACGGTGAGGATGGGTTGTAGGAGGCCTTCTTCCATCGGGAAATTCATGGTGCCAGCGACCTTGACCCATTGGTTTTCATCAATCGTGGGCAAGGGGTTGTTGCCATATTCCAGCACGATCGGAATGGCCCGGCTATCGGCGGCACAGCATGACATGAGCAGGCGGTAGAGGCGCTTGCGTGAGCCTTTTGCGTTGCGCGTGCGTTCTTCGATCAGGCGGCCTTCGGTCTCGATTTTCAAACCATCCATCGCCGTCTGCATTTCGCGATCGCCGGTGGCGAAGTACAGTTCCAGGAGATTGAATTCGTAAAAGCCATCGGCCGTCTTGCGGTGGCCCTTTTCGATTTCCTCGCGCGTGATCGCGGGCATGACGGCGGAGAGGAACGAGACACTCGTGTTTTGTGGCGCATCGTAGAGCCCTTTGCGTGAGAGCGCGGCGGCAGAGTACTCGTCCTTGGTCCATGCGACTGAAAGTGCGAGCGGCAGGACCATCAACACGCATGCAAGCAAAGGGTGGATGTCGCTGTTTTCGTGGTCATGGCAATGTGCCTCATCGCCGTCGCTGTGATTATGACCGCAGCTCACTTGCTGTCCGGCGGTGAGCAAATTGAAAAGCGCGAGCACCGCGAGGCCGAGTCCGCCGATCAATGCGATGAGGCGGAAGTCGGGCGCGAGGTACTTCACGATCCGGCCGCTGGCATGAAAGTACAACAAGGCCACGCCCCATGAGAGGACGGCGAGCGAGAAAAGGATGCGGCACAGTTTGGGATTCATCGGGCCTGGAAAATCTGGTGTTGCCAAAAGATCGTGATGGCACCAATCGCCACAAAGAGCCCGATCGCGAGAAACACGATGAAGCGTTTGCGCAGGACGGTCTGATAGAGAAACAGCAGTTTCACATCCATCATCGGGCCGAAGGTAAGGAAGGCGAGTTTCGCGCCCCATGAGAATTTGTCCAAGGTCGCCGCGATGAAGGCATCGGAAGTGCTGCAGAGGCTCAGGATGAAGGCAAGTGTCATCAATGCGGCCGGCGCGGCGGTTTGATTGGCGGCAAGGCCATCGAGCCAATTCGCGCCCGGCGCGATGCCGGTGTTGAAGAGCGCGGTGATGGTCACGCCGATGGCAAAATAAACGCCGACATCGACGAAGTCCTTCATCGCCGAACGAAAGGCCGCCACCAGGCGGTCGCCATCATTTGCGGCCGATGCGGCTTGAGCGTGATGCGTGTGGTCATGCGAATGCTCGCCACAACAGCCGGACTCTTTGGCATTTTTTGCGTCTTTCTCCGCCAGCGAATCGACGAGCGGTTTTTTCAACACGGCGGAAAGTGGCAAGCGCATGACGATGAGGCCCACCGCCACCGCCACGAGAAATCCAAGCAGCAAACGCGAGCAAGTCATCATCCCCGCGCCCTGACCTTGAAAGGCCTTCCAGGTGCTCAGTGCGGTGATCGGATTCACGATCGGAGCGGCGAGCATGTAAGTGAGCGCGCAGGAAACCGGCAGGCCTTTGCCAACCAAGCGCCGGATCACCGGCACCACCGCACATTCGCAAACCGGAAAGACCGCGCCCAGCAAACCTGCCACCACAACCGCCGACTTGCGGTTGCGCGGCAGGAAACGATCCATCGTGCCGGGCGGCAGATAAACATCGATAAAGCCACTGATCAGCGTGCCGAGCAAAATGAACGGCGCGCCTTCGAAAAGAATGCTCAGAAACGCGAGTGCAAAGTCCTGCTGGGAATCCGGCGACATCACAGCAAGAAATAGCGGCGGGTGAGTAAGAGGCAAGATTCAAGATTCCAGAAACAAGAGAAGAGGAGATTTTGGTTGTTTCATCGAAACGCAGAGCCGCGGAGCGCGCGGAGAAAAGCGCTGAGTTTGTAGTGGGGTGGATTTGACCACTGATTAAACTGATGAACTGATTGAAAAGGTGCGGCCTTCGGCGCTGATCTTTGCTCATCAAAAATCAGTCAATCCGTGACATCAGTGGTTCTCTCCCCGAAGCCCTTTTTTCAGGGCTCTGGAAATTCCAGTGCGCGGCAGATTTTTTGAGCTCCCGGCGCTTCATGCAAGAGCGAGCGGGATCAGTTTCTCACCATTTCCTAAGCTCGCCCGTGCGTCCTCACGGCGGTCCTCCAGTAGGAGCAGGATCGACTCGCGCAGCGATGCCAGCGCCTCTTCTTCTGTGAGCCCCTGCCCATTGCCTTCAGGAAACTCCGGCGAAAATGCGATGAACCATTTCCCATCGCGCACGATCCGGGCGTTAAAGGTAGCCGCGTTTTTCATGAATGTAATATGCCGCCTATGGAAAATTGTCGCAAGCGCGGAGTTTGTGGTGGGACGAATGCCTTATGAGGATCGTCCAATCCAAATACTTCTCCGCGAAGCCCTCTGCGTTCTCCGCGCCTTCGCGTTTCGATTTGATCACTGAGAATCACTGGCGAGGGGCCGCGCCCCTCTTAAAGACTTGGGGAAACTTTTGGAAAACCACTTCAATGAGTGGTACACCCGAAGGGACTCGAACCCCTAACCTTCTGATTCGTAGTCAGACGCTCTATCCAATTGAGCTACGGGTGCATGCGCGTTGCGCGGGGGAGGAAATGAGCCCTTTTGGGGCCCAGATGTCAAGGTTTTTGCTCAGCTCTACAAAAAAAGCGCAGCGGGTTCAGGCATGGATCAGAAATCCCTCATCGTCGAGATGACACCCGTGCGGAAGCGTGAGGCCATCGGCATCCGCCGCAGGGCCGAGTATGCGAGGGGCACCAGATGGGGGGATGGAAATTTTCCATCCGGGCAAAAGTTTGCCCCATGAATTTGCGCGGCAACCGTGTTGCGGGTCGACACCAATGCCCGGTGGCGGATCCGGCATCGACATCGCCACCACCATGCCATCAATCGCGAGGCAGGGATAGTGCGCGCAGTCGGAGCGTTCGAACGGCACGAGCGCTTGCGTGCCGAAATCGTAAAATGCGAATGCCTGCGATGATGTTGGCGCGCTGAAGATTTTTTCGCGCAAAAAATCACTGCCCACCCATGGCGTTCCGTCGTGCGGATCAAACTGATCGTGGATGCGAACTTTTGCGCGAAACAATTTGGCGAAGCCGCGCGTGAGGCCCGCGAGTTCATCCACGAACGGGTCTCCTTTGAGCATGTGGAATGACCGACGGCGTTGCAGGGCATTGATCATGCCGATCTGGTGGCCGTTGATCGATGTGCGGCGTTGAGGAAATTTTTGACGGGCGAAGCGTTGTGCGATCGCCTCGGCCGAGGCGGCCATGATGCCATCGCGGACACTGCGTGCGTCGACGCCCTTTGCCGCGAGCGTTTGGCCGAATGCGATGCGGATACCGCCGGCGTTGCGACGCGGGATTTTTTTGAAATAGCGATTGCGTTCGTAGGAGAAAATCGAGCCCCACGATCCGTCGCTCCACACTGGAATCAGCGGATGACCAGCCTTGCTCGCGATCAATTCGAAGCCACGCTGCAGCGTGCAAAGCGTGCCGGTGCGGGTGAGTTGACCTTCGGGAAAGAGGCAGACCACTTCACCTTTTTTCAAAGCCTTGATCACTTCACGGATTGCTTCGAGTGGTTGTTCGCGGCGGATGTTGACCGTGCCAAAAATGCCTGTGAACCAACGGATCACGGGGCTTGCGATGAAGGCCTCGTCCATCACAAAGCGAACTGGGCGCGGGCATGCGGCTGAGAGAAAAAACGCATCGGCAAACGTTACATGATTGGGCAGCAGCAAAACGCCGCCACATGCGGGGACGCGTTCGGCATGCACGGCCCGCACGCTATAGACAAGGCGAATGCCGATGAGAAAAACCACGCGGATCGTGCCAGCCATCAGCGTGAAGGCCACATGCCGCCACCGGGAAGGTTTCGCGTCAGTCGCTTCGTCTTTCATCCGCATTAGCTTAATGGCTCAAGCGGGACGCGACAAGAGCAGGCATCAGCCCAGCGTGATGCCGACCGGGCAGTGGTCGGAGCCATGCACATGCGGAAGGATGTCGGCGCTGGTGACATTGCCAATGAACGGATCGGAGACGCCGAAATAATCGATGCGCCACCCGACGTTGCGCTCGCGTGCTCCGGCGCGATATGACCACCACGAGTAGGCTGCGGTTTTTTCCGGGTGATGATGGCGGAAGGTGTCGCGAAATCCCGCATCGAGCAGCTTGCTGAAGCTTTGGCGTTCCTCATCGGAAAAGCCCGGGCTGCGGCGGTTGTCATTCGGGCGAGCGAGGTCGATTTCGTGATGCGCGACATTCAGGTCGCCACAAAAAATCACCGGCTTGCGGCTTGCCTCGCGCACGAGGTGCTCGCGAAATGCCTCGTCCCAATCGAGGCGGTAATCGAGACGGCGCAGCTCATCCTGCGCGTTGGGCGTGTACACATTCACAAGGATGAAGTCCGCATACTCGAGCGTCAGCACACGGCCTTCGCGATCGTGACGATCCACGCCGAGGCCGATTTTCACATCGAGCGGTTTTTCGCGCGTGAACACCGCGACGCCGGAATAGCCTGGTTTTTCCGCGGAATTCCAAAAATCATGATAACCCGCAAGCTCCAGCGGCAGTTGCACTTGCTCGGGCCGCGCCTTGGTTTCCTGCAGGCAAAGAATGTCGGGATTTTCCGCTGCGACAAAATCACCAAAGCCCTTGCCGATCACCGCGCGGATGCCGTTCACATTCCATGACAACAATCTCATGCCCGCGACGATTCCGAAGATGGCGCGCTTTGACAAGCGGACATTGCCTCACTCGTCGATTGGCGTGATGGCGGATTTTTTGCGCTCCCTGGCTTCGCGAAAAAATCCCTGCAGTAGGTCGAGGCACTCGCCACCCATGATGCCGGGCACCACTTCGCAGCGGTGGTTGAGCGGCGGGTTGGAATCCAGCAGATTGATCCAGCCGCCGGCCGCGCCAGCCTTCGGGTCGGGGCAGCCGAAAACCACACGCTCGGGTCGGCAATGGACGATCGCGCCGGCGCACATCGGGCATGGCTCTTTGGTCACATAAAGCGCGCACTTTTCCAGCCGCCAATCGCCGAGGCTCTGCTGCGCGGCAGTGAGCGCAAGCATCTCGGCATGGGCGGTGGCGTCCTTGAGCGTCTCGACCTGATTCCATGCACGGGCAATGATACGCCCCTCGTGGGTGACCACCGCACCAACGGGCACCTCGCCGGCCGCGCGGGCCTTGTGCGCCTCGCGCAATGCCTGACCCATGAAATAGGCGTCGCTATGGAGATCAATGATCGGTGTTTCGTCAATCATGCGCGGAGGCTAGCACGGCTTCGCGATCAACGCACGCGGATTGCGCAGAGGGTTGCCGTCAAAAGCACGCTGACGCATCGCGTGATTCCCGCAATGGCCAAAATTTTTTGCTGAAGGAAAATCCTTTCACGCGTCGGATCACATCCCCGTCGTAGATTCATTATGAAGCACCAAAACTACAAACAAGGTCACAAACACTCGCCTTGTCGCATGATTTTATCCGCCGTCCTTGGATTTACGCTAATGCCATGCGCCGCGCAAAACGAGACAACCATGCCCGAGCGCATGAAAGAGCGTTCGAAGCAGATGCAGGAAAAAATGTCGCAGCATTTTCATCGCGCATGGAGTGGCATGAGGGATGCGATGCCGAGCCGCAAGGGTTCGGCGCTCGCCGATGCGTCGATGGATTTGCGCGAGCAAAGCGATAGCTATGTCATGCGCCTGCATTTGCCCGAGCGCGATGTCAAGCTTGTGGAGGCAAGCATCGCGGATGGCCGGATCTTGAAAGTCACCGCGCCCGCAAGTGGCACGCTGGGAGCCTACGAGCAAAGCGTCACGCTTGAAGGACTGATCCCGAGCGCAAAACCTGAAATCGAAAAACGGCCGGATGAGGGCCTTGTGATCATTCGCATTGCAAAAACTCCGACGGAGAAAAAACCCGCGCCCGAGGCCGCAAGCCCGCCCGCGAAAGAACTGCCCGCTTCGACCGATCCTTGGGATGTGAGGATGCTTGAGCACATGCGGCGCATGGGGCACGAAATGGATCAGATGTTTGATGAAAACACCGATCAAACTTCGCATCATCATGGTGGCCGGCATTGGTTTCATCGGTCTTCTTTTGACTCCGCGTATGACTTGCAGGACGAGGCCGAGCAATATGTAGTGCGAGTCTACATGCCCGAACGCAGCATGGAACAGGTCAAGGTAAGTGTGCGCGAGCAAAACCTAATCATCGATGCGGTGGCGGAAGAATGTTGCCAAATGGAAAATGGCAGCATGATGATGCAACACATGAGTCACTACTCCCAATCGATCAGCCTGCCAGGCCCGGTGAATGCCAACCGCGTGGAAACCGAGCGCAAGAAAGACATGCTGTTGATCCGCGTTCCAAAAATCAAAGCGCCCGCGCCACCTGAGAAAAAAGCCTCTGGAGAATGAGTTTTTTGCGTGCCATGCGGGCCAATCAATGGTTCGTATCGGCTGCGTGTCGAAAGCAAATTTCCATCATCGCATCATCGCCCCCTCGCTGCTTGCCGCGAATTTCTCGCGGATCGGCGAGGAGGTTGCGCGTGCGGTTAAGGCGGGTGCTGATTGGTTGCACCTCGATGTGATGGATGGCCACTTCGTCGACAATATTTCATTCGGCCCGGCAATCGTGGAGGCCGTGAACCAATCGAACGGAATTTTTCTCGACACGCACCTGATGATCTCGCGGCCGGATCATTACCTGCAAAGGTTCATCGATGCCGGGGCCGATCTCATCACCGTGCATGTTGAGGCCGATCACGATGTGAGCGAAACTTTGCAGCGAATTCGCAACGCCGGCCTGCAGGCTGGCCTCGCGCTGAATCCAGCAACGCCGATTGAAAGAGCGGCGCCGTTTTTCGATCAAATCGACTTGCTGCTTTGCATGACCGTGGTGCCGGGTTTTGGGGGTCAGGCTTTCATGACCGAGGTTTTGAAAAAAATTTCCGCGGCGGCGGAGCTTCGCGCATCAGGCAAACATGCATTTCACATTGAGGTCGATGGCGGCATCGATGCGGTCACCGCGGCAGCTTGTGCGGCGGCGGGTGCGAATGTGATGGTTGCCGGATCCTCAACCTTCCGCGCGCCCGACATGGCGGCGGCGATCCGCGCGATCCGCGAGGCCTGATGCGGACTTGCCGCAAGTGATCGGCTGCGCTTCACTGGCGGCATGTCACGCCCCGACGGCCGCCAACCCGATCAACTTCGTCCGATTTCATTCATTCCAAATGTTGCGCCTCATGCCACCGGCTCGGTGCTGGTTTCGTTTGGCGACACGCGCGTCATTTGCACGGCGACGATTGAGGATGATGTGCCGCGCTGGATGCGCGCGCAGAAAGTTGAAGGCGGATGGCTGACCGCGGAATACTCGATGCTCCCGTACTCAACGCTTGAGCGCAAACCCCGCGACATTTCGCGCGGCAAAATCGATGGACGTTCGTCGGAGATTCAGCGCCTCATTGGCCGCTCGCTGCGCGCGGTGGTCGACTTGAAAAAGGTCGGCCAGCGGACCATCTGGATCGATTGCGATGTTTTGCAAGCCGACGGAGGCACGCGCACGGCGGCGATCACCGGTGGCTGTGTCGCAATGGCGATTGCATTCAACAAGCTCATGAACGAGGGCAAGCTCAAGGACTTCCCGATCCGCAAACTCGTGGCGGCCGTTTCCGCCGGCATACATGAAGGTGCGCCGGTGCTTGATCTCAACTATGTCGAGGACAAGGGCGCGACGGTCGACTTCAATGTCGTGATGACCGAAACGCTGGAATTTGTCGAAGTCCAAGGCAGCGGCGAAGAAGCGGTATTTTCCGGCGATCAAATGAGCGCGATGCTCGACCTTTGCCGCAAGGGGGTGAATGAGATCGTTTCTCTACAAAAGGCGGCAATCCTCACGGCTGACCAAGCCGCGCCGGCGGATCTTTCCTCGCTGATGGCTGCTTTCAAGCGCTGAGGGCAGGGACCTTTCTCCGAAAGGTCCGTTCGCCGATGAAATGCCTCTGTAAGCGCCCGTTCTCCCTCTAGGACGCCTTGGAAAGGCGTCCCTGCCGAAGACTGAAAACTTCTTGCGCGGGCTGAAAGGCGGGATATGATGAAAACAATCCCGTCCCCTCAACACCCATGAAATATAGATCGATTGCCCGTTCATCGTTCCGCGGTTTGTCCCTCCTGCTGGCGGCCGCGCTTGCTGCGCTGGGTTCACACACCTTTGCCCAGCAGGTTGATACCGGAGAAATCCGGCTCATCGTCAAATTGAAGCCGGCGATGCGAGATGCCGATTTCAAGGGCAAACTGAATGCGCGCGGTGCCACCCAGCGCGGGGAAATTCGTGGGATCAATGCCCGTGTGATTCGTGCGCCAAAGGCCTCGGCCGAGTTGTTGAAAGGCGAACTCGAGCGCGACCCCAACATCGAGTATGTCGAGCCGGACTTCATCGCGCAGGCCTTGGGCACCAGCAATGACCCATATTTTCTTCAGGGCTCGCAATGGCACCTTTCCAAAATCCAGGCACCAACTGCGTGGGACACCACCACCGGTTCAGCGAACCAAATCGTGGCGGTGATTGACTCCGGAGTGCGGGCCTCGCATCCTGATCTCGTGGGCAAGGTCTTGCCTGGCTACGATTTCGTGGCAAATGACAATGACGCCAACGATGAAAACGGCCATGGCACTGCGGTTGCGGGCACTGTTTCTCCCGGATCCAACAATCAGATCGGCGTTTGCGGTGTTGCATGGTCGAATCCGATTCTGCCGGTCCGTGTTCTCGATGCCAACGGTTCGGGCTCTTATTCAGCGATCGCCAATGGCATCATTTTCGCCGCTGATCGTGGCGCTAAGGTGATCAACCTCAGCCTCGGCGGCACCGCTTCATCGCGCGCGCTTCAGGATGCGGTCAATTATGCATGGAACAAACAAAGCGTACTCGTGGCAGCCGCTGGAAACAATGGGAGCAATATCGCCTTCTATCCGGCTGCTTGCACTAATGTGGTTGCTGTCTCTGCGACTAATGTCTCCGACACTCGCCCAACTTGGTCGAACTTCGGCAGCTATGTTGATGTCTCAGCCCCTGGCGTCGATATTCTTTCGGTGTTTGGTAGCGATCAATATGCCGCATGGAATGGAACCTCATTTTCCAGCCCGGTGGCATCCGGTGTCATCGCTCTCATGGCCGCCGCGAATACGACGCTCACCAATGTGCAGCTCGTGGATTTGTTGATCAAAAATTCCGATGACATCGGCGCTCTTGGCTATGATGTGTACTACGGCAGTGGTCGCGTGAATGCCAATCGCGCGGTGACTGCAGCGAAAAACTTTGTGGCTCCGGTCAGAAAGAGACGCTGATACAACCAAGTGATCAAATCACAAAAAGGCCGGGATGTTTCCCGGTCTTTTTTTGTGTCGTTGCGTCATGAAGGTTTCCATGGACTGCATCAGAAATGTGTATGCGGGTATTTATCCCGAAAAGATGTCAGCGAGCTGTGAACAAGTGTGAGCCTCATGCGAAAATCCCACTGGTTTGCCGAGTCAGATGCAAATGCCGAGGTGGCTTTCGATCAGGATTCACATCTTATTATTCGCGTGGAACGCCAGCGTTGATGCAGGGGAACAGGCCATTTGCGCACTTGTTCACACCATGAAGAAGATGATCTTATATAGTCAAAAAATATATTCTTATAAGAGCCAAAGAATAACCCCATGAGTTTTGAACGCTCATGAGGTTATTTTTGAATCAGAGCTTGTTGGAGGAAATCAGAGAAGCATCATTGCGGGCTGCTCGATGAGCTTTTTCACCTCCGAGAGGAATTGTGCGGCCACGGCACCATCGACCACGCGGTGGTCGGCAGAGAGGCCGAGGTTTATGCGCAGGCCAGGGACGATCTGACCGTTTTTGACGACCGGTTTTTCGATCGCGGCGCCGACTGAGAGAATCGCGGCTTGTGGTGGATTGACGATCGCGTCGAAGGATTCAATGCCCCATGCGCCGAGGTTCGAAACGGTGATCGTGCCGCCATCGAATTCATCGGGCTTGAGCTTTTTGTCTTTCGCGCGGACTGCAAAGTCTTTGACGGCTTTGGAGATCGCGAGCAGTGATTGGGTTTCTGCCTGTTTGATGACCGGTGTCACGAGGCCATCCTCGACTGCGATCGCAACCGATAGACCGATGTGCTTGAACTTCACGATGTGGTCGCCGGCGAATGAGGCATTGATCGCGGGAACGGTTTGAGCGGCGTTGATGACGGCTTTGAGGATGAAGTCGTTGACCGAGTACTTGTTGCCGTGAGTTTTCTCGGCTTGCTCGTTGACCTGTTGGCGCAGAGCCATGAGCGGCGCGGCATCGGCTTCGACATGAAGGTAGAAGTGCGGGATGGTCACCTTTGAGGTGAGCAGGCGCGAAGCGATGACTTTGCGCATGGAGCTTAGCTCGATGCGTTCGTCGCCTTCTTTTGCCACAGGAATGATAGCTTGAGCAGGTGCGGCTGTTGGTGGGCTTGGTGTGGCAGCCTTTGATTTCACTGCAGCAGCAAGGGCGGAGGCAGCGGTAGCATCGGCGGATTTTTTTGGCGAGGCGCTAGCTCCCTCAACATCGTTTTTGACGATGCGTCCGGCTGGTCCTGTGCCGCTGATGCCTTGAAGGTCGACGCTTTTCTCGGCGGCGATTTTGCGGGCAAGTGGGGAGGCTTTGATGCGATTGCCATCGTTGGAAACTGGTGCAGCGGGAGCCGCAGCTTTGGCGGTGGCTGGTGCGGTGCTAGGTGCAGCAGCAGGGCTTGCGGCTGCTGGCGCGGCAGAATTTGGAGCAGCGGCCGAGTCGCCATCGAGCACGGCGAGGATTCCGCCGATCACCGCTTTTTCGCCTGCAGGTACGCGGATTTCGGTAATCGTGCCATCGTCGAATGCCTCCATTTCCATCGTGGCCTTGTCGGTCTCGATTTCGGCAAGCAGATCGCCAATTTCGACGCTGTCGCCGACTTGTTTGTGCCATTTGATCACGGTGCCTTCGGTCATGGTGTCCGAGAGCTTGGGCATTTCAATATTGATGGCCATGGGGAATCGTTTGGAAGTGGCGGGAAGAATGGGAGAAATGAATTCGATTTCCAGTCTTTTTACGACTGGGACGCATTCATGCAAAAGCGCGGCGTTGGATCAACCAGGCCGCGCTTGCAAGTCTTGTTAGGAATTCGGTGCTTAGGGAGCGATCGGCTTCATTGTTGGAACAAGCCCGATGTGCGGACTGCCGACCGGGCCTTGCGCGCTTGCGAGTTGGCGGGTCGATTCAGAAGTGGTGCCGCAGCAATCTTTTTTCGGGCAATAGAGACGCACGCAGGATCCGCAGGAAACGCGGGTCTTTTTGGTAACGGTTTTATAGCGTGGGACCTTTTCCTCGATCGTTTGCACCATGCCGCCCTTGCCGCTCTTTGAATCGCCGCGGGTGACGACTTGCTTGGTGACGATGTCATAGCCGCAGGCTTTCACCTTGCGGGTCTCGGTGCGATAGCCGGCGGTTTGGCCAAAGTTGCCAAACATTGAGCAGCACGAAGTGAAGCCAAAAGAAATGGCGGCCAACGACAGGAGCATGAGGAATTTTTTCATGGGATGCAAAAAGTTGGGAGGGATGATGTTAGAAAAGGCAGCAGCACGAGGTGCATGCAAGGGCCAATATCGCGGCGGCGAGTGGCAGAATCAAGCGACGAAACATGGGTGGAAGTTAGGGCTCTGAATATTTTTGGCAATGAGAAAAAGTCATCTGCAGATGGGCCTGCGGGGCTTATTTGGCCGTGGTCGTAACGCTGCGAAGCCAGTTGGCAAAGCTTTCCTCATCGTGATCACCAGCGGCAAGGGCGAGCATTTGTATGTAGCGATCGACTTTCTCCGCACGCATTTCCACGCCATTCCATTTCAAGAACAAACGATAGACGACAAAGGCCGTTCGTTTGTTGCCATCGAGGAAGGGGTGATTTTTTGCGATGCCAAAAGCGTAGGAGGCGGCAAGCGAGCAAAGATCGGGTGGAGGATCGCCATAACACCAACGCTGTTGGGGACTGGCCAATGCTGAAAGCAAAAGACCTTCATCCCGCAATCCGGCTTGGCCGCCGTGTTCTGCAAGTTGGCGATTGTGGATGGCAATCGCAAGGTCGTGGGAAACCCAAATCGGTTCAGGATGCATGGTTTCTCATTGGGCAAGTTTTCGCAGCACATCACGATCTTCGCGCATGATTTCCTCGGCCAAGGACATGCCCGTGGCAAAGGTCTCATCGTAAGTTTTCAGCTGTACGCCATCCGGGGTTTCGGTGACGGTGAGGGTGTCGCCTTTGGAGACGCGGAGGCGCTCGAGGATTTCCTTGGACAGGATAATGCCTGCGGAATTGCCGATGGTGGTGACTTTGACGGTGGTAAACATGGGTGGATTATAACCCATGTAATAACAAAAGCAAGTCGGCTTTTTGCGGCGCTGGAGCGCTAATTTTCAGCCCATGGCTAGCACCTTTTCCACGATGCGGCGTGGGTTGGGCAGCTGTTCGTTCTCGATGTGCGGCGAGTAGATTGCCGGAGCGTCGATCGAGCAAACACGCTGGATCGGGGCGTCGAGGTAATCGAAGGCGTGTTCCTGGATCAACATCGCGACCATGGCCGAGACGCCGCCGAAGGGTTTCGATTCGTCGACGAGCAGCACGCGGTTGGTCTTCATGACCGTTTTGAGAATCGCGTCCTGGTCGAGCGGGCGGATCGAGCGGAGGTCGAGGACCTCGGCGTTGATGCCGTGCTCGGCCTTGAGGGTTTCGGCAGCGGCGAGCGATTGGATGACCGAGCGGCCGTGGGCAATGATCGAAAGGTCGCTGCCTTCGCGTTTGATTTCGGCGACGCCGAGGGGCACGACGAAATCACCGTCGGCGGGATCGGGCACTTCGCCGGAGGTGCCGTACAGCAAGGTGTTTTCCATCACATAGACCGGGTCGTTGTCGCGGATCGCGGCTTTGATGAGGCCCTTGGCATCGGCTGGCGTGGCAGGGGCGCAGACCTTGAGTCCGGGAAATGCGGCGAAGAGGCCTTCGGGAATGTGCGAGTGGGTGGCGCCGACATTGGTGCCGCCGTTGGCTGGGCCGCGCACAACGATCGGGCAGTGGCAGAGACCGCCCGACATGTAACGCACGCAGGCCGCGTTGTTGACGAGTTGGTCGAAGGCCACCGAGTGAAAGGACCAGAACATCAGCTCCATCACCGGGCGTACACCAAGCATCGAGGCGCCGATGCCCATGCCCATGAAGCCGGCTTCCGAAATCGGTGTGTCGACCACGCGCTTGTCGCCCCACTTTTGCCAGAGTCCTTCGGTGACCTTGTAGGCGCCATTGTATTGGGCGACCTCTTCGCCCATCAGAACGACATTCGGATCGCGGGCGAGCTCCTCGTCGAGGCCTTCGCGGAGGGCTTCACGGTAGGTGATGATGCGGGACATGATGTGCGGAAATGGGTGAAAATGAAAGGTGATGACAAAGACTCAGTCGTTGAAAAAATGGCGGCCGATTTTTGAGGCCGGCGTTTGATTGTCGGTTTCCCAGTACACATCGGTGCTGATGTCGGCGATGGTCGGTGCCGGTGCCTCGTCGGCAAACTTCACTGCAGCGGCGGCTTCGTCGGCAGCGGCCTTGTTGATCTCTGCGGCCTGGTCTTCGGTGATGATGCCTTCGGCGATAAGCTTGCGGCGGAACACCGAAATCGGATCGTGGTGCTGCTTGTAGTTTTCGATCTCCTCGGGTGTGCGGTATTTCTTGTGGTTCGCATCCGCAATACTATGTCCATAGTAGCGGTAGGTGCTGATCTCGAGGATGCTCGGCTTGTGTTGCTTGCGCGCGCGCTCCATGGCGATGTGGGTTTTGGCGCGCACCTCGTAGAGGTCGGAACCGTCGATCACATCCCAATCCATGTCATAGGCTTCGGCGCGTTGCGCAAGGCAACCGCGAAATGCCGAAGAACGGGCCTGCGAGGTCCCCATCGAGTAGCCGTTGTTTTCGATCACATAGACCACCGGGATATCAAACAGCGCGGCGAGGTTGAGCGATTCGTGGAAGGCGCCTTGGTTGACCGCGCCATCGCCGAGGTAGCAAAGACAGCAGCCTTCGCGGCCGAGGTATTTGAGGCCGTAGGCGAGGCCAAGTCCGAGCGGCGTCTGACCCGCCACAATGCCGTGGCCGCCCCAGAAATTTTTGTCGGGCGCGAAGAAGTGCATCGAGCCGCCCTTGCCTTTCGAGCATCCGCTTTGCTTGCCGTACATTTCCGCCATGCACTCGTTCATGCCCATGCCAACCGCCAGCGCGTGACCGTGGTCGCGATAGGCGGTGATGAAATGATCGTCCGCGCCACCGAGCGAAATCGTGCCGACGGCGACCGCTTCCTGGCCGATGTAGAGGTGGAGGAATCCGCCGATTTTGCCGGCTTGATAATACTTCAACGCCGCCTGCTCAAAGCGCCGGATGCGGATCATTTGCGTGAGCAGGCCGATTTTTTGATCGGCGCTGAGCGATTGGTTGATCGGTGAGCTGGCGAAATCGAGCGCGGGGGATGCGGTGGCTGTCATGTTCGTCGTGGGCGGATCTGGAGGAAATTTTTCAGTGGGATCTCGCGACCTGTGGGGCGGCGAGCGATGGGTAAATTTGCGGGGCGCGCAACATGGCGAGGAGGTGGGCTCCGGTAAAGATCAGGTTGGCGACGCCGAGGTTGCGAAGGAAGATCCATGAGGGCAACACATCGCCGGGCGCGCCAGTCCAGAGTGATTGCCAGAGGCCGACAAGTGATTTCGCGTAGCGGGGATCAGCGAGCCATGCGGCGGAGTTGGTGATCAAATGAAATACAAGGGTCGCGGCGACCGAACCCAGCAGCATGCAAGCCCAGCCTTTTTTCGAAAGCCACTTGCCGAGGAAAAATGTTAGGGTCAGCGCAGCGAGGGTGGTGAGGAAGAGCGAGGGTCCGTCTGGATGACCGCTGCCGAGCGGAAAGGTCAGGATCCAAATCGCGAGGGGCAAAGCAAAGCCGCGCCAGGCGGGAGCGATCAGCGAACCGCAGAAGAATAAGGCGGCAAGCGGTTGGAAATTTGGCAGCGCCATTGGGTAGGCGGCACCGATCACGCGAAACGCGATGAGCAGGAGCACGGAGAGGCATAGGGGCAGATGGCGATGCATGGCGCGCGGAGGATTGAGGATTTTACGTCGTGCGGCTAGATGAAAATTCCTTTTGCGTCAAGGTTTTTTGGCATAGACGAGAACGATTATGTTCCATGTGGAACATGCCATTTTAGGCATTCTTGGGCAGGGACGCCTTTCCAAGGCGTCCGCAGTGAAAGAATAAGCTTTTGCATTGCCATTGCATTCGCAGATCGGACCTTTCGGAGAAAGGTCCCTGCCTAAGTGAGCTCTGCCTAGGTTCTTGCTCGGC
This sequence comes from Verrucomicrobiota bacterium, assembly GCA_018969605.1. Classification (GTDB taxonomy): domain Bacteria; phylum Verrucomicrobiota; class Verrucomicrobiia; order Verrucomicrobiales; family Akkermansiaceae; genus Luteolibacter. The sequence continues at coordinate 7,411 of JAGWXY010000023.1, read as the reverse complement.
GTTGAAGTGAGGCTTTTAGGCAGGGACGCCTTTCCAAGGCGTCCGCAGTGAAAGAATAAGCATTTGCATCGACACTGCATTCGCATCCGGACCTTTCGGAGAAAGGTCCCTGCCTAAGGCCTTAAAATTCTTTTGGACACGAGCCTGATGCAGTTGGAGTTTTTCCAATGGCCCATGACCCCATGCCCGATCGTCAGGCCAGATGGCAGTCGCATTGTCCTCCTGTTTGGGTTCCCGCTGACGCGACATTTTTCATCACGATCAACTGCAAAAAACGCGGCGAGGCCTCTTTGTCTGATCCGGCGGTGGCACGCCAATTGTTTGAGTCGATGGCATTTTACCATGAAGAAGGTCGATGGAGGGTCGAGTTGGCTTTGCTCATGCCCGACCATTTGCATGCTTTGATCTCGTTTAGTTGGGATCCGGGAAATGGCATGATGAATCTCATCCGAGCCTGGAAACGCCATACGGCCAGGCATTGCGGCATTGGCTGGCAGCGTGATTATTTTGATCATCGAATCCGCAGCGAGGAGGATCATCAATCGACGTGGTTTTATATTCGGGAAAACCCAGTGAGGGCGGGTTTGGTCGCAAATTATGAGGAATGGCCACATGTCTGGCAGCCAGGGCACGGGATGGGCTGGCGATGATGCATGGGCAGGGACGCTTTTCCAAAGCGTCCGCAGTGCAAGAATAAGCGTCGGCATCGACACTGCATTTGCATGCGGACCTTTCGGAGAAAGGTCCCTGCCTAAGGTAATCGCTCAGCGTCTTGGGCAGGGACGCCTTTCCAAGGCGTCCGCAGTGAAAGAATAAGCTTTTGCATCGACATTGCATTCGCAGATCGGACCTTTCGGAGAAAGGTCCCTGCCTAAGTGAGCTCTGCCTAGGTTCTTGCTCGGCGTTGAAGTGAGGCTCTTAGGCAGGGACGCCTTTCCAAGGCGTCCGCAGTGAAAGAATAAGTCTTTGCATCGACACTGCATTCGCATCCGGACCTTTCGGAGAAAGGTCCCTGCCTAAGAAAGGTCCCTGCCTTTTTCCGGGCTTGAGGGGGTGGTGGGCTGGCCTTATGATCCCCGCCCTTCGATGTTTCGTTATCCGAAAACTTATGATGTCCTGGTGATCGGGGCGGGTCATGCCGGCGTGGAGGCTGCCTTGGCAGCGGCGCGGCTGGGCTGCGAGGTGGCGGTGCTGACCCAGAACCTCGACACGATCGGGCAGATGTCCTGCAACCCTGCTATTGGCGGACTCGGCAAAGGCCATATGGTCCGTGAGATTGATGCCTTAGGCGGGATTATGGGGATCAACACCGATGCCACCGCGATCCAGTGGCGGATGCTTAACGCCTCAAAAGGCCCATCGGTCCGCGCCCCACGCGCGCAATGCGACAAGAAGGCCTATCAGTTTCGGATCAAGCGCGAGCTTGAGGGCACGGCGGGTTTGGAAATTCATCAGGGAAATGTCGCGGACATCCTCGTGAAGGGAGATCGGGTGGTCGGCATCACGACTTCGCTGGGTTTGGAAATTTCCGCCAAGTCGGTGATTCTGAGTGCCGGGACTTTCATGGGTGGCCTGATGCATGTGGGCTTGAGAAATGAAAAGGGTGGGCGCATGGGCGATGCCACCTCGCAGGTGTCGGAGGCCCTCAAGCGTTTGGGCTTTGCGGTCGAGCGCTTTAAGACCGGCACCCCGTGCCGCCTCAATGGCCGATCCATCGATTTTTCCCGCTGCGAGCGTCAGGATGGTGACGAGCCGCCGCCAAAATTCAGCTTCATGGCCGACACCATCACGCGTGGGCCCGATGACCTTTTCACGCTCAATCCTTGGGGCGACCCCTCGTTCCACGTGGAACAGCTGCCTTGCTGGATCACTTACACCAATGCCCGCACTCACGACGCGATTCGCGCGAATTTGCATCAATCGCCGATGTACTGCGGTGTGATCGAGGGGGTGGGCCCGCGTTATTGCCCATCGATCGAGGACAAAGTCGTCCGCTTCGCGGAAAAGGAGCGGCACCAGGTTTTCCTCGAACCCGAAGGTCGGCACACCCTCGAGTACTATGTGAATGGCGTTTCCACCTCACTGCCCTACGAGGTGCAACTGGAGTTTCTTCGATCGATCGCCGGGCTCGAACGCTGCGAAATTTTGCGTCCGGGCTACGCGGTCGAGTACGATTACTGCCCGCCGACCCAGCTGAGCCCGACCCTTGAAACGAAGCAGATCGAGGGGCTGTATTTTGCGGGTCAGATCAACGGCACCTCCGGTTACGAGGAGGCGGCGGGGCAGGGGCTGATCGCTGGGGCGAACGCCGCACTGAAGGTCAAGGGCGAGCCGGAATTTGTCCTTGGTCGCGACGAGGCCTATCTCGGGGTGATGGTCGACGACCTCGTGACCCGCGGTTGCACCGAGCCGTACCGCATGTTTACCAGTCGGGCCGAGTACCGCCTGATGCTGCGCCAGGACAATGCCGACCTGCGGCTCACGCCCAAGGCGGCGGCGGTCGGATTGGTCGAAGGGGAGCGGCTGCGACGGGTCGAATGGAAACAAAGCGAACTCGAGCGTGCCGGAAAATGGGTGCGCGAGACGACGCATGATGGCGTGAAGTTGGATCAATGGCTTCGTCGCAGTGAAAACTTCTGGGAGATGCTGCCGGTGGAATTGCACGAGCAATTTCATCTGGACCTCTGGCCGCTCATCGAAACGAATTTCAAGTACGAGGGCCACCTTGGCCGCCAGCGCACCCAGATCGAGCGAATGTCGCGCCAGGAGGGCAAGCGTCTGCCGGATTGGGTGGATTACACGAGCATTCGCGGGCTCAAAAAAGAGGCTCAGTTGCGCTTTTCCGAAGTGCGGCCCGTGACGCTGGGTCAGGCCGGTCGCATCCCGGGGATCACTCCCGCCGACATTGCCATCCTCGCCGTCTGGCTCGAAAAGTGGGAGCGCACAGGCAAGGACCTTTCTCCGAAAGTTCCGTAAGCGAATGCGATGTCGTTGCAGAGGCTGATGCTTCCTCGCGGACGCCTTGGAAAGGCGTCCCTGCCTGAAAGCGTCTTGACTTCACGATCATTTGGTGGGACTGTCCCACCTATGAAACTGATTGCGGATCAAAAGCGCCGGGTGGTTTTGCCCAAGTCCGTCAAGCCCGGCGATGCCTTGGAGCTTTTGGCCAGTGGTGATCGGATCATTCTCCAGATCCTCAGACCACCAACCGAGCTCACGCCGCCTGTATCTCCGCATCGACTCAATCCCGCGCCTCTCGCCAAACTGGATCTCGACGAGCCGGCATTCACCCCACTTTCCGATGAAGGTCCTGCTTGATACCGGAGTTTGGTTCCGTCGATACCACGGGCTACCGATGGGGCGTGCCCTAAAAAATTTTCTCGATCACGAGGTCACGGAATTTCACATCTGCCCGCTGAGTGTCTCGGAGATTTGCTACAAATGGCAGCGCGGCCGCCTACCCGGTGTGCCCGATCCCGCCAAGTGGGTCGTCCACTCGCTCGAAAATTTCATCATCCAAAACCCCGACCCCGCGAGCTCGCTTCGCGCCGGCCTTTGGGATTGGGATCATGGAGATCTCGTCGATCGCAGCCTCGCGGCCATCGCCGCCGAAACTGGTCTCACCCTCATTCACACCGACAAAGTTCTGCGCCAATTCAAAGGCTTTCCACAAAAGTGGTTTCGCAATGTTTCGATGGCGTGAATGGCGCGATGTTTGATGCGCCCCCTGATTCCGGCCGCAGATTATGGATTGACGCTATTGCCCGTTTGCGTTGACTCGCCGCATGGCGAAGCGAAAAAAGAAATCGGGCGGCGGGGCATTTGGCAAAATGCGATCAGCCAATAAGGCCGTCACCCCGATGCCGGCATACCAACACAACCCCTTCGGGGCTGGTACGATTTTGAAGTCGATTCGTCGAATTACCGAGAGCTCGAATTTTCAATCGGAGAAAGAGATCGAGCGGTTTTTGTATAAGCATGTCATCGGCAAGACTGAGGAGGAAATCGCCAGAATCGCCGATGAGATATCGCCGCCCACCCCGGTGGAGCAGGCCGATCGATTGATCGACGAATTGCCCGCGGATATAACAGACGAAGATGCCATCCGCGCCGCGCGAAAGGCGCTGGCCATTTCGCAAGACTGTCTGTCTGCTTGGTTGTTGCTTGGCAGATGTGAGCATGACGAGGCAAAAGCCATGGAATATCTTGAGGAAGGCATCAAGCGCGGCAAGGAGCGCTTCAGAGATGAGATCGAGTCGGTGCATGAAGACCTCGGACTTTGGGGGAATGTGGAGGCTCGAGATCTCATTCGTCTGATGATTGAAAAAGCGGGTCTTCTGCAAAATGCGAAAAACATCGACCAAGCCATCCCCGTTCATCGCGAAATTTTGAAATGGAATCCGGGTGACAACTGCGGCGTGCGTGGCCTGCTCTTGTTGCTCTTGATTATTAAGCGCGAGCTCAAGGATGCGCGTGCATTGCTGGACGCCTATCCCAATGACAGCGACACCACCATGGCGTGGGGATGCGCATTCCTTAGCATCGTTGAGATGTTTGAGCGCACAGGTTACGAGTTGCCTGAGGATGAAACACTGGAGAAATTCAAAAACCCCCAAGATTTTGTCAAAAGCTTCGGACCGGAATTTGATCAGGCCAAAAAAGACATAAAGCGCGCGACGGAAATCAATCCATTTGTGCCAATTTTGCTCAATGAAGCGGGCCTTTTTGCCCTCGAGGCGAGCGATGTGGCAACCTTTGGTGGGCCCTATGAAGCGATTGAATATTTACATGTGTGGGCGATCATCTGGCATGCAACCGGGCTTCCGATGATCTTTATGATGGCTTCCGTACCCAAGAACATCAAAAAACATCTCAAGAACCGCGTGATAGCGGACGAGTTTTATGATGTCGCCGAACAAATCCAAGACTATGAAGGTCCACCATGGTGGGAGCAGTTCGATGAAATCGATCCACACAAAGCGAAAGGCGATTAGGGCAATAGCGACTCAGTCGGCGGAATGAAGTTCGTTCAAAAGCTCCGCCAGCGAGCGGAAAATCCGATCGGCGTTTGAGAAGTCGAGACAATCGGTGACGCGGTTCGGGATGATCCATGTCGGCATGCCGGCGGCCTTGGCGGCTTTGAGGCCGTTCATGGAATCTTCGATCACGAGGCAATGCTCGGGTGCCGTGTTGAGTTGCTTGGCGGCCTCGAGAAAGAGGTCGGGCGCGGGCTTGATGCGTGGAGCGTCGCCGCGGCAGACGACGGTGTGGAAATTTTTTGCGAGATCGAGTCGGTCGAGCCACCCGTCGACCCAGCGGTGAGATGAGCTTGAGGCCACGGCGGCTGGGATTTGGGCCTCTTGCAAAAATTCGAGCAATTCGATCGCGCCATGCATCGGGCCTTCGTGCGTGAGCTCGGCTTCGATTTCATGTTGCCGACGCGTGTCGAGGTCATGCCAATCGAAGGCGCGTCCGGTGAGTTCTTCGAGGTGGGTCTTGGGCGACCATGTGGCGAAGTCGGAGCCGATGCAGCGCGTGTAGACATCGAGCGGCAAGTGCTGACCGTGCGCTTCGAAGATGCGTTTCCATGCCTGGTAGATCGCCCATTCGGTGTCGACCAGAATGCCGTCGAAGTCGAAGATGACCGATTGGAATTTCACCGACAAATAGGTTGGCGGATCACATCCGGAAATCATCGCCGAGGTAATGCTTGCGGGCGATCGGATCGTTGACGAGTTCATCGGATGCGCCCTCGAGGATCACGCGTCCGTCGTGGATGAGAAACGCGCGGTCGGTGATCGAGAGCGTCTCGCGCACCGAGTGATCGGTGATGAGGATGGCGAGTCCATCGCGATCGCGGAGTTCGCGCACGATGCGTTGGATGTCTTCGACGGCGATCGGATCGATGCCGGCGAAGGGTTCGTCGAGCATGAGCAAGCGCGGGTCGGAGCAAAGCGAGCGGGCGATGGCGAGGCGGCGTTTCTCTCCGCCGGAGAGCGTGATCGCGAGCGACTTGGCAACGCGCGAAATGCCGAAGCGTTCGAGCAAATCGTGCGCACGCTCGAGGCGTTGTGAGCGGCTGAGGTTCGGTCGCGTTTCAAGAATCGCAAGCAGGTTGTCGAGCACCGAGAGTTTGCGAAAAACCGATTCTTCCTGCGGCAAATAACCTAAGCCGAGTCGCGCGCGGCGGTGCATCGGCAGGTCGGAAATGTCGTGGCCTTGAAAGCTCACCGATCCATCATCGGCAGGGACCAAGCCGGCGATCATGTAGAACGAGGTGGTTTTGCCAGCGCCGTTCGGCCCGAGCAGTCCGACGATTTCACGGTCCCTCACGGTGATCGTGACGCCATCGACGACCGCGCGGCCATTGTAAGTTTTGCGCAGGCCTTTGGCGGCGAGCACGGCGTTGCTGGCATTCTGGCAGGTGGATCCCGGATCGTGCATGGATTGAAACCGCTGGCTTAAGGTTTGTTTTTGTCTTCGACCTTGCCGCGCATGTCCCAGCGGCCTTCGGTCACAAAGCTGCCGTCTTTTTCGATGCGCAGGCTGAGCTTGGGTTCTTTCGCGCGCATGAAGTTGGTGCCTTGCTTGACCCATGGATACCCGCCTTGCAGGTGGATGCACCCAGTCTTGGGATGATAAGTGAAAATCGCGCCGCTCGCTTCAACCGGCAGCTTGCCCGGCTCGGTTTGTTTTTGCAGGACCCTCACCGCGCCGGTGGCGACGATGCGTTCGACATCGCCAAAGCGCGCGCCGACGCCTTTGCCATCGGCAGATTTTTGCGAAGCGTTCTTTTGGGTTTTTTCATCGGGTTTTTTGCCGAGGAAAACTTTGAGTTCGTTGGCGCCCGAGAGATCGAAGCGCGGATCTTTCACGACCACATTGCGAAGGTAAACGAAGACTCCGTCATCGGCGTCGAAGTACATGCCGCCGTCGCAGGTCACGAGCGTGTCGTTTGGATCGGTAGGCACTTCGAGCGGCTGTGCCTCGGGCGTGGCTGGTGCCGTGCCGGCCTTCGCTTGAATTTCCTGCTTTTCGAGAAACGCCTTGGCGCTGGCCGTGGCGGCCGCCGATGCTTCGAGATCGGCCTTCAAATCGTTGCGGGTTTCGCTTGCCGCCTTTGTCTGTGCCGGGGCCTTGCTCACGGCATCAGCATGCACGGCCGTGCGCTCGGCGGCTGCGATGGGTGCTGGTGCGGCATTGAGCGGCGGTTGGGCCAACGCTGCGCCGACCATCGCGGTCGCGCGCAGAGTGGAGGTGCGGGATTTCATGGTCGTTTGTTTCTTGGAAAAAATGCGCGTGTCAACCGGGCCGCCGAGAAATCCCTCGCCCTGCTCAAAGGCATACCAGAGGCCATCGCCTTTGGCGATGATTTGATCCGAGCTCAGCGTGACAATTTCCGTGGCTTTGA
>JAGWXY010000108.1 GCA_018969605.1 Verrucomicrobiota bacterium | reverse complement strand
CATGGATGGTGGGGAACCGGAGTATGTCGGCATGCTCGGCACTCCTGACCGCGTCACCACATGCATCAGCGAGATGCACATGGACGCCGATGATGTCCTTCACATCGCAGATACCAACCACGGCGAGGACATGCCCGGCATCCTCGCCGTGAACACACGGGCCCTGCGGCGGCAAAATGAGGATGGCCCATTTCTTCGCGGCGAGCGGGCGCGTGACGTCACCGCCTACATTCTCTATGCCGACGGCAGGGATGCCTGCCCGATAGAGGACTACGATCAGGCCGCAGCGCCCTACGCCACTTTGCTGCGCGAGATGGACGAGTATGGGGAGTTCTTGGAGCAGAAGGGATGCTCGCGAGTCCGCGCGGAGGAAACCCATGCCATTCGGCTTTGGGACCGTTTCGGCCGCGGCGAACCCTCGCGTGTGCTAGACCTCGAATGGATCTCTCCAAACGAATTGGTCTTTGCTTTGCCATCAGGAAATCATCGCGCAGGGGCGGAGTCTGAATTTCAAACCTACGAAAAAACGGATCACCTTTTTACGCCGAAGGCCGTGATGCCGCCGGTTCTCAAATATGCACGGCCACCCTCGCGTCAAGGACGACAATTCAAGAGCGACATTTCCGCATGGGCACCGTGGGGGGGCGATTCATGGATCATCGGCACCGAGGATGGATGTGTCGCTTTGTTTCATGCCAAAACGGGAAACACCTTTGCGCTTGGCGCGGTCGGGGTTCACGGCCCGGTGCATCAGATCGCCGTGGCCAATGGTCATGCCTACGGTGTCTCCGGTGATTCGAACGACCTCGGGCACGTATTCCACTACGACGATGAAACCGGTCTGCGCGAGGTGGGGCGGCTCTTTTTCGAGCCCGTCGGCGGAACGGTATTTAGTAGCACCCGGCCGGTCGGCATTGCTGTCTCGCCTGATGCAAGCCGCGTCGCCGTCAGCGTGGCCGATGCGCTCGGCTGCATTTATATCTATCAAAACGTGGTTCTCGATACCTTGTGAACAGTCAGCTCCCATCGAATTTCCCCATGAAATCGGATCACACACCTCTCATCCAAACAGTGGTCGCGGCAGTCTCCTTGCTGCTCGCTTTCACGGGTCTTGCGCAGACGGGTTCCTATGACACCAACACGGCCGCTTGCATTGCGCCAAATTCCTTTGTGGGGGGAGAAGATCCCTACAATCTCCAGGCCGCCGTGGTAGGCACCTGGCGTCTTCACGTGCTGCAGGCAGACAACCCCGTAGCCGGAGACACGGGCATGGATACGCGCACATGGATCGGCATCTCGCAGGATGGGCCTTACGCTAAAGGCTTGACCGTAGATGGACGGCAATCTACCTTGAGCGGACGAGAAATCGGTTCGCGAGCGGACTCTAGAGGTGCCGCGGCTTGTCGAAGGATATCGCGGCTTTGCGTTGGTAAGCGGTAATTCGATCGCTAATTGCGTGCCTTCCCAGAGCTTTCCTGTGATGATCGAAACCATGCGCGAGTATCGCGGCTACACTCAATCCTAATCCGTTACATTTAACCGTTATTCCGTAATCGAAGCCTACTCTTATGATGAATTCACGTGAAGCAATGCAGACCCTCTTGCCCGAAGGCCTCTGGGTGGGAGTGAACTACTGGGCCTCGCATGCGGGGACGGCAATGTGGCGAAATTGGAACGAGGAAACAGTCAGAGCCGACCTCCGAGATCTGAAGGGGGCGCGGATTGCAAACATTAGGGTGTTTCCATTGTGGCCTGATTTCCAGCCCATCCATTGTCTACGCGGCTATGCCGGGGAATTCATGGAGTTCCGCCACGGCGAGGTGGAATTGCCGACCGATTCGATCGGCCGCAGTGGGGTTTCCGCACGGATGCTCTCGCGGTTCGAGACGCTCTGCGATCTGGCCGAGGAGAACGGAATCGGCGTCATCGTGGCGCTGGTCACCGGATGGATGAGCAGCCGCCTGTTTGTTCCTCCGGCACTCGAGGGATTGAACCCGATCACCAGCGATGCATCGATTGTGTGGCAAGTGCGCATGGTAAGGACACTCGTAAGCGAGTTGAAAGCGCATCCCGCCATCAAGGCCTGGGAGTTGGGCAACGAGTGTAATTGCATGGGGTCGGCCGACAAAGAAAGCGCCTGGGTGTGGTCCCATGCCATCTCATCGGCGGTAAAGTCGGTAGATGGTGATCGTCCGCTTTTATCCGGAATGCATGGCTTGAAGGTCGATCCCACGAGTGCATGGTCGATTCGCGATCAAGGGGAGTTGACCGACGGCCTTACCACCCATCCGTATCCGATATTCACCCCCCATTGCAACCGCGAGCCGCTCAACACGATGCGCCCGCTCCTTCATGCGGTGGCGGAGACGCGGCTGTATGCCGATCTTTCCAACCAGTCGGCATTTGTCGAGGAAACGTCGAATCTTGGCCCGGCGTTCTGTGATGAGGACTCGGGTGGCGAAATGATTCACGCGCAGCTCTTCAGTCTTTGGGCTCACGATTGCCGTGCTTTGATGTGGTGGTGCGCTTACGACCAAATGGAACTGAACGGCGCTCCCTACGACTGGTGTTCGTTGGAGTGCGCGCTCGGTCTTTTCCGCCCGGACAGGACTCCCAAGCCGGTGGTGAAAGCCATTTCGGAAGTCATGGAGGTGATTGGCGGCCTGCCCGAACGGCTCCTTGCCCGCCGGAAGATCGAGGCTGTCTGCGTCCTCACGCGCGGCCAAGACCAGTGGGGCGCGGCCTTTTCGGCATTCATCCTGGCCAAACAGGCGGGTTTTGACGTTCGTTTCCACTACGGAGACGAACCTCTGCCCGATTCGTCGCTGTATTTGCTTCCCTCGATATCCGGCTATTTATCCCTCTCTAGGCCGAGAATGAAGGAACTGGTTGGCAAGGTGGAGGCCGGGGCAACGCTCTACGTTTCGCTCAACGACGGGTTGCTGGCAGAGATCATGGAGAACACGGGGCTCCGGGTGTTGCACAGGTTTCAGCGGAAAGATCCATGCGAGTTCCGAATTGCCGGAAGCGGTGCGCCCATGACGCTGGCATCGTCCACGCAGTATGAGCTTCGTGAAGCTGGCGCGGAGGTTCTGGCCCGCGACAATCACAACACGCCGGTATTCACACGGAAGGATGTCGGCAAAGGGTCAATCTACTGCCTAACGCTGCCGCTGGAAACCGAACTCGCCAAACAGGCGGGCGAGTTCATGCCGGGAAGCTGCGACTACTCGGTGATCTACCGCATGTTCGCGCACCGGGAACTTGCGAGCCGCCATATCCGGAAGACATCGGAGTTCGTGGGCATCACGGAACATGTAGGCGACGATGAAACCATGATTGCGGTGCTAATCAATTACGCGCCGGAGGAGGTCACAACGAGGCTATCGTTTTCCGAACAATATGTTTACGCCGGCTGCTTGTATGGTCCAGGTATTGCCGCAGACACCGGGTCGGTCAGCATCACGCTCCCCGTCGCGGGCGTCTGTGTGTGGAGATTCGAGGCGTCGTGAAGTCCCTTTCCTTGTTTACAATGGCAAAAGAAAACGTCGAAGCTTGCACCGACTATACGCTCAGCCATGACATCTATTCGAGCCCGACCAATCTCACATCGAATGGACGAAGGAGAGCGTATTTCATCGAGGGCTGAGAAATCCCCCCTGGGACAAACTGGTACCACTTCCAAGAAACAATGCGACAAATTGGCAAGCAGAGCCAACGCAGCAATGACAAGGATTCCGTTTCAAGAGGTCCGGCGAAGCCGCAAATTTTCCACACCCATCCCCAACCACCGGCTACAGATTTGAGCAAAATGCTCTAAGAGCGGGCAATGGCTCCATCTGACCAGAGCCCCGACCTCAGCAGAGGTGGCCTATTGTCTTAACCCCGAAACCGAAGTTGAAACCACGAAACACAAGTAATTTCACGAAAGGCATGGGAAGTCATGCCATGCTTGTATCACCATTTTGGTAAAGCCATAAAATCCCCCGGGACTTCATATCCAGAAATCCGAAGTCGACATGTCATATGGATCATTTCAACCGCTGATCTCAATGATTTCACAGATTGATACAGATTTCCAAGAGGTGCAGCTTTGATGATTTTTCTTTATCTGCGCAATCTGTTCAATCTGCCGTCAAATCCTCTTTGTTTGCATCTCAAGTTCCGAATTCGGGATGACTTAGCTTGAGCAGCAAGAAGGCCGCGGATTTTGGGATCAACACAGAGGCCTGCCGAGGTCGTGATGGCGAAACCATTTTTGCTACTCCGGCAGTCCGATCCGCTCGCCGAGGTGCTTTGGCTCGGTGTCGAGTATGTTCACATCGAGCCACATTTTGACGCGTGCGCCAATTTCGCGGAGGCGGGTTTTGAAGCCATTGCGCGGGCCGACATCGCGGGCGTTGTGGGCGATCGCATCGAGGCCGTGGGCTTTGGCGATGTAGATGGCGCGTTGATTTTGGAAGCGTTGGCTGATGAAGAGGATCGAGTTGAGTCCGAAGATTTTTTTGGCGCGCACAACCGAGTCGAGTGTGCGCAGGCCGGCATAGTCGCAGATGATGTGTTGGGCGGGCACGCCGAGCCGCACGAGTGCCCGTTTCATTTTTTCCGGTTCGTTGTAATCGTGCGCGCGATTGTCGCCCGAAACGATGAGCTTGCGGATTTTTCCTGCTTTCCAAAGTGCGGCGGCGGCCTCAACGCGATGCTTGAAATAAAGGTTTTCACGGCCCTTGGTGCGATCGCTGGTACCAAAGACGAGCCCAACCTCTGACGGTGGCGTGGCATCGACGCTGTCGAAGGTTCTGCCCCGCGCGGCCCAACTTGCCGCAATGTTCGCCCATGCGATCGCGAGCGCGGCCATGGCGAGCATTGCCAGTATCGCAAGACCGGCACGCTTGAACCAGAGCGCGGGAATCTTCATCTTCATGCGCTGCGCGTGCTTGCGGGTTCCGGCTGACGGCGTGGCCATGTGAACCATGCCTTGAGGTTTTCCGCCAGGCGGTTGCCCGCTTGGTTTTCCGGCGCGAGTACCCGAAGATGGTTGGCGGTTTCGACGAAATGAATTTTTGAGAAGCGTCCGGCAAGTTCGCCATCGACTTCGACGGGCACCTCGCGATCGGCGTCGACGGTGAACGATTCGGTTTGAAAGTATTCCACCGAATCCATCAAGTCGATGCCGCCAAGTGCGAGCCCGCGCAAGGAATCGAGCACGAGCCTATAGCCAGCCTCCTTGTAAACCAACACATCGAGCTTCGAGTCATGATTGTCGGCCTTGCGGAAAAATGGAAAGGGTCCGCCATAGAGCGAGCCATTGCCCGCCAGCACCGCCACGCCTTCCACAACGCGGCCATC
>JAGWXY010000107.1 GCA_018969605.1 Verrucomicrobiota bacterium | reverse complement strand
TGTCGAGATTTCGCAACCGGCGGGCGGGGTGACGAGGATGGGCGTGGAGGTGGTCGTGCCGGGCACGGTGAAGGTCAGCGATGCCGAGGCCGCGCCGTAGGTGGTGGTCAGGGTCGGCAGCCCCAGGAGGGCCAAGGCTTCGGATGGCGAGACGGCTGCGTTCATCAGGCGCACCTCGTCGATCAGGCCGTGGAACCGCGCGGAGGTGTTGGCCGGATCCCACGGAATCTGGCCGATGCCGAAGGTGCAACTGCCCGCCGCGGAGATCTGCGCCCCCGGCGAGGAGGCCGACGCCGCCAGCGCGCCATTCAAATACAGGGAAACGGTGCCCTGACTGAAGGTCGCGGCGAGGTGGGTCCAGGTGTCGGAAATCTGGGCGCCGGTCGTGCCGGCCTTGGCCGTGACCCAACCCGCGGATGTCGAGAAACCCGCCTGGAGAAAACCGTCCGCATCCACGCGGAGGAAGCCGTCCGCCCCGGACAAGCCGAGCAGATACCTTCCGGCCTGGTTGACGTTGGCGAGGTTGACCCACGCCGCCATGGTGACCTGCTGGCGGTTGGCCAGGAGCGAGCCGGTCACCGTGGTGCTCATGGTGCCGGCCCCGGCCAGCGACAGCGCATTGCCGAAACCGGACGGTCCGGCCACATAGGAACCGGAGCCGCCCAGCACTCCCGCGTTGGCTCCGTCGAGAAGCGGGTCGGCCGCGTCGGTGGCGTTGCCGCTGGTCTGGTTCATTGCCCACGAGACCACCGTGGTGTCGGTTTCGTAGTAGACCCCGAGGTTATTTGCGACGTGGCGCTCGCCGTTGATGAAGGAAGTTCCGCTGGTCTGGCGCGGGTTATTGATCAGTTCGCTGGCCGAGGTGCCCGGATTCCACCAAGCCATGGTGGTCGAGCCCCCGCCGTCCATGTTCATCCCGTTCCAGGCACCGAACCATTTCAGATACGATGCGACCTCGTCCGTCGTCGCGCCGTCGGATCCGGTCTGCCGCCCGTCGATGGCCAGGAAGTAGACGTAGCGTTTATCCTGCGAAAGCCCGATGGCCGTGCGCGGATTGAGGGTGGTGTCGCCGGTCGCGCCCACGCCGTCAGTCAGGATGAAATCAAATCCGGCCACCGCCGTTCTCATGCCCGCGGTGTTGGCACCGGTCACGGTGTTGAGCATTTCCGGCAGGGCGGTCCAGCCCATGACGAAGGTGGGGTAGGCGCGGGCTTCGGCGGGGGAAACCAACTGTCCCTCGGAAACGGCCAGCCCGGTGAGTTGCGCCGGCCGGGAGACATTCCATTCCGAGGAGTTGAAATTCGACCACGCGGTGGCGTTGATCGCCGCAACCAGCTTTTTGCTCGAGGATTGGGACGCATTGAGAAACTGGCGGGTCGTCTGGGTCATCGTTTCCATCGCTCCGCTCTGCGGCGTGGTGTAAAAGCGAAGTCCCGGTGTGCGGGTGTCGATCCGCAGGCAGTGGATCTTCATGTTGCGGGGGCTGCTCACCGTGACCGAGGCCCGCTGGATTCCGGGGTGGGAACCCAACGGCGAGGCGGTGCTCCAATCATACGCACCGGACTGCGCGAAACCGCACGGCGCGAGCATCATCAAGGCCACCAGAAGACGGGCAAAACAAGCACCATTGACCGCTTCTGGCAGAGTCTGCCGGGCCGCTTTGAAGATCCTGTTGAATATCGGTGTGGTTGTCATCTGTCTGTTTCTGGTTGGCGGGGACCGGGCAATCCGATACCCGGCAGATCAAAGGGAAATGATCATCAGTAGCGACCATCATACACATTTCCGATGCCGCCACATCCCACCATTCGCGATTTATATTTATATGCTTTCATAAACCCGACTTGCGCCAGAATGCTCTCCGCACCATATTGCCCGACGATCCATATGCCGAATCCCAAACGCAAGCACTGGCTCTTCCTTGGAGACTTGGAAGAACATTCCGTCCGGGAAGTTTACCGGGGAGCGGCCGAGTATGCGGCGCGCCAACCGCACCTGGATCTCGTTCCATGGAGCGAATACCCGGGACGGGGCAATGGGCCGACCAGTGACGACCTGCGGCAAGCCGACGGCCTGCTGATCGCGGACGTCGACTTGCCACTCCTCGGCCGCGGCGCGACACGGCTGAATGTGCCCTACGCGTGCTATCTGCTCACCCCAACCTCCCACAACCGGCGGATTCCCGCCATATTCATGGATAATCATGCCGTGGGGCGGATGGCCGCCGAACACCTCATTCAACGTGGCTACCGCCACCTGGCGTCTTTCGGGTTGCCCGATACGCTTTGGTCGGATTTGCGTGCCGTAGGCTTCCGCGAGGCGGCACGCGAACGGGGCTTGAACGTCCACTCCCATGACTCACTGCCGACGGCCTTGCAAGTTTACCGCCCACCGCTCATGCATGCCCAGCTGGAAGCGCTGAAGTCGGCTCTTCAATCCCTGCCGAAACCCTGCGGCATCTTCGCGGTCTGCGACGTTGGCGCCTCCTACATCATCCGGGCCGCCCGCGAGCTCGGCTTGCGCATTCCGGATCAAATCGGCGTCATCGGGGTGGATGACGACCCAATCGCCGGGTCGGCGGCCGGGTTGGCGATCAGCACAGTGGAAATTCCGTGCCGCGAAGCGGGTTGGCGCGCCGCCGCACTGCTCGCGGATAGGATTCAAGGCAAGAAGCCAACCGATTCACCCGTGCTTCCTCCCGTGCGTGTGATTGCTCGGACCTCGACCAACGCGTTCATGGTTGCCGATCCGCTGGTCCGGCGGGCGCTGGAACTGATCGAAGACCGCCGTGCCGAAGGCCTGACCGTGGCCGAAATCGTCAGGATCCTGCAAACGACCCCGGTTACTTTGGGACAGCGTTTCCGCGAACACCTCAAACTCACACCCGCAAAATACATCCTCCACCGCCGCCTGGAACACGCCAAGGACCTGCTCCGCGCCGGTGAGTTGAGTGTCGCCGAAGTCTCGGACGCTTGCGGTTTTCACGATTGCTCCTACTTCTGCCATGTCTTCAAGCGGACCACCGGCACCAGTCCCAGCGCTTTCCGTCCGGCGCCACCACCCCGATGATCGATCAGGCAAATGCCTCGACATCGCGCGGTGGCTGAAATGAACCGCATCCCGCAACATAACGCCCCCTGCCCCACGAATCAACCCACTCCCAAGAAACATTGCGACAAATTGGCAAGCGCAGCCATGGGTCTGAAAGTCAAAGGTCTGAAAGTCAAAGGTCTGAAAGTCAAAGGTCTGAAAGTCAAAGGTCTGAAAGTCAAAGGTCTGAAAGTCAAAGGTCTGAAAGTCAAAGGTCTGAAAGTCAAAGGTCTGAAAGTCGAAAAGTTGAAAAGTCGAAAAGTCAAAAAGTCGAAAATCCGCGAATATGATGCCAATATCACTTAGCTATTAGACCTTAACTCGCGACGGAAGCGTTTGCTTCATCGCTCATTCACTGGTGAATGAGAGAAGATATCTTGGATGGTTCACTCCAGTCTCTCGCCACTGTGATGAGGTGATTTTCCAGTTTTTCCAAACTCTCTTGAATCCTATTCACCATTGGCGCCTTCACCACCCGGCCAAACCATTTCGCCGGATTGCGCCCCACCCTATGCGAATGCAAGGAGGCCGCCGACCACACTGCCGAAATGCAGGAGCGCCGCAACACGGCACCGCGCGCCGATTGCCGCCCCCTTAGCTTTGTAAATCCGTATAAACATATGTCGGAATTGAGCATAACGCTTCTTATTCGCAAAATGCTAAGGCATCCATGTAAAGCGTTATTGTCTTGTTTTGTATTCTTGGCCAGCCCGGCGCGAAACACCTCAATTCACAACCATCGATAACCGTAAAAACAAAACCCCCATCACATGCCCCCTAGCCACCGCATGCGCGGCGCCGAAAACTTCCAGCCTGTGCAAGCCGTCGATCAACTCGGGGTGTCACCCGACACGCTAGGTTGGTTCTTCAGCAGGCCGCGCGCCATCAACGACACCATGAAATTCCTCCGTCTGCAGACCACGTTGACCCCATGATCGGGACTACCCTTCAGTCGTCGCGCCTATCAGATGTTTCTCCCTAACAACAACACCCAACAACTATAATGAAATTCCTCCAACACTTCATTCCCGGTGTCGAGCGTCCCGACCCCGGCGTGCGCAATGCCAAAGGCGAATGGCGCCCCGATTACCCGGTCCGCTACGCGCCGATCTTCACCTGGCCGCCACGGCCGCTGGCATTCCTCAAATGGTTCATCGGTTGGCCAGGCTTCATGTGGCCGCGCAATCTGCTCATCCTCGCCATCTGCGCCGTGGCCTGGATCTGGTTCACGCCGGAACTGTCGCGCTGCGCGCAGTTCCGCTGGAACTGGATCGCGGAAATTTTCCTCCGCAACCAGGCGATCATCTGGCTCATCTATGGTGGCTACCACCTCTATTTCCACATCATCAAGGGCGAGGGCACGAAGGGCAAATATGACGCCCGCTGGCCGGCGCGGAACAGCAAGGTTTTCCTTTTCCGCAATCAAGTCTATGACAACATTTTCTGGACTGCCGGGGTTGGCGTTCTCGTCATGACCGCCTTCGAGGCCGTGACCCTCTGGCTCTACGCCAACCACCGCCTGCCCTACGTGAGCTGGCAGACAAATCCGGTGTGGTTTGTCGTGTGGCTTATGCTCATCCCGTTCTGGCGCGAGTTCCACTTTTACTGGACCCACCGCCTCATCCACTGGAAGCCGCTCTACAAGCACGTCCACTACCTGCACCACAAGAACATCAATCCGATCACCTGGTCGGGCATGGCCATGCATCCGGTCGAGCTGATCATTTATTTCAGCGTGGTTCTCATCCACTGGATCGTGCCCTCGCATCCCTTCCACTTCTTCTTCAACCTTCAGCACACTGCGATCGCCCCGGCACTCGGACACCACGGCTTCGAGGGACCGGTGGCCGACGACAAATGGCCGACAGGTTCGTATTTCCATTACCTCCACCACCGCTACTTCGAATGCAACTACGGCGAGTCCACCATCCCGCTGGACAAATGGTTCGGCACGTTCCGCGACGGCACGCCGGACGGTGCCGGGGCAAAACTGGCGCAGGAGCACAAGTGACGGTACGTCCTTAGACCACTTCCAAGAAACAATGCGACAAAGTGGCAAGCGGTGCCATAGGTCTGAAAGTCAAAGGTCTAAAAGTCAAAAAGTCGAAGAAACGCGAACATTGAGCTGACCTTGGACTTTTGACTTTTAGCCCGAAATCCGAAGTCGAAATATCATTCGAATCATTTTAACCACTGATTTCGCAGATTTACTGATTATCGAGGAGCGCATTTTTTGTGATTTTTCTTTATCTGTGCAATCTGTGTAATCTGTGGTCAAAGCCCTCTTTG
>JAGWXY010000022.1 GCA_018969605.1 Verrucomicrobiota bacterium | reverse complement strand
TCTCGCGCTCGGCCTGCTCAAACACAAACCGCCGATCCACCACACGGCTGATGCAGTGGTAAATCGCCGGCTTTTCCGCCGAATCCTTCCACGGCGCCAACCATCGCTTGCTGCTCATGCTGCACCTCCTGCTGCTGTATTTGTTGCCTCTGCTGCCTCTGCCTCACTTCGCATGTGTCGCCTGCTCATGCTCATGTTCATACTCATGCCCCACCCATAAGCGCGACCAACCCAGATCGCAAGAAGAATCTCTACAATTTGTCTGGGAAATTGTAGAGCGGTCGTTCAGCGTTCAGCGATGCTGCCCCGACTAACTTGAACGCGAAAAGAAGCGGCGCCCCCGCCCGGAGCCTCCAACCAAAAAGTTACTTCAATTTCGAACTCGAGCGCAGCGCGGGCTCTGGCGCTCAATGATGAAAACTGAATGCTTGGAATGCTTGGAATGCTTGGAATGCTTGGAATGCTTGGAATGCTTGGAATGCTTGGAATGCTTGGAATGCTTGGAATGCTTGGAATGCGGGAAAGTGCTTGGTCGCTTCGGTGAGCGTTCCCATGTTTTGTCGCCCGCTAATGCTTGATGCTCCCAAAAAGGGTAATGCAATCGGGGTGCTTGGTATTACCGATTGTATTACCGATTCTTAACCTTGTTTTTGTGTTTGGCCGGTGCTGGTGCTTTGGAATCTTTTACGGAGGGAACTTCGATGGGTTGGGTGGCCGCTTCGACGGCCTTGGTGCCGGAGGTGGCTGGCGATGCTGGAGCAGGTTCTGGATTTTTCACGAAGGTTTCGCGTTCTTTAAGGAGGGCGTTGAGTGTGTTTTTGGATAACTCGAAGGTGCGCCCGGCAAGACTTTGTTCCTTGGCGAGTTTTTCGTTGAGCGCCTTGAGGCGGGTGGCGAACTCCTCGTCCTTGGCTTTAGCGTCCTCGGGTTTTTCCCCTTCGGCTTTGGCCCGCTCGGTCGGCAGCTTGGCGCTTACGGCGATGGTCACGAGTTGGTTGTCGGGAGCCGAACTGGCGGACCCGGTGCCGGGCTTGAGCGGGGTGATGGTGAGGGTGTAGGTAAATCCGTCGAAGGTCTCGATGATCGCCTTGCGTTTGCCGGTGGCATCGGCGCGTTCGCCGACAGCGGCCGAGTTTACGACATCCTCGAAGCGGGCGTAGGAAAACAGGCTCTTGATGGGTGCGACATTTTCGCTGTTGAGCGCTTCGCCGGGCTTGAGGTCCTCGAGTTTGAATTCCGCAGTTTCCGCATCGCGCACCAATTTCCATGCAGCAGCATCGGAACCTTTTTGGCTGAGCGAGACCGACTTGATCTTGTCCGGAGCGATGAATTCCTCGGCGAGCCAGCGAGTGACATTGGCGCTGACCGAGAAGAACATTTCGTTGACCGCGTAGAAGCCCGTCTCATCGGCGTGATTGCGAATGTAGCGGCCGACGGGCATCGCGCCCATGGGTGAGGCGTCTTGCGACCCTTCGATGTTTTTGCCAAGGCTGACCTTGGAGAGCTCCTTGCCAGAAGCGTCTTTGAAGGTGGCAGTGAGGCCGCGGTCCTCGGGTTTGGTCGAGGTTTCATCCATGCCGAAGCGCGGCGCAAATGAGGGTCCGGCCTCGAGGCTGCGGGTGACCTTCAATTCGGCGAGCGTGCGGATGAACTCGTTCACATTTACCGCGTTCGCCGGGTAGTTTTCACGTTGTGCGACGGTCCACTTGCCATCTTTTTTCACGAGCGTGACGCTGCCATCGGCGCCGGTGATTTCGATGTGGGCGATCTCGGTGGCGGGAAACGATGCGAAGAGCGTGTCGCCGACAGCACGGCTGGTGAGTGCGGCGGGGCCTGAATTTTTTTGCGTTTGTTTGACGATCAGGAGTGCGCTGCCGAGGGCGATCGCGATGACGCTGAGGGTGAGGACCTGTTTTTTCTTCATGGTGAAACGGGTGCGGGGTTGTGGGTGTTAGAACGAGTTGTGATCAGCGCGCGCGGGTCGAGCGGCGGCGCTGGATGAAGAGGCCGAGGCCGAAGAGTGTCACGAGCAGTGGCATGACGCCGACATTGAGGAGGGTGATTTTTCCGGCGAGCTTGTCTTTCTGGCGGCGCAGGTCTTTTTCCTGTTCGCGGATGAGCTTCGAGTACTCCACCTGTTCTTTGCGGAGCTTGCGAATTTCCGCCTCTTGTTCGGGCGAAAGGTATAGTTCGCTGCCGCGGGATTTTTGCGTCTGGAGGTCGCTGAGTTTTTGTTGGGCGGCTTTTTGTTTTTCTTGGAACTCTTCGATTTTCGTGCCGACCTGTTTGTTGAAGTCGGCCTCCATTTTTTGCACCACCGTGAAGGGGCGCCGTATGGCAGAGCGCGATCGCGAGCCGATCAGGTGTTTTGAGCCGGTGGCTTGGTCGAGCAGGTTGAAGAGCAGCGAGGCGTTGCCGTTGATTGGTGAAGCCATTTGCACGCCACCGAAGTTTTGCACATTGTAGGCGAAGCGGTCGTAGAATGCGTCGATATCTGCGATCAGGAAAACATGACCCGGGCTGGTGGATTGTTTGAGTTGATTGGCATCTGACTCAGGCTTTTTCGGCTCGGCTCCATCGGCGGGCGTTGCAGCTTGCGGTTTGCCATCGGGAAAAGCGGTTTTGAAATTGCCGCTGAGGTAGGTGACCAGATCGTAGGCGGTGCCCGAAGGGCGGAACGAGGTGCTAAGCGCGGGATCGAGTTGCGACGCGCGCATTGAGTCGACAAAGCCCGAGCCGTTTGAGGATTTGATCAAGGTGTTGGCCTTGATCCCTTCGGTCGCGTTGATCGTGAAGGCTCCGGGCAGGAAAAGGGTGACCGAGTCGAGGTCTTTGGTGATCACGCTGTCGGCTTGCGGCATTGCATCCTTGGTGAGCGTGAGGACCGCGAGCGCGTCGCGGTTGCCAGCCATGCGGGTCGAGTAGATGGGATCGGCGAGCACCTTGCCCGACTCGAAGGATACGCCCCATGATTTGAGAAGCGTTGGCAGCGTCGAGGTCGTGGGTGTGC
This sequence comes from Verrucomicrobiota bacterium, assembly GCA_018969605.1. GTDB lineage: Bacteria > Verrucomicrobiota > Verrucomicrobiia > Verrucomicrobiales > Akkermansiaceae > Luteolibacter. The sequence goes on along the minus strand of JAGWXY010000022.1, from coordinate 27,478 downwards.
CGGGCATGCCCATCATCGGGTTGCCTCCGCCGGTCATTTGCGCAGCGACCGATAAGGCATCGAGGCAGGCCACCACGGTGCCGCCGCCGAGCAGGTATTGGTCGACCGCAAATTCCGCCTCGGGTGTGATTTCCGCGGGGTGGAAGAGCAGGAGGACCTTGATCGATTTCGGATCGATCGTGGTGGTGGTCATCGGGATGTCCTCGATGTCGAAGGACTGTTTGAGTTGTTGATAGATCACCCAGCCTGGGGCGGATTTTTGACCGGGCATGCCGGCGGGCTCGCCTTTCAGCGAGAGGGCGGACATCACGCCGATTTTTGGTTTCGCCGGAGCGGTGACTTCGGCGATTGCCTTGGACAGTTGGTATTCGAGCATCGTTTCCTGGCGCGGGTCGATGAAGGGAATGACGCTGGTCTTGTCGAGGCATGAAATGGCGAGGCCGAAGTAGAGGTTCTGGTCGTCCATGCGTTGGCCGTTGATGCCGTCGAGGTTGGCGGAGTCCTCGGCATCGGTGTCCGGTTGGGGATTGAGGTTTTCGACGCGGAGTTTGCCTTTCGACAGCGAGGCGTATTCCTTGAGGAGGTCGTCGACGCGGCGCATGTGGAGTTTGATTTCCTCGGGCATGTAATCCGTATTACGAGAGGCATAGTAGCGGAGCACGACCGGTGCGTTGATTTCGCCGAGGATCGCGCGGGTGCCATCCGAGAGCGTGTGGATTTGTTTTTCGGTGAAGTCGGCGCCGCGGTTGCCGAAAGAGGAGAGCGAGACGAGCCAGTTGGCAAAGATCGCGATGGCGGCAAGCGCGATGACGGCGACGGTTGCGCGGGTGATGGGGCTGTTGGATTTCATTTCGTTGAAAGGAATGTGGCTGAAAATTCGGGTGGCGGCTCAAGAGCGTTTGGCGGAGAGGATCGTGCTGGTGCCGAGCAGGCAGACGGCGATGAACGAAGTGAACCAGACCGCGTCCTGAAGGCGGAGTAGCCCGCGGTTGAGCGAGCGGAAGTGGTCCCACACGCCGATCGAAACGATGGCCTCGACGACGCCCGGCGAGACTGCCTTGCCGATTTCGCGGGTGAAATCATCGTAGCCGCAGAGCACCATCGTGACGCAGATCGCGACGGAAACGATCAGGCACACCACTTGGTCGCGGGTGCAGGCCGAGACGAGCATGGTGATGGCGACAAAGGTTGAGCAAACGAGCAGGGATCCGATGTAGCCGGCGAGGATCGCGCCGTTGTCTGGATCGCCGAGGTAGTTGACGGTGGCGACGATCGGAAAGGTCAGCACGAGAGCAGCGAGCCAGACCGTGGCGGCGGCGAGAAACTTGCCGATGATTGCGCTCCACATTGAGACAGGAAATGTGCCGAGCAGCTCGATCGTTCCGTTGCGTTGTTCGTCGGACCATAGCTTCATTCCGACCGCGGGAGCTAGCAGCATGTAGATCCAGGGGTGCCAGAAGAAGAAGCTCCATTCGAGCGAGGCATCGCCGACGCGCATGAAGTTGCCGAAGCTGAAGGTGAGGCCCATGGAGAGCGCGAGGAAGATCACGATGATCGCGTAGGCGGTCGGCTGGCCGAAGTAGCTGCGGAGTTCGCGTTTGTAGATGGTGAGCGAGGACATGGTGGTGAAATGTGAAATGAATTTTGGAGTGAGCCTTTGCCTCAGGCTGCGGCTTCGGTGTCGCGGGTGGTGAGTTTGCGGAAGAGGTCGGTGAGCGAGCCGGTGTCGGATTGCGCGATGAGTTCGGCGGGTGTGCCATCGGCGACGATTTTTCCGCGATCGACGATGACGGCGCGCGAGCAGGCGGCTTCGACTTCCTCGAGGATGTGGGTTGAGAAGAGGATCGCCTTGTCTTTGCCGAGGCGTTTGATGAGTTGGCGCACTTCGTGTTTTTGGTTTGGGTCGAGTCCGTCGGTGGGCTCATCGAGGATCAGGACCTCGGGGTCGTGCAGGAGTGCTTGGGCGAGGCAGGTGCGGTGGCGGTAGCCTTTGGAAAGCGTGTCGATCGACTGGCGTGCGACGCTGCTGAGGAAACAGGTTTCGATTGCGCGCTCGACGGCGTCCTTGGCGGCGGATTTTTTGAGTCCGCGGATTTCGGCGCAGAAGGACAGGAAGCTGGATACTGTCATGTCCGGGTAGAGCGGAGCGGATTCCGGGAGGTAGCCGATTTTGGTTTTTGCCTCTTGCGGGTTTTCGATGATCGACAGCCCGCAGACTTTGGCATCGCCGGAGCTTGGCGGGATGAAGCCGGTGATCATGCGCATGGTGGTCGATTTGCCGGCACCGTTGGGTCCGAGGAACCCGAGGACTTCGCCCTTTTTGACGGTGAACGAGAGCTCGTCGACCGCGAGCTTGGAGCCGAATTGTTTGGTGAGTTTGTGGACTTCGATCATCGGTGGGCGGATGGTTGGGGGTGAGTGCAATATGCCAGCAACTAGCGTTGCGGTGGCTGATTCTTGTTTGAAAAAATCGATTGATAGAAAAATGCAAGCCATTTCGGGCGACCTGGCAATCAGCTTGCTTTGGCGCTGCCGATGTGGCTGCATGGTGGGCGGATGACGGCTCTCAACATTCCTGAGCAATGTGGCGTGATGCTCTTGCCGGATTGCACCTTGTTTCCGCATGGCGGATTGCCATTGCATATTTTTGAGCCACGCTACCGTCGGATGCTGGAGGATGCGATCGAGGGTGACTGCCTGTTTGCGGTGGGGCGGCTATTGGCCGAGCCGGATGGCATTGAGGGCTTTGAAAGTTGTGTCGCGCCGGTGGGTACGATCGGCTTGGTGAGGGCCTCGCGCGAGATGGAGGATGGCACCTCCAATCTCCTGCTGCATGGCGTGATGCGGGTACGTTTCTTGGAGTGGTTGGGCGGCAAGGATTACCCTTTTGTGCGGATCGAGCCCTTGATCACGGTTTTCATGCCCGAGGGTGGTGAGGGGGCGGCGATGAAAACGCTGCGGGGTGCGATTGAGGATGCGGTCCAGGATTTGCCGGAGGCTGTGCAGCAAGGGGTATTTGCTTTGTTGGATCGCGCCGAAGAGCCGGGCTTGATGACCGACATCGTGAGTCAGCAGTTCGTGAATGATCCGGATTTGCGTCAGCAGCTTCTCGAGATGCCTTCTGCTGGTGCGAGGATTCCTTTGATCTGCGAGTATCTGCGCAAAGCGAGAGAAGGCGCGTGATCCTTGTGGAGCTATGTTACGGAATTGTCACATGAACAAAAGTGATGAGGCACGTGTGGGTGGCTGATGGTGTTCATGCGAAACAAAAAGTTGTTTCTGCGACACCATGAGAATCGAATTTGTGACCGACACCTTCACGCCCGACATCAATGGCGTGGCGATGACTTTGGGGCGTTTGCGGGACGGGCTTCGGCAAAAAGGGCATCGGGTGCATGTCGTGCACACCGGTCTCAACGCCGGGCGCGGGGAGAGTCAGGCCGTGGCGGTGCCGCTGCCGGGATATCCGGCGGTGCGGGTGGGTTTGCCCAAGCCCTTTGAATTTCGCACGAGGTGGATGGCGCGGCGGCCGGATGTGATTTACATCGCGACCGAGAGCCTGATGGGAAAATCGGCGATGAAGGCTGCCAACGCGCTTGGCATTCCGGTGGTGAGTGGGTTTCACACCAATTTTCACGATTACATGGATCGTTATCGCGTAGGTGTGCTGCGGCCCTTGGCGATGTCGTATCTCAAGCGGTTTCACCAGCGGGCCGACCGCACGGTGGTGCCATCGCGCGAGGTGGCGGACCGCCTCATGGCCGAGGGTGTGGCGCGGGTGCATGTCTTGGGGCGCGGGGTCGACACCGCATTGTTTTCGCCGGGCATGAGGTGTGAGGCCTTGAGGCGCGCGTGGGGGGCTGATCCGGATGTGCCGGTGGTGGTGATGGTGGGTCGCGTGGCTGCGGAGAAAAACTTTGATCTCGCGATGGCGGCATTTGAAAGGATGAGGGTCGAGGTGCCGGAGTTGCGTGGTGTGGTGGTGGGCGATGGTCCATTGCGGTCGAAGCTTGAGGCGGCATTGCCGTGGGTGCATTTTGCGGGAGTGCAAACCGGCGTGGAGCTCGCGCGGCACTATGCCTCATGCGATGTGTTGTTGTTTCCGAGTGAAACCGAAACTTTTGGAAATGTGTTGCTGGAGGGCATGGCCAGCGGCTTGGCATGTGTGGGGTATGATTATGCCGCCGCGCGTTCGCATGTGGAGCATGGGGTCAACGGGCTCAAAGTCGCGAAGGGCGATGCTGAGGCTTTCATTGCCGAGGCCGTGCATGCGCTGCGTATGGGTCCATCGCATGAGTTGCGGATTGCAGCGCGGCGAAGTGTTGAGTCGCTTGGCTGGGATCGAATAGTAGGCGGGCTCGAGGGCATTTTTCAAGAGGTGGCTGCGAGCTCGGTTGCACGAGCAAAAATCAAACGCCCGGCGAAGCGCGAAAAACTTTCATGTCGCACGGTGTTTCTCTCCGACATCCACCTTGGCACACGCGACAGCAAGGCTGATGAGGTTGTTGATTTCCTCAAGCACGTCGAGTGCCGCAAGCTCGTGCTCAATGGTGATATCATCGATGGCTGGGCGTTGCGGCGCGGTGGCCAGTGGACCTCGCGTCACAGTCGCGTGATCCGCAAGATTCTCAAAATGACCGAGCGCGATCACACCGAGGTCATTTACCTGCGCGGCAATCACGATGAGATCCTCGAGCGCTTCATGCCGCTGGTGTTTGGCAGCGTGAGCCTGATGAAGGAGCACATCCACGCCACGCCGGATGGCAGGCGCTATTTGGTGATCCATGGCGATGGCTTCGACAGCGTTTCGACCAATCACAAGTGGCTCGCGGTGCTGGGTGCGGTCGGTTACGACCTGCTTCTTGGCATCAACCGCGTTTACAACCAGTGGCGCGCATGGCGTGGCAAGGAGTATTATTCGATCAGCAAGCAGGTGAAGGCCAAGGTCAAGTCGGCCGTGTGTTTCGTCGATCGCTACGAGGAGTTGTTGCGCAACCTTGCCCGCAGGAAAAATTGCGATGGCATCATCTGCGGGCACATCCACGCGCCGGAGGATCGCAATGAGGGCGGTGTGCACTATCTCAACTCCGGCGACTGGGTCGAGAGCCTCACGGCGATCATCGAGCATCACGACGGCCGCATGGAGCTCGTGCGGTATGATGAGTTCATCGCCAGCCTTGCTGCATCGCAAAATGAAGAAGCACGCCAACCCGAGCTAGCGGCTGCGGTTGAAGTGTGTGCCGCCTGATGCCGCTCAGTTTTTTGCTTCGATCGCCTTGAGCACATCGGCCGCCTGTTGCTCGGTCGAGGCTGAGAGGTCGACCCACACGAGCACGCCATCCTTGAAGAGGAAGGCCTGGCGTTTGGCAAAGCCCATCGTGGTCGGCACGCCGAAGGCTTTGACGATTGTCGAGTCTTCATCGGCGAGCAGATCGAAGGGCAGTTGGTATTTTTCCCGGAAGGCTTTTTGAGATTTGGGCGAATCGGTGCTGACGCCGAGGACTTTCACGCCTTTTTCGGTGAGTGTCGCAAAAGCATCGCGCAGGCTGCAGGCTTGCTTCGTGCAGCCGGGCGTGTCGGCTTTCGGGTAAAAGTAAACGAGCATCCATCCGCTGGCGCCGTATTCGGCGAGCGCGATAGTAATGCCTTCCTGGTTTTTCTGTGAAACCTTCGGGAGCTTGGCGCCGATGGCGAGAGGTTCGGCGGCGTTGGCAGCGAAGAGGCCGGTGCCAATGGCGGAGAGGGTTTTGACGAGTGAGGACATGGATGGAAGATCTGCTTTTGCTGGCAGTCGCGCAAGCCCATCCTTCGCGTGTGCTTGGCTCGGGCAATTTGCGTCTTGATCGCAGCGCGGCGGGCAAGCAATTTGGCTTCACCCGATGGATGAGCCGAGTGAGAAAATCGAGACCGTTTACGAGGGGATTCCCGCGTCCCCGGGCATCGCGATCGCTCCCTTGCATGTCATCGCTCGCGGGTTTTCAGCACCGGAGGTGTATGAAATCGCCGAATCCGAGGTGGAGCACGAGCAGGCGCGCTTCAACGAGGCATTGGAGACCACCAAGCATCAGCTCGTCGAGTTGCAGGGTCGGCTTGAGGATCTTTCGGGTGACAAAGAAAGCGGGATTTTCGAGGCCCATGTGATGATGCTTGAGGATCGCTCGCTGGTCGAGCGGGTCTTGGCGGCGATCGCGAGTCGTCAACAAAATGCCGAGTATGCGTTTTATGCCGTGATGCAAAATTTTCTCGAAGCGATGCGGCGGATCCCTGATCCGTTTTTGCGCGAGCGCACGGCCGATCTTGAGGATGTCGCGCAACGCCTGCTGCGGAATTTTTCGGCGGATGGTGAGAGCCGCCATGGTGGGCCCGACGGCCGCCACATTTTGGTCGCTTACGATTTGGCGCCATCCGACACCGCATCGATGAACCGCGGTCAGGTGCTGGGCTTTGCCACCGAGCAGGGCAGCGTCAATTCCCACACGGCGATTCTTGCGCGTGCTTTTGGTGTGCCTGCGACCGTGGGTCTTGAGGGTGCGGTGATCGACATGACAGCCCTAGCGCCGGCGATTCTTGATGGTTACACCGGCAAGCTGATTCTTTATCCGACTGATGAAACGCTGGCGCGATACCGCAAATTGAATGACGAAAAGGCGCGGGTTCGCAGCCTGGTGGATGCCAAGCGTGGCGATGCCACCGAGACCATCGATGGTCGGCCGCTCACCGTTTCCGCCAACATCGAGATCGTCGAAGAATTGCCATTGGTCAAACGCAGCGGAGCCAAGGGCGTGGGGCTTTACCGCACGGAATTCCTGCTGCTCGGCAGCGAGGAGATCCCGGACGAGAAGTTTCAATTCGAAACCTACGCGCGGGTGGCCACGGAAATGTCGCCGCACATGGTGATCATTCGCACGCTCGATGCGGGTGGTGACAAATTGCCGGTCGAGCCGCTGACCGAGCCTGAGCCGAATCCGTTTCTCGGCTGGCGCGGCATTCGTGTTTCACTGGCGCGACCGGCGATGTTTCGCGAGCAGATCCGTGCGATCCTGAGGGCCAGCGCGAAGGGTAAGATTGCCGTGATGTTTCCGATGATCTCGGCACTTTCCGAAGTGCGTCGCGGCAAGGAAATGGTGCTGCGCTGCATGGACGAGCTCGACAAGGAAGGCATTCCCTTTGACTCGAATCTGCCGGTGGGCGTCATGATCGAGGTGCCGGCCGCCGCGCTTTGCGCCGATTTTATCGCGCCCGAAGTGGATTTCTTTTCGATCGGCACCAACGACCTCATCCAATACACCGTCGCCGCCGACCGCGTGAATCCGCATGTGGCGGATCTTTACCGGCCGACGCATCCGGCGGTTGTGCGCTTGATCAAACGCACGATCGATGCCGCGAGTGACAATGGCATTTGGACGGGGATTTGCGGCGAAATGGCCGGCGATGTGCGGCTCACGCCCTTGCTCATCGGCTTGGGTGCCGAAGAACTATCCGTGGGTCCGCAACAGGTTTCGCGGGTGGGTCATGCGATCCGATCGCTCAGCTATGCCGAATGCGCGGCGATGTCGGACGAGGCCTTGAAGCATCCCCGCAGCCAAGGCGTGCTCGAGCTTTCGATGGAGCTGGCCCGCAAGCGCTACGGCGAATTGCTCGATTGAGGCGCGGATCAATAAATCGGCGCGTCGCTGTACGCGTCGTCGCCACCACCACCGCCGCCTGATCCTTGGATCTTGTCCTTGGTCCAGATCACCGCCTGCTTGGTGTCGCGGTACATGCCAATGATCGTGTTGCAGGAGTTGAGGGATACCAAAGCAATCGCGAGCAGGACGATTTTCATGAGTCCTCGATTAGCCCTAAGAAATCCTTCGGAAAAGCAAAAAATACATGGATCCGAAATAATTTCGGGCATATCCCGAAGACTTCCCAAGCTCGGGGTGCGAGAAAAAATCCGCCCGATCTGCGTGGAATTTGCTTTACAAAGGCCGGGCGCTTCCTATTTTCCGCATCCCGATTTGCCCCTGCGGTCGGTAACCACCAACTTTTTTCCGTCATGAAAGTCCTCTCTTCACTAGCATCCGCCAAGCGCCGTCACGCTGATTGCCAAGTCGTGAAACGCAAAGGAACGGTCTATGTGATCTGCAAGTCGAACCCGAAGTTCAAGGCCCGCCAAGGAGCGACTCCCGGCACCCGCCTTTCGAAGAAGGGTCTGTAATTTTCATCAGGAGGTTTCAGCTGCCCGCGTGGCGCTGAATCGTTTCTACCGATGCCGCCCGTTTCGGCGGCATCTTTTATTTGTGGCGCGATGATCAATTGCGCGCCAAGTGCTCGAGCACGCGGCATGCGGCGGTGAGGCCGAAGTTGGCTGTGACATGAGTCGCGGTGCCAAAGCCCGAGGCGCAATTGAGCCGCAGCTCCGCATCGTCGGGACGCTCGCCCGATACCGTGCCGTCGCATTGCGGGTAGGCCTGCGGTTCGTCGGAGAAGACCGCGTCGATGCCGAGCGGCGCGGGCTTTTGGCCGAGAGGAGTTTTGGGAAATCCGTGTTCGCGGCGCAGCGTGCGGCGGAGTTGGTGGAGCAGGGGATCCTTGCCGCTGTGGGCGAGATCGGCGACGCGGATGCGCGTCGGATCGCGTCGGCCGCCAGCACCGCCGCAGGTGACGGTGAAGATGCCGCGGCGATGGCATTCGGCGATGAGAAATGCCTTGTGGCATGATTGGTCGATCGCATCGACGACCGCATCAAAGCCCGGGTCGAGGATTTCGGCCGCGGAGTTTTCGGTGAAAAATTGCTGCCGGATCTGCACTACGGCATCTGGGTTGATCGCTCTGGCGCGCTCGGCCATGGCATCGGTTTTTTGTCGGCCGATCTGGCCATCCATCGCGTGGAGTTGGCGGTTCACATTGGTGATGCAGATTTCATCGAGGTCGACAAGTGTCAGGTGGCCGATGCCCGATCGAGCAAGTGCTTCGACCGCCCATGACCCGACGCCGCCGACGCCGATGATGGCGACGCGCGCGCTGAGGAAGCGGCGTGTGGCGGCTTCGCCGTAGAGTCGGGCGATGCCGCCAAAGCGGGTGGGGATGGGTTCGCTCAAGCGGGGGATGGTGTGAGGTTTGCCGCGAGCCAGAGGCTGGCGTGGATTTTGAAATCGACGAGTTTGCCGACGGCTTCTTGCGCGGCGAGCCATTGCGGCAATTCGGCGCGGGGCACATGATGGACGATGATCTTTTCGCAGCCCACGCCGCCGCCCTGATGTTCGCGCACGAGGTCGGTTGCTAAAAACAGGTGGGTGATTTCCGGCGTCATGCCGGCGGAAGTTGGGCTCGCAATCAGTTGCCGGATCGTGCCTGCGCGGTAGCCGGTTTCCTCGAGCAGTTCGCGTGCGGCTGTGTCGGCCAGCGATTCGCCGTGGTGTTCCTCTTCATCGCCGACGATGCCGGCGGGGATTTCGATCACATGGCGCTGGGGCGGAATGCGAAATTGCTCGATCAGCACCACTTCGTCATCGGGCGTGATCGGGAGGATGCCGACGCAGGCATCGGAATGCGGACGGCGCACGAAATCCCAGGTGCCGATGCGTTCCAGTCGCAGCCAGCGGGTTTCGTAAAGTTTCTCGGAGGTGGGCATGGGGTCGATTGATGGAAGAAACATTGGCGCAGGATGCCAAGGCAGTCTAGTGGTGGCGCGCGCTGATGTCCCGGTACGATTTCCAAATTCCCCTCACCTTCAAGCACCGTATCGTGTTCACGCGCGATGTGTTTGGTCCTGGGCTGCGGGATTTGGAGGAGGTGTTTGCCGATGCTACGGGTGAAAAGCGCGGGCTGATCCTGATCGAGGATGCGGTGGCGCGGGCTTGGTCGGGCTTGGAGTCCGCTGCGCGGGAGGGCATGAGTTCGATCGGATTTGAAATTGTCGGCCTTGCGGTGTTGCCCGGTGGCGAGCAGGTCAAGTTCGACGATGCCTTGGTGCGCGAAGTCTGGCGTCTCATCGATGCCTCGCATCTCGACCGCCATTCGTATGTAGTCGCCATTGGCGGCGGGGCTTTTCTCGATGCGGTGGGATTTGCTGCGGCCACCGCGCATCGCGGCATGAGGCTTGTGCGCGTGCCCACCACTACCTTGGCGCAATGCGACAGCGGCGTGGGGGTGAAGTGCGCGATCAATGGCTTTGGCAAAAAAAATTGGATCGGAAGTTTTGCGGTACCCTACGCGGTGGTGAATGATTTTGCTTTCTTGCAAAGCCTCGATCCCATCACGCGCCGCGCCGGGCTTATCGAGGCGGTGAAGGTCGCCTTGGTGAAAGATCGCGAATTTTTCGAGTGGATCGAAGCACGGCTTGCGGGCCTTGCGGCATTGGAAAAACCGTTGCTCGAAGCATGCGTCGAGCGTTCCGCCATGTTGCACGCACGGCACATCGCCGAGGGTGGCGATGCCTTCGAATCGGGCAGCAGCCGTCCGCTCGACTTTGGTCATTGGGCAGCGCACAAGCTTGAATCAATGACCGGTGGTAAGCTCTCGCACGCACCAGCTGTCGCCATCGGCCTCGCGCTTGATGTGCTTTATTCGGTTGAGATCGGACTTATTCCGTCATCGCTTGCCGAAAGGGTGCTGGCAGTGATCTCGGGTCTGGGTCTTGCGGCATTTCATCCGGCGCTGGATCAGCGTGATGCTTGCGGCCGCAGGGTCGTGTTGGATGGCTTGGAGGAATTTCGCGAGCACTTGGGTGGGGGGCTTACGGTCATGATGCTGGGCGGGCTTGGCTGCGGAGTCGATGTCAACGAGATTGATACGGAGGTCTTGGGGCGTTGCATTGACCTGCTTTGCGGGTTGGCTTTGGATAAAACTCGGGCCGATCAAGGGCTTTTCCCACCGCATTAAGATTTGCATTTTTCATACGAAGCACCCTAATTGCCACATGTCCTTGCGTCATATATTCCATGCATTATGCCTTACTGCATCGTTTTCTTTCGTGAATGCGGCAGTCTCGCTTCCTAGCGAGCAAACGATGGCAAGCTTGCCATCAGATGTTGATGGCCCCATCAAAGAAGCGATCGAGGCCTTCCAAGGCGGACGTCATTTCAAAGCTGTCGAGCTTGCCAAGCCGCTTGCGGAAAAGGGCAATGCCGAAGCACAGTATCTTTTGGGTTTTGCTTATGAGACTGGCCAAGGCGCCGAAGCGTCCAAGGACAAAGCCCTGGAGTATTATCGCAAAGCGGCAGCATCCAAGCATCGCGACGCGATCTATCGGCTCTCGTTCATATTGCTTGCCTCCGATCAGGAGGCGGAGCGTGAGCAAGCCCGCGCGGCACTTGAAGAAGCAGCCAAAAGCGATCCTGCGGTGGCTGCGCGTATTTTGGGCGAAGCCTATCTGAGGGGGCGCCTGTCCTCGGCGCCTGACCCCGACAAGGCCGTTTTCTGGTGGAAGCGCGCCGCTGATGCGGGCGATGTCTTGTCAATGTCGCTCATCGGTCGGTTTTATGAAGGTCAGTTTGGTTTTCCCGAGCTCAAGGATGTGAAAGCCTCGCTCGAATACTATGCCAAGGCGGCAGGCTTGGGGAATCCGGCGGCTATGGCTGCGATTGGTTCGCGTTACCTCAGCGGTGATGAAAAATTTCGCGATGAGGCCAAGGGTCGCGAGTGGCTCAAGAAGGCCATCGAGGGCAAGGAGTACTCGGCTTATCTCGTGCTTGGTGATTACGAGGAAAATATCAAAAAGAACCTGAAGGAAGCTCTTGCACACTACGAGCGGGGCAAGGATGCCGGCCAAGTGGATTGCATGCTGCGCAGCGCCGATTTCTACATCGAGGGCAAAGGGGTGGCTAAGGATTTTGAGCGTGGCATCAGTATTCTCCAGAAGGCAGCGGAGTCGGGTAGTCCAAATGCCAATTTTCGCCTCGCGGCACGCATTTTATCCGCCAGCAAGCCAGACATTCTCGCCGGCTACAAACATCTTTTGGCATCGGCCACAGGCAATCTTCCTGAGGCCCAAAACGAGCTCGGTTTGTTTTATCTCTCCGGCAAAATGGGCGTGGCCGATTTAACCGCCGGGCTGGCTTGGCTGACTCGTGCCGCCCAAAATGGCTTTGCCCAAGCGCAATACAACCTTGCGGTTATTTATGATCGCGGCGCGGGAGGAGTGGCGCGCGACATCGATAGTGCCAGCCAACTTTACATGATGGCTGCCAACCAAGGCCACGGCCCTGCGACTCTCGCGCTGGCCCGCCTCCTCAACGACGGTGTCGGCCTCAAGGCCGATCCGATCAAAGCATGGGCGATTGCCACCCTCGCTGCCGAGCGCGGTGAGAAGGACGCGTCGAAATTGGCTGCTGACATTGCCGAGAAATTTGACGCCAAACAACGCGAGCAAGCAAACAAGGAGCTTCAGAGCATCAAGTCAAACAAGCCCGCACCCGCGAAGGTGCCGGAGCCGAAGCCCGCGGTCGCGCCGAAGAAGTGATTTCTTCGCCAACGCAAACACGTCTCGGGCGCGGCAGCATCTGCCGCGCCCTTTTTGTTTGCAGGATCAGCGCGCCAAGAAGAGGGCTTGCGATGAGCGGTAGCGCGTTCAGACTTCGGCGATGAACATTCTTGTGACTGCCGGTCCCACCCGCGAGCCGATTGACCCGGTGCGTTTCATCGGCAATCGATCGTCGGGCAAGATGGGATATGAAATCGCCGCGGCCTTCGCGCGCGAAGGTCACACGGTCCTGCTAGTTTCGGGGCCGACCTCGCTGGATGTGCCCGATGGCGTGGATTTCCTGCCGGTGGAAACTGCGGGTGAAATGCATGAGGCGGTGTCGACCCACATCGGGCGCATGCAAGTCGCGGTGTTTGCCGCTGCGGTGGCCGATTACATGCCATCCAAAGTCGCGAAGGAAAAAATCAAGAAGTCTGCCGAGGCACTCACACTCGAATTGGTTCGCGCGCCGGACATCCTCGGTACATGCCGCAGCAAGCATGGCTTTGCCGGCACGCTGGTTGGCTTCGCCGCCGAGACTGAAAACCTGATCGCCAACGCCCGCGAAAAACTGACTCGCAAGCAATGCGACCTGATCATCGCCAACGATGTCTCCAAACCCGGCATCGGCTTTGAGTCGGATCAAAACGAAGTCACCCTCGTCTATCCCGACCGCATCGAACAGCTTCCGCTTGCCAGCAAGCACGATCTCGCCCATCAACTTGTTCGTGCGATTCTGATGCTTCACACCGAGAAAAGCGCCACCCACTGATTTTTACACGCCCATGACCGATCTCGCCCTTGCCACCGATGCCGCGCTCGCCGCGGGCAAACTCCTGCGACAGCACTTCGGCAACGATGCCACGGTCGACGAGGCGACTCAGCACGACATCAAGCTCGCGCTCGACAAGGAATCGCAGGAATTGATCACCGGCATCCTGCTCGGCGCGCGGCCTGGCGACGCGCTCTATGGCGAGGAAGGCATCGCGGGCAATCAGGACTCCGACCGCCAGTGGATCGTCGACCCGATCGATGGCACGGTGAATTTTTTCTACGGCATTCCGCATTTCTGCGTGTCGATCGCGTTGCGCGTCGCCGGTGAAATTGTGGTGGGCGTGATTCACGACCCGATGGTTGGCGAAACATGGACCGTGGAAAAAGGTGGCGTGCCGATGCTTGATGGCAAGCCGATCCGCGTCAGCGCCCGCGCGGGTTTTGACGAATCGATTTTGTTCGTTGGCTGCGGCAAGGACGAGGCGGCGAAGAAGACCGGCATCGAGCGTTTCCAGCGTGCATCGCTGAAGGCTCGCAAGATGCGCATGATGGGATCGGCGGCGCTCGGCATGGCCTACATCGCGAGCGGCCGCCTCGACGCCTACATCGAATCGCGCATCTCGCTGTGGGATATCGCCGCCGGCCAACTCCTCGTCGAAGCGGCAGGCGGCAAGGTCGAGCTTACTGCGGTCGAAGGTTACGCCGACGCATGGTCGATCGTGGCGAGCAACGGTGTGTTACCGGTTGCCGAAATCCTTTGATCGACGCGATTCGCTTTTCACTCCATTCACTACCTCAAAACATGGTTGGAATCGGCTACGATGTTCATCGTTTTTCTGAAAATCGCCGCTTGGTTCTTGGTGGCGTGACGATTCCGCACAGCCATGGATTGGAGGGTCACTCCGATGCGGATGTGCTTTGCCACGCGATTGCGGATGCGGTGCTTGGCGCGATGGGCTTGCCGGATATCGGTTATTATTTTCCGCCCGGTGATCCGGCCTGCGAAGGGATTTCTTCGCTGAAGATTTTGGAAAAATGCCGTGATCTTGCGGCGGAGGCGGGCATGCGGATCGTGAATGTCGATTCGACGCTGATCGCCGAGGCCCCGAAGGTCTTGCCGCATCGCGATGCGATGAAGTCGAACATCGGCGCCGCATTGGGCATCGCGCCGGAGCGGGTTGGTGTGAAGGCGACGACCAACGAAGCGATGGGGTTCATCGGTCGTGGCGAGGGCATCGCGGCCATGGCGGTTGTGCAGGTCGAGCCCTCATGAGGCACCGCCGATGCGGGCGATCAATTCCTCGCGCGTTGATGGAAGCGCGCCAAGCGTTTCGCGCAGCGAGCTGGATGGCTCGCGTTTCTCGTGCAGGATTCCCATCATCGTTGCGAGCTCGCGCTCGAAATGCAGCAGCGCGCGCATGGTGGGCTCGTTGCTGTCGATGTGATTGAGCGCGCGCACGAGAAGTTGGTAAAGCTGCGGTTCCGGGTGTTCGGGCTCGACGGCGGATTCGGCGAGCTGACAGCAGTAAGCGGCAAAAAGCGTGCTACCGTAATTTTTTCTCAGCCCTTCGCGCCAATCATGGATTACCACTTCGCGCAGCGCGTGCAACTCGCCCTTGCGCGCCGATTGAAAACTGATTTCGCCGCCAAAAAAAAGATCGAGCCTTCCCGCAAAGGGACTGCCCGGCCGGCGCGCGCCTTTGGCAACGGTCTTGATCAGCCCGTGTGATTCCGTGAACCAGTGAACGATCAGGCTGGTGTCGGTGAGTCGCGTGAGGCGAATGACGATGGCCCGCGTCGGGTGCACGCGATGAGCATTGGAAATGCGTGCGGGCTTGACGATGCAAAAGCGCGGCGGGGATGCCTTGTCGAGCGAGTTGATCAAATTGCGTGCTGGCGGCTGCTTCGGCTGCGGTTTATCACGGCGGCGTGAGTGACGCCCGCGCGCTGATATTTGAGACCTCGACGCCGCATGCGACGCTGGCGCGTGTGGGTGCTGGCGGTGGCTTGGACGAGCGCGGATTTTCGAGCGATCGGAATCACAACGCGCTTTTGTTTGGTCCGCTAAATGAATTGCTCGGCGAGGATCGTCAGGTTGACCTCGTGCTCGTTGGCAGTGGGCCTGGAAGTTACAGCGGCACGCGCGTTGGGATCGCGGCGGCGCAAGGGGTGGCGATTGCGATGGGCTGCCCCGCGGTTGCTGTGCCATCACTGCTTGCCGTGCCGTCGGCCGCATCGGGCAAGCCGACGCTTGCGATTGGCGATGCGCGTCGCGGCAGTTTTTGGACCGCGCAGGTGGCGGACTTCAAACTTAGCGCCGCACCATCGTTGTGTGATGCGGCAGGTTTGCATGAGCGTGTCGCAAACGCGCTCGATGAGGGCATGGTGGTTTTTTCATGCGAGGAAATCGGACGCTTTCCCTTGCCCGAGGAAATTCGCGCAAGGCTTTCGTTCGAAGTGCCATCTGCCACGCGCTTGTGGCGTGCATGGCAATCAACCGATGAAGCAACTCGCCGTGAATGGTCGGCGGAAATTCCGCAGCCGATTTACATCAAACCTCCGCACATCACGCCGGCGAAACCCCGGAATCCCACCATCCGGGTTGATTCCCGGCCTTCCACTTGATGTTGCAGCCGCTGCTTGGGTAAGGGCGTGCAGGAGCAGCCTTGCCATCGAGCATCAGGCGCGCGGCGGCGAGCATGTCCGCGCCATCGGCGCTTTGATTCGAGCGTGGTCGCGAGTTGTCAAATTGGCCGGTGTAGAACAGCTGCAGTTTGCTGTCGAAGAGGAAAAAATCCGGCGTGCATGCCGCGCCGTAGGCGAGTGCGACTGCTTGGGATTCATCGACGAGATAGGGGAATTCCCAGCGGTGTTTTTCGGCGAAGGCGGGCATCAATGCCGGGGCATCCTGCGGGTATTTTGCGGTGTCGTTGGAATTGATTGCGACCGTGTGCACGCCCTCGGCGGCCAGTTTGCGGGCAACCTCGCCAAGAGCATCGGCGAGGTGGACGACAAAGGGACAGTGGTTGCAGGCAAACACCACCAGCAGTCCGCGCGGGCCTGCGGCATCTTGCAGCGACATCATGCGGCCATTGACATCGGGCAGTGAAAATGCGGGCGCGGCATCGCCGGTGTCCAGGCGGAATGTGGAGCGGACTTCGGACATGCGGGTACCTTAGCAACCGAATTGCACTTCAGAAATGCTTTTCCACCTTGGACAGCCACGCGATTCAGGGTCATGTTCTGCGCGCCATGCAGACCAACCTTTCTGCCGCCGAGTTGGCGCGATATTCGCGTCACCTGCTGATCCCTAACATCGGGGTCGAGGGGCAACTGCGTTTGAAAAATGCCTCCGTGCTTTTGATCGGCACCGGTGCCTTGGGTTCGCCCGCGGCACTTTACCTTGCCGCTGCCGGTGTCGGCCGTCTCGGCTTGGTCGATGCCGACGAGGTCGATGTTTCCAACCTCCACCGCCAGGTGCTGCACGGTGAATCATGGATCGGGAAACCCAAACTCGAGAGCGCGGCCGCGCGCCTGCGCGAAATCAATCCGCATGTGGAGCTCGAACTTCATCGAGTGAGCTTCGCTCCCGACAACGCGATGGCCATCGCCGCACGATACGATGTGCTCGTCGATGGTTCCGACAATTTTCCCACGCGCTTTCTCACCAATGATGTCGCGTGCCTTCTCAAGAAGCCCTTGGTGTATGGCGCGATCCATCGCTTTGAGGGTCAGGCAACAATTTTTGCGCCGCATCTGGGCGGACCTTGCTATCGCTGCATGGTGCCGGAGATGCCCTCACCGGGAAGCGTGCCGTCGTGTGCGGAAGCCGGTGTGCTGGGCGTGTTGCCGGGCATCATTGGTTCGATCCAGGCGATGGAAACGCTCAAGCTGATCCTCGGCATCGGTGAGTTGCCGCTTGGCAAGCTCACGGTATACGACGCGCTCAAGTCATCATTTCGCAGCCTGCGCATCAGCCGCGATCCGCAATGCCGTTTGTGTGGCGCGTCGCCAACAATCGACTCCGTCGCTAATGCCGAAACGCTGGCATCGACGACATGCGCAGCATCTCGGGATGAGGTGCCGGCAATCACGACAGAACGATTGCGCGAGATATTGAACGGGTCCTTTGACGGGCTTCTCATCGATGTGCGCGAGCCTCACGAGCATGCGGTCTCGCGGATCGATGGCGCGCGCCTGATCCCGCTGCGTGAGCTTCCCTCTAAGCTCGGCGAATTGCCGCGCGACCGTGAAATCATCGTCCATTGCAGATCCGGTGCCCGCTCGGCCCGGGCGGTAAAACTTTTGCTGGAGAGCGGTTTCCCGCGCGTGACGAATGTGCTGGGCGGGATCGACGCATGGCTTGCGGGGCGCTGAGCGGCGCTTTGGTCCGTCACAAAAAGTGTTGGCGGCCGCCCCTGTGGCGTTGAAACTGGGGCCATCAGCAGAATCTGTCCTTTGTGACCAAATTGTCACATGCCATGATTTTTCCCTGCCCGCCGCAGCCGCCTATTGTTGGACGCAATGCACCGAATCTTAATCGTTGAAGACGAACAGGACATCGCCGACCTGATTGGCTTCAACCTCGAGCGCGCTGGCTTCGAGGTGCTCAAGGCATACGACGGCATCAAGGGCTGCGAGCTGGCCCTGCGCGAAAGGCCGGACCTGATCGTTTTGGATGTCATGCTGCCCGGCCGCGACGGTTATTCGGTATTTCGGGAAATCCGCCGTGACCCTCGTTGCGCGGAAATTCCGGTGATCATTCTCACTGCGCGCGCTCAGACCGAGGATCGCATCCATGGGCTTGAGGCCGGTGCCGATGATTATCTCACCAAGCCGTTCAGCCCGAAGGAGCTCTTGCTCCGCGTGCAGGCCATCCTCAAGCGCGCGGACCCTGCTCCCGGTTCGGTTGATTTCGAGTACGGGCCTTTCCGATTTGATAAAAACTCGCTGAAATTTTACCTCTGTGATGAGCCGGTCGAGCTGACCTCCACCGAATTCAAGCTCATGCTTTTCCTGGCCGAGCGCGCCGGAAAACCGCAGGAGCGCAATGTCCTCTTGCGCACGGTGTGGGGCTACAGTGATGCGGCCTACAGTCGCACGCTTGATACCCACATGAAAAGGTTGCGCCAGAAACTTGGCACTTATGGGGCTTGGGTTCACACGATTCGCGGCATAGGCTACAGCATCGCCCAGCCCGAAGAATGACCGCGCTCGCCATCACCGCCACACTCGCCGCCCTGATTCTGCTGGTGGCGCTTTTCTCATCCAAAGTTCGCCACGCACGCTTCGCCAAAAAAATGAAATCCCAAGTCCTCGAACTCACCCGGCTATGCCAAGGTGAAACCGAGCAGGCGC
The DNA here is from genome assembly GCA_018969605.1 of Verrucomicrobiota bacterium. GTDB lineage: Bacteria > Verrucomicrobiota > Verrucomicrobiia > Verrucomicrobiales > Akkermansiaceae > Luteolibacter. Next base: position 8,901 of record JAGWXY010000022.1, on the reverse strand, counting down.
GCGACGAGCGCAATCTGCTGCTCGACGCGCTTGGCGACGCCTTCATCCTTGTGAATTCCGAGGGCGTGATCCGATTTGCCAATTCCGCCGCCCACCAACTTTTCGGGAACCGCGAACTCAACGGTCGCCACATCCGCGAAGCATTTCCCGATCCGCGACTCATCGATTCGATCCTGCCCTGCATCAACACCGGTGAACCGGTGCGCTCGGAACTTGTTCTCCCGCAACAAAGCTCACCACTCGGCGACTCGGAAAACCGTGGCATCAATGCCTGGCGCGTCGATGCAGCACGCTTGCCCAATCCCCTGCGTGGCGGCTCGACCACCCGAGTGATCATTCGCGACCTCACTGCCGAGCATCAGACCGAACAGATCCGCAAGGACTTCGTCGCCAACGCATCGCACGAACTCCGCACACCGCTCGCCATCATCAACGGCTACCTTGAAAACCTGATCGAGGACGACATGGTCAGCGATCGCGACATCGCGCGTCACTACCTCGGCATCATGCGCAAGCACGCCGACCGCATCTCGCGCATCGTCGAGGACATGCTCGTCATTTCACGGCTCGAATCCGGCGAGGCATCGACGCTCAAGCTCGAGCCGTTTTTTATCGGCTCCTGCGTCAACGATGTGCTCGAACGCCTCGAATCGGTGATCCGCAACCAAGGCGCCGAAGTGCAAAACCTGTTGCCGGCCAAAGGCCCGCTCATTCAAGGCGATCGCTTTTACTGGACCCAAGTTTTCTTCAACCTCATCGAAAACGCGCTCAAGCAAAACCCTCATCCGGGCCTGCGCGTCGAAGTCGGCAGCGACGAAACTGTCGACGCCTACCGCGTGTGGGTGAGCGACAATGGCATCGGCATTCCGAGCGATGACCTGCCTCACATTTTCCGCCGCTTCTATCGCGTCGAGAAACACCACTCACAGCGCGAGATCAAGGGCACCGGCCTCGGGCTTTCGATCGTCAAACGCGCGATCGAAGCCCACGGCGCCACGATTCAGGTCACCTCGACCCCCGGTCAGGAAACGCGCTTCCTGATCACCATGCCCAAAAAATCCTGAGCCAGCGGGCTTGATTGATGGTAAAAAACACAGCAATTTTTGCAGGCTGTTTTTTAATTTTTGGCACGATTTTTGCTTCATATTTGATTTGATGCTGAGCATTATGGCGGTGGCAAAAAGCCGTCGGCCATGTCGGAAGTCTCCCTCCATCAGTCGCTCTCGCAGAGCCAGACGCTCGCGCCGCAGATGCGCAAGAGCCTGGAGATTCTGCAGGCCAGCACGCTGGAGCTGACGCAGATCATCAGTCAGGCGCTTGAGACCAATCCGGTGCTTGAGGATGCGACTGAGTCGATTTCGCTCGATGCCCAGGGGCCGGATCCGGAAGAGGGCGAATCGTTGGTTTATCTAAACGAGACCGATGACGACTGGCGTGACAGGCGGATCCTTGAGGGCCGGGTGGCGCAGTGGACGGGCGAGGATGAGGAGCGGCGGCAGCATTTGTACGAATCAATTGTAGCGCCGGTGACCTTGCAGCAGCACTTGCAGCAACAGCTTGATCTTTCGATGGTCGATCCCGAGGTGCGCAAGGCGGCCCAGGCCATTCTTGGCAATCTTGATGAGCGCGGATTTCTCGATCTGCCCGCCAAGGATTTGGGCATTAGGCTTGGGATCAAGCCCGCATATCTGAAGGCGGCGTTGCGCTTGGTGCAGACTTTCGATCCTGCGGGCGTTGGTGCGGCAAACATCACCGAGTCGCTCTTGCTGCAGTTGGAGCGAAAGGGTGGTACGGAAACCATCGAATACAAGGTCGTGCGCGATCACCTCGAGGATCTTGCGCGCAAGCGTCATCCGCAGATTGCCAAAGCCCTTGGCACCAGCATCGAACGCATCACCGAGGCCGCATCGCGCATTGGTCGGCTCACGCCGAATCCCGGCGGTGATTTCAACCCATCGGGAAATCCTTACATCCAGCCCGATGTGATCATCGAACGCGACGAGGATGGAAGTCTTTCGGCTAGGCTCACTGGTGAAAATTTGCCCGACCTTCGCATCAACGATTTTTACAAGGACATGCTTGGGAAAGATGGGGTCAATGCCAAGGCGCGTCAGTTTCTGCGCGATCAGATTCGCGACGGCCGCAGTTTGATCCGATCGATTTCACTGCGTCAGGAAACGATTCTTGCGATTGCTCACAAGCTCATCGCGCATCAGGCGGATTTCTTCAACAAGGGCCCGCGCCATTTGCGTCCGCTCACGATGAATGAGATCGCCGACGAATTGGGCATGCATGCGACCACCGTCTCGCGCGCGGTCGCCGGCAAGTATCTGCAAACTCCGCAGGGGCTGATGGAAATGCGTTCGTTCTTTGCGACGGGGTATCAGACGCGCGATGGCGAGGAAGTTTCCAACACCGGCGTGCGTGAGGCGATCCAGCAGTTGATTGCAGGAGAAAATGCTGCCAAGCCGCTTTCCGACGAGGCCCTCATGAAGGCACTCGCCAAGCAAGGCATCAAGGTCGCGCGCCGCACCGTCGCCAAGTACCGCGAACAGCTCAACATTCTGCCTTCGCATTTGAGGAAATCGTTTTGAGCGGGGCTGCGTGTGATTGGTTTGAACCACGAAATGCACGAAGAGCACGAAGCATCGAAGTGGGGTGCTATTCAGTCAGCCCGACCCCAATCGGGGATTTTTGGAAATGACCACTGATTTTTTGATGAGTGAAAATGAGCGTCAAAAAACATATTTTCTTTCTTCAATCAGTTCATCAGTGGTTAAATGATTTCTTGAATCCTGCTCGACTCTGCACGCCCATCACACCTAAGCAGGGCTCGCGTTGCTTTGCTTGTTTTTTCTTAAGCGGCGCACGGGCAGGTGCTGCGGCATCAATGCCGAGAATGCATGCACGATCGGGTAAGAGAGCAGAGCGGCGATCACGCCCGAGACCATTGTGCCGAGCACGAAGCTGGCGGCGTTGAACATGCCGACCTTGGGCACATGGAATTGCACGTGTGAGAGGAAATGCGGCATCGGTACGCCGAGTGAATCGCGCAGCCAATTGCCAAGGAAACATTGCCCGAACAAAATTGCCGGCGTGGTGACCGGGTTGCTGATCCAGCAGGCGGCGAATGCGAAAGGGACATTGGCGCGGAAACGGATCGCGAGCAGTATTGCGACGATGGATTGGAAGGGCATCGGCATCAGCGAAAAAAACATGCCGATGGCGAGGCCTGCGGCGACGGTGTCGCGGCAGGGGATCCACAAGCGTCGGTCGGCGACCGGTCTTGAGAGGGCTCGCCACCATGCGCGGTCCCGCAGGTGCGGATGCCGAATGGTCCGCAGCGAGCTTCGCACGAGTTTCAAATAGCTCTTTTTCATCTGCCGCGCCGCAAGTTCGGATGGGAGCGGGGGACATTCAATCGCAAAACCCTTGCAGAATTGTCCGCCGCCGCCGCAGAGTGAGCGCGAAATCATGCAAGCTTGGCAAGCCCTCATCCTCGGAATCATCGAAGGCATCACCGAATACCTTCCCATCAGCTCGACCGGTCACTTGCTCGTCGCGCAGCAACTCATGGGCATCGGCTCGACATCGCCGCAGGACAAGATCGCGGCCGACGCTTTTGCCATCTGCATCCAAGGCGGCGCGATCCTTGCCGTGCTCGGGCTCTATCGTGAGCGGGTGTTGCGCGTGATCCGCGGCATGTTGGGATGTGACGGCGAAGGCTTGCGGCTCGGGTTGGCATTGATCGCCGGATTTCTTCCTGCGGCGGTATTCGGTCTCCTCTTTGACGATTGGATCGAATCGAAACTTTTCGGCATGTGGCCGGTCATCTTCGCATGGATCGTCGGCGGCGTGCTGATTCTTGCCGCGGTGTGGTGGCGCAAAAAAAATCCGGCCCAGTCCGGCGGACGCGACCTTCGCGAGCTGACATGGAAGCTGGCATTGATCATTGGCTTGCTGCAATGCGTCGCGATGTGGCCGGGCACGAGTCGGAGCCTGATGACGATTGTCGGTGGGCTGCTTGTTGGATTGTCGGTGACTGCCGCGGTGGAGTTTTCATTTTTGCTCGGCGTGCTCACGCTCACGGCGGCGACGGCAAAGAAAGCCGTGTGGCCGGTGGAGGGGCTTGATCCCGCCTACGATGTCTGGTTCGGCGGTGCGAAGCTGATGTGGCAGACCTATGGGGCGATGCCGATCATCGTCGGAGTTGCAGCCGCCACCATTTCGGCCGCAGTGGCGGTAAAGTGGTTGGTGAACTATTTGCAAAGCCACGGGCTCTCGCTCTTTGCGTGGTACCGCATCGCGATCGGCCTTGCGATGGCGGGCGTCGTTGCCCTCGGGTGGATCGAGGCCTGAGCAAATTTTGCGTTCTAACAGAAACGCACCATGTCCTTGATGAACTGGCCCCAGAGGAAAATCAGGCCGCGCTTTGAGTACTGGAAATGACCGTCGCCGGTGAGGCGGATGATCCCGCAGGCGAGGTTGTGCGAGACCTGCTTGCGCATTTCCTCTTCGAGGGCTTCCTCGATGCGCTCGGGGTCGGGGATCCTCAGTTCGTTGAGCGGCACATTGCTTGCCCCGAGGTAGCTGCGGTGGTCGCGCAGGATTTCATGAAAGCAATTTTTGCCGCAGGCCACATGGTTCCAGCGGACTTCCGGCGGGCAGCGTAGGGTGGGTGCGAAGGGAAAATTGGTCGTGCGCCAGATGCGCCCTTCGCTGTCGTGTGAGGTGATCGAAACAAACGCGAAGACCACATCGCTTTGCTCGCAAAGGCAGACGGACGAGACTGCGCGTTCTTCGGGGTGCCAGAACAAACGGAAGAACTGCCGCATGCCGTCCCATTCCCAACCGCAATCCGAAACATGCTCGAAGCCTGCTTCCTCCATCGCCGCCGTGGCTTCAACGGCATTGGGGAAATAGGCGGGATTCGGGATCGGTTTTTGACTCAATCGGTTTTCCACCGGCAGGCGCAAGCGGCGGATCCGGGTGAGCAGCTCGACCCAAGGCAAGAACAGCCACAGCGATGCTCCCGCCAGGCCACCGAGCAAGCTGCCTGTGAGAAAAAACATCAGCAGAAAACTCGCGGTGATGAAAACCAAGGCGCCCAATTTCCGCATCATGCGGCGGCGTGAGGCACGCAAGGCCACCGCCAACATCAACATTCCCAAAACCATCAAAGTTGCGCGCATCGATCACGGGTTTCTCAAGCAGATAGGGTGCAAAAACACCCCCCACACGAGTTCCACGATTGCTGCCCGCACGCAAGCGCTTGTTGCCTCGAATGCCACATTAGCCGCAATTTCAGCCAATTTGCAGCGGATTGACCTCAATCACGCCTTGCCACGCGGCCGAAAACGAGTCATAGCCCCGCGTCCTGCCGCAAGGCCACCCCATTCCATGTCCCTCAATATCCGCAACCTCGCCATCATTGCCCACGTTGACCACGGCAAGACTACCCTCGTCGACCAACTCCTTCAGGCCGGCGGCACTTACCGTGAAAACCAGGCCGTCACCGAACGTGCCATGGACTCGATGGACCTCGAGCGCGAGAAGGGCATCACCATCAAGGCGAAGAATACTTCGGTCCACTGGGAAGGCCACACGATCAACATCGTCGATACTCCGGGTCACGCCGACTTCGGTGCCGAGGTCGAACGCGTGATGAAGATGGTCGATGGCGTGCTGCTGGTTGTTGATGCCTTTGGCGGACCACAGGCGCAGACGCGTTTCGTTTTGCGCAAGGCGCTGGCGGAGGGCCTCAAGCCGATCGTGGTGATCAACAAGATCGACCGCCCGCTCGCCGATCCGCTCAAGGTCCGCGACCAAGTGCTGGAGCTTTTCCTCGACCTCGACGCGACCGAAGACCAGTTCAACGCGCCCTTCGTTTATGGTTCGGCGCGCGACGGTTATTTCATGGATCATCCCGACGATGAGAAAAAGGACTGCATTCCGCTTCTTAAGAAAATCGTCGAGTTCATTCCCGAGCCGCAGGCCGATCCCTCCGCACCGTTTTCGATGCTCGTTTCCAACATCGAGTGGGATGATTATGTCGGCCGTGTCGCGGTCGGCAAGGTGCTTGGTGGCAGCGTGAAAAAAGGCGACACGATTTGGCTGCTGCGCAAGGACGGCACCAAGCAGCAATCGAAGGTGATGAAAACTTTCAGCTATTCGGGTCTTGCGACGCATGACTCGGAAGGTGGCACTGCAGGTGGCATCGTCGGCGTGGCAGCGGGCATCGAGAGTGTCGACATTGGTGAAACGCTCGCCGGTTCGCCGGATGTTGTGGCGCTGCCATTTGTCGAGATCGATCCACCGACCGTGCAGATGCAATTTTCGATCAACGACGGACCACTTGCCGGCAAGGAAGGGAAGCATGTCACTTCGCGCGCGATCCGTGAGCGCCTGATGCGCGAATTGAAAACCAACATTTCGATTCAGGTCGAGGACACCGATCAAGCCGGGGTCTTCAATGTTTCCGCGCGTGGTGCGATGCAGATCGCGGTGCTGGTCGAACAAATGCGCCGCGAGGGATTCGAGGTCTGCGTTTCAAGGCCGATGGTGATCTACCGTCGCGACGAAGGTGGCAAATTGCTAGAGCCTTTCGAAACCCTCTATGTTGAGGCACCAGGCGATTACACCCAAGGCATTCTCAAGTCGCTCGCCAACCGCAAGGGTCTCATGGAACACATGGACACCGAGCCGAGCGGCCGCACCTTCATCCAAGCGGTAATCCCAACGCGCGGCTTGATCGGTTTTGAAACCGAGTTGGTGAACCTCACCTCCGGTCATGGCATCATGAGTCACCTTTTCAAGGAATACAGCGAGTACGCCGGCGAAATCACCACCCGCACGACTGGCACGCTGGTCTCGATGGATTCGGGTGCCGCCACCACCTATTCGCTGCAAGCGCTCGAAGAACGCGGCATCCTTTTTGTTGGTCCCAACGATGCGGTTTACGCCGGCATGCTCGTCGGTGAAAACCCGCGCGTCGGCGACCTGCCGGTGAACCCGGTGAAGGAAAAGCACCTCGATAACATGCGTTCGTCGGGCAAGGACAAGACCTCCAAGCTCACGCCGCCGGTGCGCTTCTCGCTCGAGCGCGCGATCGAGTACATCGACAGCGACGAACTCGTCGAAGCCACCCCACAAAACATCCGCCTGCGCAAGCGCATCCTCGATGCCAACGCCCGCAAGCGCGCCCAAAAAGGCGTCGAGGACCGCAGCAATCGCGGCTGATTCCCGACTTGCCGCATCGCGACGAGACTGACAAATTTTTCACCCCATTCATCAAACGCCATGGCCAACAAGGATTTCACCGACCCCGTCCGCATGGAGAAGATCGTTTCGCTGTGCAAACGCCGCGGATTCATTTTCCAAGCAGGCGAGCTTTACGGCGGACTCAATGGCTGCTGGGACTTCGGCCCGCTCGGCGCCGAGCTCAAGCGCAACCTCAAGGACTACTGGTGGCGCAAGACCGTGCAGGAACGCGATGATGTCGTCGGCATGGATGGTGCTATCCTCACGATGGAGCAAGTGCTCGTTTCCTCCGGCCATGTCGGTGGATTCAGCGACCCGATGGTCGATTGCAAGACTTGCAAGGGCCGCTTCCGCGCGGACAACCTTGAATCATCCCAGTGCAAGGAAAAGCCCAGCGTTTGCCCGGGTCAGTCGCCGAAGTGCGAACTCACCGAGCCGCGTCAGTTCAACCTGATGCTGCAAACCAATTTCGGCGCAACCGGCGAGCAAATCGCTTATCTGCGACCGGAGACTGCGCAGTCGATTTTCGTGCAGTACAAAAATGTGCTCGATTCCAGCCGCGTGAAGCTGCCCTTCGGCATCGCGCAGATCGGCAAGTCGTTCCGCAACGAAATCAACCCGCGCAACTACATCTTTCGCTCGCGTGAGTTCGAGCAAATGGAGATCGAGTACTTCTGCCATCCGGATGACGGCATGCGCCTCACCGACGAGTGGCTTGAGGAACGCCTCAAATTTTACGAGGAAATCGGCATCCCGCGCGCCAAGCTGCACATCCTCGATGTGCCCGATGGTGATCGTGCGTTTTATTCGAAGAAGACCTACGACATCGAATACGAATTTCCCTTCGGCATCCAGGAGCTCGAGGGTGTTGCTTACCGCACCGATTACGACCTCGGCGTGCACCAGAAGGGCGCGGGCAAGCCACTCGAATACTTCGACGAGGAAACCAAGCAGAAGTTCCTTCCGCATGTCGTCGAGCCTTCCGCCGGATGCGACCGCACCCTGCTCGCTCTCATCTGCGAAGCCTTCGACGAGGAGACGCTCACCGACGAGAAAGGCAATGCCGATGTCCGCACGGTGATGCGCTTCAAGCCCGCCATGGCACCGGTCAAGGCTGCCATTTTCCCATTGCTCAAAAAGAATGCCGAGCAAGTCGCGATCGCTAAAAGCATCCAGAAAAAGCTCCAGGCATGGATGAATGTCGCCTACGACGACTCTGGTGCCGTCGGCCGTCGCTATCGCCGCCAGGACGAAATCGGCACACCATTCTGCATCACGGTCGATTTCGAAACGCTCGGCGAGGGCGGCGATGAAATCAAAAACACCGTCACCATCCGCCACCGCGATTCGATGGAACAAGAACGCCTGCCGATCGACGCCCTGCTGCCATGGCTGCTCGAGCGGGTGAGGTGAGGTAGGTGGAAAGATTTACCGCAAAGCCGCAAAGGTCGCAAAGGAGCGCGGAGGAGGAAGAGTGATGGGTGATTAGATCTCAGGGAATAGGGCAGGGACCTTTGTCCCAAAGGTCCGCGCGAATGAGCTACGGCTTCTGATCTAGCTTCTTCTGTCTTTAGGTCTTCTGTCTTCTCTTGAAACTGACCACTTGAACCTTGAAACTTCTTCCTCTGTCTTTTGCCAAAT
>JAGWXY010000021.1 GCA_018969605.1 Verrucomicrobiota bacterium | reverse complement strand
CAAGGCACCCGCGCCCGCCACTTCGTGCGCGACCTCGCCATGCTTCTCGAGCAATGGGAAGAGATCGAAGCCCGCCGCGAAGCCAATCCCGCACCCGCATGCATCTTCCAGGAACCCGGCCTCATCGAACGCGCCGCACGCGACTTCCTCACAGATGAAGTCAATCAAGTGATCTGCGACGATGCCCACACGACCGAAGCGATCCGCGAAATCGCCGGCAAAATTTCCCGCCGCGCGAAACGCCGCATCCACCACATGCCCACCTCGACGCAGCCGATCTTCGAACGCATCAACATCCAAAAACAAATCGACGAGGCATTCTCACGCCAAGTCTGGCTGCCCTGCGGCGGCTATGTGGTGATCGATGAAACCGAAGCGCTCATCTCCGTCGATGTGAACACCGGCCGCAATCGCGGTGCCAAGGATGTCGACAAGATGATCCTCGAAACCAACATCGAGGCCGCACGCGAAGTCGCACGCCAGCTCCGCCTACGCAACATCGGCGGTCTCGTCGTGATCGACTTCATCGACATGCGCCACCGCAAGGATCAGCAAGCGGTCTACAAAGCGATCAAGGACCGCCTCAAAAAGGACAAGGCCAAGACCCAAGTCCTTCAGATCTCACCCATCGGCCTCATGGAAATGACGCGCCAACGCCTCAACGAATCTCTTCGCGATTCGATGTACGAACCCTGCCCCTACTGCCAGGGCCGCGCCCGCGTGAAAACTCCCATGACGATGTCGGTGGAAATCCAACGCCGCCTCAACACGGTCATCCAAAAACACCGCGACACGGTCGGCGACATCATCATCGTCGTGAACTCGGATGTTCTCAACCGCTTCAAGAGCGAAGACTCAAAGCTGCTCATGGAACTCGAACGCTCGCACTCGGGCCGCCTGATCTTCCGTTCGGACCCAAGCCTCAACCGCGAACGCTTCGCGATCATCGATGCCAAAACCGAAAAATCTCTCGACCAGGGATAATTCACCACCGTTTTCGGTTTCCTGACATTAATGCACTGAACTCCCCAATCAATGTACCGCAAAACCAAACTCATCTGCACACTCGGACCCGCCACGGAATCGGAAGACATGATCGGCAGCCTCATCGATGCGGGCTGCAATGTCTTCCGTCTCAACATGAGCCATGCGAAGCACGAATGGGCAGCGGAGATGGTGAAGCGCGTACGCCGTCAGTCACAACAGCGCAACGCCAACATCGCCGTGCTCTTCGACCTCACCGGTCCGTCGATCCGCACCGGCGACCTGCCCCAACCGATCAACCTCGCCGAAGGCGATGTGGTGGAGTTCCGCAAGGAAAACACCACTGCCACGGCGGAGAAATCCACCACGGTGAATTATGAGGGGCTGATGAATGATGTTTCGGTCGGCAACACGCTTGTGGTCGACAACGGCGCGCTCCTCATGCGCATCGATGAGGTGCAGGGCGATCGCATCCTTTGCAGCGTCAAGACCCCCGGCACGATGGGCTCGCGCCGCCACATCAACCTCCCCGGCGTGAGACTCAATCTCCCGGCCCTCACCGAAAAAGACCACCGCGACCTCGCGCTCGCCGTGGAATGCGAGGCGGATTACATCGCTGGCTCATTCGTCCGCGACGCAGCCCATGTCCGCGAACTTCGCGAAACGATGAAGTCACTCGAAGGCGACGCGCAAATCATCGCCAAAGTCGAGGACCAGGAAGCCGTGCGCAACATCGATGCGATCATTCGCGAAGCGGATGTGATCATGATCGCCCGCGGCGACCTCGGCACCGAAGTGGAATTTGAAGAACTTCCGATCCTCCAACGCCGCATCATCAAGCGCTGCCACGACCTCGGCACCCGCGTGATCGTCGCCACCCACCTGCTGGAGTCGATGATCCAGCAACCCACTCCCACGCGCGCCGAAGTCACCGATGTGATGAACGCCGCCTACGAGGAAGCCGATGCGCTCATGCTCTCCGGCGAAACATCCGTCGGTCGCTATCCGCTGCGCTGCGTCGAGGCACTCGTGCGCATTTCCACCCGCATCGAACGCTCCGGCGGTCACGGCTTCGGCCAAGGCGTTCTGCTGCGCGACGAGCGCCAAAAAACCGCCCGCGCCGCGGTGACACTCGCCGACTCATTACCCGATGCTCGCCTCGTGGTCCTCACCCGCCGCGGCGTGCTCGCCAACCAAGTCGCGATGATCCGCCCGCGCACCGCCGGCTTTTTCGCTGTCACCCCCAAGGAATCCGTCTGCCGCAAAATGGCCCTCACCCGCGGCGTGCGCCCGATCAAACTCGCCTTCTCCTCCAACATCGAGGAAACCATCCAACGCGTCACCGAATTCCTCCTCAAGGAAAACCTCGTGCGCACCGGCACCCCGATCGTGATCGTCTCGGACATCCTCTCCGACCACTTCGCCGCCAACTCGATCCTGCTCCACCACGCTTGAGATTTTTTTCTTCGGGCAGCACATTCGCTCCCGCGCGTGTTTTTTAGCACCCCCGCTGAAAAACATGCATGACAAAATTCATCCCGAAATTCGAAGTTGAAGCCGAATTCGGAAGTTGAAATGCAAACAAAGAGAATTTGACCACAGATTATTGAACGCGTGAGAAAAATACTCCAGTGTGCTGTCAGCCAAGTGATTTACATAAGTTAACCGTTCTTTTTCAGGATTCGGTCCGCAGTAGCGGTCCAGACGAATGGTGACGAATCTTCGTTGTGGGCCTTTAGGTAACTTCTGATTGCTAGGATCAGATCATTAACGCTCAAAAAGTTGCCCCTCCGTATCGCTTCATTGGTGATCTTGGCAAAGAACCGTTCCACTTGGTTAAGCCATGATGCATGTGTCGGAGTAAAGTGAAGGTGCCAATGCGGGCGTTTGTTCAGCCATCGTGAGACAGTTGCCGATTTGTGCGTGCAATAGTTGTCGAGCACGAGGTGGATCTCCTTTCCCTGCGCCAAATCCTCTGCGACGTGTCTTTCTATTTCCTTGAGAAACGCAAGAAACTCTTTGGCTCGATGTCTGGGGTAGCATTTGCCAAGCACCCTGCCGTTTTGAACATCAATTGCTGCAAACAGCGAAACCGTGCCATGACGGAAGTATTCGGGGGTATGCACTTCAGGTTTGCCTGGTCGCAACGGCAATACCGGTTGGGAGCGTTCCAAAGCCTGAATCTGGCTTTTCTCATCAACACAAAGAACCAAGGCGTTTTCAGGAGGGCTCATATAAAGGCCGACCACATCACGCACCTTGTCCACATAGTAGGGATCTGTTGAGATTTGAAAGGTGTCTGCGCGGTGAGGCTTGAGGCCGAATGTTCGCCAGATACGCGATACCGAATCATGTGAAATGCCCATGGCACGGGCCATCTTGCGTGTGCTCCAGTGGGTACTGGCTTTGGGTTTTTCATGAAGCGTTTTTTCAACAAGTTGCTGGATCTGCTCATCGCCAATTTTGCGGGGCGGACCACTGCGAGGAAGGTCGCTGAGTCCTTCCAAACGCAATTCCGAGAAGCGCTTGCGGAGCGTGCCAACAGTAGCGCTGCAGAATCCAACATCGGATGCGATTCGCGCGTTGGATTCGCCTTTTTCCATCAACAAAACTGATTTGGCGCGCTTCACATCAGAAGTCGGCGCGCTTCTCCGTCGAACGAGACGATGCAAAAAATCCCGTTCATGTTGATTGAGTTTAATCGCGATAACAGGGCGTCCTAGGCGATGCATGCCCAATGTTAAATCTCAATTTACTTATGTAAATAATTAATCTTACAGTACACTAGCCGAGGTCCGGCTCCCAGCCTGCGCGATAGTTTCGCTTCATGAGCGACCGTGCCTCAGGTACGCCGCGAACTTCCATGCCGACGGAGTCCCAATCGATCTTACGGCGCATGCGCACAGCGAGGTTGCCGGCGAGGATGATTTCGGTGAGCGGCCCTGCGTGATCGATGAAATTTGATACCGGTTTTTCACCTTCGCCGCGGATCGCACGGCACAGTTCTTGGGTCGGTCCGCCGGCGAGGCGCTCGTAGGATTTGCGGATCGTGCGCGACTTTTCCTTGAGCTTGTCGTCGAACAACATCGGTGCGCCGCGGCCGTACATGTCGGCGATGTAAATGACCCCTTCGGTGCCGACATACACCTGGCCGCAGTCTTCGTTGAGCTTGAGCTCGGCGGGGATGCCGGGGGGACGAACGAATGCCGGATCCTTGTTTGGATCGGCGATGCCGTCCTGCCAATGGATTTTCAGTGCGGCGCGGCCACCCTTCGCGGGGAAATGATAAAGCACCTTCGAACGCAGCGGCGCGATGGTTTCATCCGCTTCGGAAAGTTCGACCGGCTCGACCACAAAATCGCCGCGCAGGTCGAGCGCCCAGAATGCGCCGTTGAACGCATGGCAGCCGATGTCGCCCAGCGCGCCACAGCCGTAGTCCCAAAAACCGCGCCAACCGAAGGGGTGGATCTTGGAATTGTAGGCACGCTCGGTGGCGACTGATCCTTGCCACAGATCCCAACGCAAATGCGAGGGCACCGGCTCGGCGGGAAATTGCAGGCCGGGCCCCTGCGCCCAAAGGCCCGCGGGACGATTGGTCCAGTAGTGAACATCGGTGACCTCACCGATCAGGCCAGCTTCAATCCATTCGCGCAACAAGCGCGTGCCGGTGAAGGTTGCGCCCTGGTTGCCCATCACCGTGAGCACGCCTTTTTGTTTCGCAAAGTTGCTCAAAGCGCGCGTTTCCCACAGCGAATTGCAAAGCGGCTTTTGCAGCATGATCGGCTTGCCGCGGCGGATTGCTTCGAGCGCGATCGGAAAGTGCATGTGATCGGGCGTCGAGACGGTAACGACGTCAATCTTGTCGGACACCTCGGCAAACATTTCGCGGTAGTCCTGGAAGAACTTTGCTTCGGGAAATCGCGTGCGTGCTTCGCCGGCGCAATTCGCATCGACATCGCAGAGGAAAGCGATGCGGTTGCCGCCGCTGATTTCGGTGATGTCACTGAGGCCCTTGCCATTGCAGCCGATGGCGGCGACTTGAAGTTCGGCGGGTTTTTTCTGCTGCCCAAAAAGCAGGTTGGGCGCGAGAGCTGCACCGGCGAGAGTGGTGCCGGACTTGATGAAACTGCGTCGTGAGGAACGGATCATGAAGCTGTGATCGGACGCGCGGGATTACGCATAGCTGCGGATCGATGCCTGCACGGTTTCGTAGACGAGGGCTTCCTTGTGAAGCACCGGAGCATTGCCCGCGCCTTTGAATTCCCATGCGGCGACATGCGAGAAACTTTCGTCGTGGCGCTTGGCCTCACCGGCTTGCGTCTTGCCCGATTGCACTTCGGGATCGGCCTCGGTGAACTGGTGCTCAACGCGGAAGTGACCGCCGCACGACTCTTCGCGCTCGCGAGCATCGTAGCACATCATTTCGCCAAACTCGAGGAAGTCGGCAACACGGCCAGCTTTTTCGAGCTCCATGTTCACCGAATCGCCCGAGCCGGGGATCAGCACACCTTGGCCGGGGGTCCAGAATTCCTCGCGGATCTCGGCGATGCGCTTGATCGCGCCATCAAGGCCTGCGCGCGAGCGAGCCATGCCGCACTCGTCCCACATGATCTTGCCCAGCTCGCGGTGGAACGAATCGACCGTGCGCTTGCCTTGGATCGAAAGCATGCGGCTGATGCGCTCGCGGGTTTCAGCTTCAGTTTGTTTGAACTCCGGCAGGTCGGTGTTCACCGAGCCGGGCTTTTGGCCGACAAGGTAGTTGGCGATGGTCGTGGGGATCACGAAGTAGCCGTCGGCAAGGCCTTGCATGAGCGCCGACGCACCGAGGCGGTTGGCGCCGTGATCGGAGAAATTTGCTTCGCCCAACACATGGAGACCAGGGATGTTCGACATCAAATTGTAATCCACCCACAGCCCACCCATCGTGTAGTGGACGGCCGGATAAATCATCATCGGCAACTTGTACGGATCTTCGCCGGCGATCTTTTCATACATCTGGAAAAGGTTGCCGTAACGCGCGCGGATCGTCGGCTCGCCGAAGCGCTGGATCGCATCGCGAAAATCAAGGTAAACACCGAGGCCCGTCGATGAAACACCACGACCTTCGTCGCAGGCTTCCTTTGCGGCGCGCGAGGAAATGTCGCGCGGCGAGAGGTTGCCGAAGGACGGGTACTTGCGCTCGAGGAAATAATCACGGTCGCCTTCAGCGACATCGTTCGGGCTCATTTGTTTCGAGCGAAGTTTGGCAGCGACCTCGGGCGACTTTGGCACCCAGATGCGGCCGTCGTTGCGCAGCGATTCGGACATGAGCGTGAGCTTCGATTGGTAATCGCCGCTCACCGGAATGCAGGTCGGGTGAATCTGCGTGAAGCAGGGGTTGGCAAACAAGGCGCCGCGGCGGGTGGCACGCCATGTGGCGGTGACATTGCAGCCCATCGCGTTGGTCGAAAGGAAAAAGACATTGCCATAGCCGCCGGTCGCAAGGATCACCGCATCGGCAGCATGGCTGCTGATTTCGCCGGTCTTGAGATCACGCACGACGATGCCCTTGGCATGACCGCCGACGAGCACGAGATCGAGCATCTCGGTGCGCGGGTACATTTTGACGCCACCCTTTTTGATTTCCTTTTCGAGAGCCTGATAGCATCCGATGAGCAATTGCTGTCCGGTTTGGCCGCGAGCGTAAAAGGTGCGCGAAACTTGGGCGCCACCGAAAGAGCGGTTGTCGAGAAGGCCGCCGTACTCGCGGGCAAAGGGCACGCCCTGCGCGACGCACTGGTCGATGATCGAGTTCGACACCTCGGCAAGGCGATAGACATTCGCCTCACGCGAGCGGAAGTCGCCGCCCTTGATGGTGTCGTAAAACAAACGGCGCACCGAGTCACCGTCGTTGCGATAGTTTTTCGCGGCATTGATGCCGCCCTGCGCGGCAATCGAGTGCGCGCGGCGCGGGCTGTCCTGATAGCAGAAGCATTTCACCTGATAGCCCAGCTCGGCGAGCGACGCGGCGGCCGATCCGCCAGCAAGGCCGGAGCCGACGACGATGACGGAAAACTTCCGCTTGTTCGCCGGGCTGATGAGCTTGGAGTCCATCTTGTGCTTGGACCACTTTTGTTCAAGCGGGCCGGATGGGATCTTGCTGTCGAGGATGATGGACATGGGAAATGGGGTTGGAGTTGACCGCCGCAATGGGCATTCAGAATTTCAAAAATCCGAGAAGAACCGAGATCGGGATCGAGATGAAGCCGAGCCAGATGACGAGGCTAAACGCGCCGGAAAATTGGCGGATGGCACCATCGTTTTTCTTGGTTCGCAAACCAAGCGTCTGGAAGATCGAGGCCACTCCGTGGTGCAAGTGCGAGCACAAGAGCGTGATGGCGAGAATGTAAAATGCGGAAACGAGAATGCTTTTGAAGCCAACAATCACCATCCCGTAAGGGTCTTCCTTGCCGAGCGATGCGAGCTGGCAATCAACACGCACGGTGAAGTGCAAAATGTGAAAAATCACAAACGCGAGAATCGTGAGACCCGACCAGATCATCATTCGCGATGACTTGGTGGCTTGGATGGTCGCCTTGCATTCGTAAGGTTGGCGTGCGGAGCGATTTTGACGCGTCAGTGCGATGGTGCCGACGACATGCAGCGTCACTGCCACCAGCAATCCGATGCGCGCGATCCAGATGCCGGCACCGTGCAGCATCGAGTGAAGAAACGCTGCATATTCGTTGAAAGCTTCGCGGCCGGCGTAGATCAGCAAGTTGCCAGCGAGGTGCCCCGCGAGAAACAGGCAGAGCAAAAGACCCGTCACAGCAACCACGATTTTTTTACCGATGGAGGAGGACCAGTAGGTATCGAAGCAGCGAGCGATGGCGTTCATGATGAAAGGGTGGCCCGAAAGGTTGCGTGGGCGCGCGTGAAATAGACTCCACGAAGGGTCTTTTCAAGTCGAGAGTCCGCCGAAACGAAATACAAGATAAAATGCCACGACATAAGTGATGAACGAGGCAATCTGATGGGTTGCCGTGGATGACTCCTGCTTCGAAGTAGGAAATAGCGCCCAGTGCCGCTATGGGCTTTAAAAAAATCGGCGTCATGGTAAGTCCTGCGTCGAAACAATCGCAAATTTTCGCATCATATGCAATCAACTGATAATCAACTTTGTAGAAAAAATATTTTGTTTTTTGATTTTTTTCCTTGCCGCCACTCCGGCTTTATTCTACCAATTTATCGACATTAAAAAATGCACTTATCAAAAAAAGCTGAGTACGCGCTTCGGGCGACAATCAACCTGGGAATCGCAGCCGAGGTTGGGCGTGCGACGGTCTCCGGTTCGGAGTTGGCCGAAGTGAACCGCCTGCCGTTGAAGTTCATCGAGCGCATTTTGCAGGAATTGCGCGAGGCGGAGCTGGTGGAGACGCACCGCGGCAAGTTTGGCGGATACTCGCTGGCGAAGCCCGCCAACCAGATCGGGGTGGGTCAGCTCGTGCGTCAGATGGACGGCCGCTTGGCACCAATTTGCTGCGCGAGTGAAAACGCCTATCAACCCTGCACCTGCCCGGACGAAGATCACTGCGGCCTGCGCATGCTCATGATCGATGTGCGCAACGCGATCGCCAACATTCTCGACCGCTACACGATCGCGCAAGTCGTCGAGGTCACGCTTCGCAAAATGCGTCGCGACGGCGTTGTGCCACCCTTCGCAAAACCCGGCGAAGAGTCAGCGCGCGGGCCATCATCGAGGCGCAAGGCCGACCCTGCGGACGGATTTCTTGCGGGCCTTTCACAACTGGCAACTTCCAATCAGGCATCTCATGAAAACCATCACATCTGAATCCCCCACTGGCGAGGGCGGCAAGGTCGATTGGCTTGAGGTCGTTCGCAACAACGTGACGAATCTGAAATTCGGCTCGGTGCAAATCACCGTGCATGAAGGCCGGGTCACCCAAGTCGAAAGCATCGAGAAAACACGCTTCGTCGCCTCGCGCGAGGAAAACCGCTCCGTAGGCAAGTAATCATTCCCACATCAACCCGCGGGTCAGCCGCCCTGGCAAACGGCCACATGAAAAAAACCGACCGGGATACCGAAGCAATCAGGCATCAAAACCCCACAGGCCCATGCGGCTGTGGTCCTCGGATACTGATTCTCCGATAGTCCGGCCGCTTTCTCTTCTTGCTACATCGCCGCCACACCTGTGGAGCCACCGTACATCATCCACGGCAACTCGCTCGAGCTGATGGTCGGCACCAAGTGGGAGGACATCAACGCACCCAACAAAGACAACCAAGTCGGTCTGGCCCGGCCGTCCGGCATACGCCTGTCACTCTGATCCATCAACCACCAACCTTAGAACCATCTCATGAAAACATTACGTCTCATCAAACTCACATCCGTCCTTCTCGCGTCCGTCGCCTTCGGCGACGAGTTGCTCAATGTCTCCTACGACCCGACCCGAGAATTTTATCAGGAGTTCAACGCCTCGTTCGCCAAAAAATGGAAACAGGAAACCGGCAGGTCGCTCACCGTCAAACAATCGCACGGCGGGTCCGGCAAGCAATCGCGCTCGGTCATCGATGGCCTCGCCGCCGATGTGGTGACGCTTGCCCTTTCCGT
The DNA here is from genome assembly GCA_018969605.1 of Verrucomicrobiota bacterium. Taxonomy (GTDB): domain Bacteria; phylum Verrucomicrobiota; class Verrucomicrobiia; order Verrucomicrobiales; family Akkermansiaceae; genus Luteolibacter. The sequence goes on along the minus strand of JAGWXY010000021.1, from coordinate 20,946 downwards.
CGACATCGACGCGATCGCAAACAACACCGACCTCTTGCCCAAGGACTGGCAAACGAAACTGCCTTACAACAGTTCGCCATACACTTCGACAATCGTGTTCGTGGTGCGCAAGGGCAACCCAAAAGGCATCAAGGACTGGGGCGACCTCGTCAGAAACGGCATACAAGTCATCACGCCCAATCCGAAAACCTCGGGTGGTGCGCGTTGGAACTACCTTGCCGCATGGGCCTATGCCGAACGCAAATTTGGCGGCGACGAATCGAAAGTGAAGGAGTTCCTCGCTGCTCTCCTTAAGAATGTGCCGGTGCTCGACACTGGTGGGCGCGGTTCGACCACCACCTTTGCCCAACGCGGCATCGGCGATGTGTTCCTGTCATGGGAAAATGAAGCCCACCTGATCGAGAAGGAATTCCCCGGCAAAACAGAGATCGTGATTCCTTCAATCAGCATCCTTGCAGAGCCGCCGGTCGCAGTGGTCGAAAAGATCGCCAAAAAGCATGGCACCGAGGCACTCGCGAAAGCCTACCTCGAACACCTTTACAGCGCCGAGGCACAGGACATCGTCGGCAAACATTTCTACCGTCCGCGCGATCCCAAGGCCTTCGCCAAATGGTCGAAAAACTTTCCCGAAATCCAGTTGGTCAATATCGACCGCGACTTCGGCGGCTGGGCCAAGGCGCAGAAGAAGCATTTCGACGACGGCGGTACCTTTGATGAGATCCAACAGCATTAGTCTTCGATTGTGCATATGCATGTTTGCATCCGCATAGATCGAAAACGGAGAATATGTTCAGCAACTCCACACATCAGATTTCACTCGATAAAAAATGAAGCGCGTTCTGCCGGGATTTGGACTGACGATGGGTTTCACCGTGGCCTACCTTGGTCTCATAGTGCTCATTCCGCTGGTGGCTTTGTTCATCAAGGCGGCGGGAATCGGGTGGAAGGAGTGGTTGGAAATCCTCACTTCGCCTAGAGTGCTTGCTGCGGCAAAGCTGACCTTTGGCGCGAGCTTTTTCGCTGCGGCATTGAGCAGCGTGAGCGGTCTCCTTGTGGCATGGGTGTTGGTGCGTTATGAATTTCCGGGGCGTCGATTTCTCGACAGCATGGTCGATCTTCCCTTCGCACTGCCGACCGCGGTGGCCGGGATCACGCTCACCGCGATTTATGCGCCAAACGGATGGATCGGCGAGCATCTGGCGAAATATGGAATCCAGGCTGCCTACAATCCGCTCGGGGTTTTCATCGCGCTCACTTTTATCGGTTTCCCCTTTGTCGTCAGGACTCTGCAACCGGTGATGGAGGACCTCGGCAAGGAAGTCGAGGAAGCCGCCGCGACACTGGGCGCCGGGCGCTGGACGGTGTTTTGGCGCGTGATTCTGCCGATGCTCGTGCCGGCATTGATTACTGGCTTCACCCTCGCCTTCGCTCGCGCGATCGGCGAATATGGATCGGTGGTTTTCATCTCCGGCAACCTGCCGATGAAAACCGAAATCCTGCCGCTGCTCATCGTTTCGCAGCTCGAGCAATTCAAGTATGGCGCGGCCGCTGTGATTGCGGCCGGCATGCTGATCGTTTCCTTCGCCCTGCTCTTTCTCATCAACCTCCTCCAGCGCCGGCTCGACTGGCAGCACCGTTGAAGCGCCATGTCATCGACCCATCATGTAACCACCGAGTCCAAGCCCGTGCGGCTGCTGCTGATTGCGGTTGCGGCATTCATCCTCTCTCTGTTTCTTTTGCTGCCACTCATCGCGGTTTTTGCCGAAGCATTGCGCCGCGGCTGGGAGCTTTTCCTGGCATCGCTGAAAGAAGAAGAGGCCTGGTCGGCAGTGAAGCTCACCCTCATGGCTGCCGGCCTGTCGGTGCCGCTCAATACTTTGTTTGGCCTTTCCGCCGCATGGCTGGTGACGAAATTCCGCTTCCGCGGCCGCGCCTTTTTGCTTTCGCTCATCGACCTTCCCTTTGCCGTCTCGCCGGTGATTGCGGGCATGGTGTGGGTGCTGCTCTTTGGTGCGCACGGATGGTTCGGGCCTTGGCTCGCGGAGCATGACATCCGCATCATTTTCGCACTGCCGGGCATCGTCATCGCCACGGTGTTTGTGACCTTTCCTTTCGTCGCACGCGAATTGATTCCGCTGATGGAATCGCAGGGCGCCGATCAGGAAGAGGCGGCGGTCACGCTCGGCGCAGGTGGCTGGCGGATTTTTCGCAGCGTCACACTTCCAAGCATCAAGTGGGGACTCATGTACGGCGTGTTGCTTTGCAACGCGCGAGCCATGGGCGAATTCGGCGCGGTATCGGTCGTATCCGGCCACATTCGCGGCGAAACCAACACGCTGCCTTTGCACATTGAGGTCCTTTACAATGAATACCAATTCAGCGCCGCCTTCGCATGCGCCACCATCCTGGCTTTGCTCGCGTTGGTGACGCTCGGCATCAAGAGCCTCGTCGAACATCTCTCGGGCCACACATCCAACAGCCGCCACTGAATTTCCCCATCCTCTCATCATACGCCAAATCCATGTCCATCACCATTCGTTCCATTCACAAAACCTTCGGCTCCTACAGGGCCTTGGAGGATGTGTCGCTCGATGTTCCCGACGGCTCGCTCACCGCGCTGCTCGGCCCTTCGGGATCCGGCAAAACCACTTTGCTGCGCATCGTGGCCGGACTTGAATTCGCCGACGACGGCCCGGGCAAAGTTTTGTTTCACGGCGAAGACGTGAGCGGCATACCTGCGGGCAAGCGCGGGGTCGGCTTTGTGTTCCAACACTATGCGTTGTTCAAACACATGACCGTGGGCGAGAACATCGCGTTTGGCCTGACGACCCTGCCGCGTTCGAAGCGCCCGAAAAAAGCGGAGATCGGCGATCGCGTGCGCGAGTTGCTGAAGCTCGTGAAATTGGAAGGTCTCGACAAAAGGCGACCGCATGAATTGTCCGGCGGCCAGCGCCAGCGCGTCGCGCTTGCAAGGGCTCTTGCGATCAAGCCTAAGGTGCTATTGCTCGACGAACCCTTTGGCGCACTCGACGCGCAAGTGCGCAAGGACCTGCGCCGATGGCTGCGGGTTTTCCACGATGAGATCGGACTCACGACGCTTTTTGTGACGCACGACCAGGAAGAGGCTCTCGAGCTCGCCGATCAAGTGGTGGTGATGCGCAACGCACGAATCGAACAAGTCGGCACTCCGCAGGAAATTTACGATCAGCCGCGCAGCCCTTTTGTTTACGAGTTCCTCGGCAATGTGAACAAAGTCGCCTTGAACGAAAACTCCAACCAGTACATCAGGCCGCATGAGATCGAGGTCTGCTTTGCCGCAGAGCATGATCCCGCAAACGGCAAACTGGCAAAGATCCATCACCTGTTTTCCGCAGGACCGGTGGCAACGCTCACCGTACGGCTCGAAGACGGACAATTCCTCGATGTCGAGTTGTCGCGCAAACAGCTCGACGATCTCGCATTGGATGTCGGTGATGAAATTTCGCTTAAGCTTGGGTCGGCAGCTCCCTAGCCAAGGCATGGCGTTTCACTCGATACGCCAAAGGTCGAGTGTGTCACCGAGTTTGCAGGCTTGCGGGCCTTCGATGATGTGTCCGCGGCTGAGTCGGCCATTGTGCCACTCGACCCATTGGGCGCGGCCCGGATCCATGAAGGTGCCGGTGTTGACGATAAGTTTGCCGCGTTGGTGCCAGCAGCCGCGTTGGTGGAAGTGACCCATCACAAGGACCTCGGCATCCGGAAAATAGCGCTCGAGAAAGGTGGCTCCATGGCGGCCTTGATGCATCCAGCTTTCGAGCATGAAAAGGGCGCGGGTTGGCGGAAATGCGGCGTCCCATGCGCGATGGATGAAATGCCGGCCGGAAGGGTGCTCGACCGAGCAGAGCTCGCGAGCGATCAGGCGAGCGAGTTCATGGCGTTGAGTTGGATCGTGCGCCGCATCAGGAAATTGGCGCCACATCTCGAGGATTTTTTCACGGTTGCCGAGAATCTCGCGTTTCCATGGTGAGCCGTCGAAGAGCAGGCTGTCGCCATGACTGATGACGATGCGGCCCTTGGCCAATTCGATCCAGCCCTTGCCCGGCCACGATGGGTCGTGATTGCCGGGCAAAAAAATCGCATCGACCGCCTCCTCGGCGCAGAGCCATTGGAGCTCATCGAGCATTTCGCGCGCTCGCTGGCGAAACGGCGCGGCGAGTTCTTGCCAGGTGTCGCCATTGAAGATCACCGTGCCAGCGCCGGCGATCAGCGGGCGCAGCGCGGAGACTTGCCTGATCCGCGAAATTTTGTGTCCGAGGTGGAGGTCGGACAGAATGCGAACGGGCTCGTTCATGATGGCGGGTTTGCGCGCTGTCGCACCGCTTCGAAGAGGCAAACGCCGGTGGCTACCGAGACATTGAGGCACTCGACTTTGCCGACCATCGGAATTGATGCGAGAAAATCGCAATTTTCCTCGGTGAGTCGGCGCATGCCTTTTTCCTCGGCACCCATCACCAGCGCGAGCGGTCCTTTGAGATCGAGTTCGTAAATGGATTTTGATTTCGCACGATCCGAAGTGCCGACAAGCCAGAGCCCGGCGGATTTGAGTTTCTCCATCGTTCGCGCGAGGTTGGTGACTTGCGCGAAAGGCACATGATCGGCGGCGCCGACCGAGATGCGGCGCACGGTCTCGGTGATGCCGACCGCTTTGTCCTTGGGTGCGACCACCGCATGCACACCGGCGGCATCGGCCGTGCGGAGGATCGCGCCGAGGTTGTGCGGATCTTGCACGCAGTCGAGGATCAGCACGAATGGCACCTCGTGTTCGGCGATCAACGCCATCAACTCGTCCTCGTCGAGAGCGGGCATGGTCTTCTCGGGTTTTTCCGCATCACGGACATGACGGTTCTCGCGCGCCTGTTTGCCGTGTTCGCGGCGGAGGCCAGAAAATCGATCTCTCACGGGCGGGAAAATGGCCTTGGGGCGGTGGGAAAGTCGAGCGCTTTGAGGACGCGGGCGGTGTGGGGAATCATTTCCCTTGCTCCGTCCTAAATTTTCGGAAATAATTGAAACTGATGAAAGTCAAAGCCGACGACCGCCTCCAGCATGCGCGTGAGGAATTCATTGCCCAGTGGGGAGCGATGGGCACGCAGTGGGGGATCAACCGCACGATGGCGCAGATTCATGCCTTGTTGATGACGGCTGCCGAACCGATGTCGACGGACGAGGTGATGGAGGCTCTGGAGATCAGCCGTGGCAATGCGCATGCGAACCTCAAGGAGTTGGTCGCGTGGGGTTTGTTGCGGGCGGTGGTGAAGAAGGGCGAGCGGCGTGAGTATTTTGAGGCGGAGAAGGATGTTTGGCGGATTTTCACGGTGGTGGCGCGCGAGCGCAAGCGGCGTGAGATCGACCCCGCGTTGGAGGTAGTGCGCAAGTGTGCGGAAGAAAGCCGCGGGATTGCGACGCCGGAGGGTCGGGCCTTTCACGAGCAGATGAGGCAGCTCGAGGAGTTCGTCGAGTTTGCCTCTAGGATGGCCGATCGGGTTGCGATGATGAAGCATGGATTTGCGATCCAGATGGCAGCGAAGTTGCTGGGTTGAATTGGCATGATCGCAGAAAGCAGATTTTTCAGAAATTTTTGAAATTCAGATCCTGAAATCAAACAGACAAATTTTATGAATCCAGTGATTGTGGTGATGGGTGCGGAGGGTGTTTTGGGGCGCTATGCGTGCCGTCATTTTTCGCGGCTTGGTTGGGAAGTGGTGGCGGTGGGTCGTCGGCGCGTGGGAGGCGCGTGGAATGATGGGGATGGGATGTATCTTGAATGGGATGGCAAAAATGTGGGTGCCTGGGCGATGGCCTTGGAGGGCGCGGAGGCGGTGGTGAATCTGGCCGATGCTGAGGATCCCGATGCGCGGCTTGAATCGACGCGTGCCTTGGGTCGGGCGGTGGCCGGATGCCGAGTGGCGCCGCGGGTGTGGCTCAATGCCTCGACGGTCGATTGGTATGGCGGGGCTGTCGATCGCATTCATGATGAGTGGTCGGGCGAACCCGGAGAGAGCGCTGCGAGTCGCACGGCCTTGGCATGGGAGGATGCGTTTTTTGGTGCTGTGGTGGCGCCGCGCACTCGGAAGGTCGCGATGCGCCTTGGCAGGGTGCTGGTGCAAGAGGCTGATGCTGGAAAATTTCCGGGCCTCGCGGCGGACGAGGCGTGGTTGCACATGGAGGACTTCCTGCGTGCTTTGGAATTTCTGTTAGACGATGCCTTTTTCTCGGGCGCGGCCAATGTCACGGCACCACATGGTGTCAAAGGTGAATCACGGGTGAGGCCATTGCGTTTGGCCGATGAGGGATTTGTTTGGCGCTGGGGCCTGCCGGCTGAGGCCTTGGCCGATTTGGCGGTCAGGCAAGGCATCGATTGCTTCTTTGAGTCGATGACTGCCCGTCCGATTGAGCGGGGAAATGGGGTCCCGGCGGGTATTTTTTGAGGTCCGTTGGATGTACTTTGTGTATGCAAAAATTGCCCTCAATGGCATTTTTTCGTTTTCGTAAGTCATTGAAAATCAGTTGATTTTTGCGAATTCCGCAAAATTTCGGGGATTTTCCGTTTGCGCTGGTCCTATAGCGGGGCTAGTCCTAGGGCGCAATTGGGCGATGCGTGTGAAGCGCGGGTCGGCCGAACCAGACAGCTTCACAACCATTTGAGCTCATGACATTTCGATTTGCGAATATCGGCACCTTAGCCTTGGCGATTGGCCTGTTGGCCAGCTGCGGAAACTCCGACCTCACCGTCATTCCAAAGTCCAAGATCAAAGCCATTGCCCATGCCCGCGAGACCAAGCGCGAAAGTTTCCAAGTGGCAGGACCTTCCGCACAGCTGATGTCCGCCGCAATAGGCAAACCACGCGACAAGCACGGCATGCCCGTTTACGCATTCAGCGAGCGTCAACGCATCGCCCGCACGACGGCATACACTTGCAGTGAGGACGATCACCTCGTCTATGGCAGCAAGAATGCCGCCGGCACGAACCTCCGCTACACCGACCGGGTGCGCAGCGCGGCCGCCGACTGGTCGTTCTATCCTGTGGGTACCACCTTCCGCATCAAGGGTCTGCCTCATCTTTATGTCATCGATGATTACGGTTCGGCGCTGACCGGTACCGGCACGATCGACATTTACAAGCCGAACAAGGAAACCATGAACATCTGGGGCCGCCGCAATGTGGAGGTGCAGATCGTCCAGTGGGGTTCATTTGCGCGCAGCGCTCAAATTTTGAGCGGGCGCACCGGCTTCGAGCATTGCCGCCGGATGTTGGCCAACATTGTTCGCCAGCAACCGAGCCTTGCGAGCGTGGCCAAGCGTTGAGTTTGGCTGCGGCGTGTGTCGGATCAAACGAAGCGCACCGCGTGCTTCTTCGAGAGCTTGAGCGTGTCGCCCGCCTTTAGCGAAACCGTAGCGGCCGGATCGGTGAGTTTCTCGCCGTTGAGTTGAACCGAGCCGCTTGAGATGAACTGCTTGCGCAGCTCGCCGTTGGATTTTTCCAGGCCGAAGGCGGACTTGAACGCGTGGGCGGTGAGCGTGAGCACGGTTGATTCAGCAGGGAGATCGGCGAGGGAAATTTCCGGCAGTTCGGCAGCGGAGAGATCTTTTTTGGAAAAGCGCGTGTCCCAGTCGGCGCGAGCGGCGGTGGCTGCGGCCTCACCGTGGTAGCGGGCGGTGAGTTTTTCCGCGAGTGACTTCTTGGCATCCATCGGATGGCCCGAGGGGTCGCGGGCCTCGCCGAGCAGGAGCGTGTAGTAGCGGTCCATGAGCTCGTCGGAGACGCTCATCAGTTTGCCAAACATTTCCTGCGGCGGATCGCTGACGCCGATGTAGTTGCCATAGGACTTCGACATCTTGCGCACGCCGTCGAGGCCTTCGAGCAGCGGCATCACCATCACCACTTGCTGAGCTTGGCCGGCTTCCTTTTGGAGGTCGCGGCCGACGAGGATGTTGAAAAGTTGGTCGGTGCCGCCGAGCTCGACATCGGCACGAATTTCCACAGAGTCCCAGCCTTGCATCACCGGGTACTGAAGTTCGTGAAGGCGCACTTCCTGGCCGGCGTCGACGCGGTTGCGGAAGTCCTCGCGCTGGAGCATTTGCTGGAGCGTGACCTTGGCGTTGAGCTTGAGGATTTCCTCATAGGTCATTTTGCGAAACCAATCGCCGTTGTGGACGATTTCGGTTTTCGACTTGTCGAGGATCTTGAAGGCCTGGTCGGTGTAGGTCTCGGCATTGGCAAGGACCTCGTCGCGGGTGAGCGGTGGGCGGGTGGCCGAGCGGCCGGAGGGGTCGCCGATGGTGGCGGTGAAATCGCCGATCAGCAGAACCGCTTGGTGGCCAAGTTCTTGGAATTGGCGGAGCTTTTCGAGCGCGACCGTGTGGCCGAAGTGGATGTCGGGCGCGGTGGGATCGACGCCGAGCTTCACGCGCAGCGGCCGGCCGAGGCGGATTTTTTCAAGCAGTTCTTTTTCCGAAAGGACCTTGGCGCAGCCTTTGGTGAGGGCGGTGAGTTGTTGCTCGGGACTCATGATGGGAAAGTGGCCGGGGGTGCGGAGATCGATGCGTCGAAGGCCGCGGCGAATCAATTATTACTTTTGAGATGCAGCTTGAGAATGCGCTTGAGCTCCTCCGATGCCTGCAGATTGTCGGGCACGCTATGGTCGGAGGGCACGATCAATTCGGAGGCGACCGGTGCGACATGCGATGACCAGTATGGCACGACCCCATCGCTGCTGTTGGGTGTGTCGCCCTTGCCGCGATCGCCAATGACCGAGTGGAAAGTGATGTTTTTCGGCAGCGGCAATTTGTTGAGAGCGAGAGTGGCTGGCGCCCGCGGGGAGAGGCTGTCGATCGATGTCGGCAGGTGCTTGGTCGCATCCTCGCCTTGGGCGATGTCGCTCATGGCGATGAGGGTGGCATCGAGCAGGTCGACGGTGAGGGTCTTAGGAAGCTTGATCAGTTTTGAAATCCAGTTGGAAAATGTCAGGTTCGCCATCGGGCTGCCACGATGCGGCACGGCGAGGAAGACCACGCGCTTCGGCTCACTGAGCGGCTTGTAGAGCGTGCCATCGCGGATCAGGCGCATGGTGGAATCGGAGGCTTTGATTTTATTGACCGGTTTGTTGAACAATGCCTTGTAAAGCTCCTGGCCAGGATCGGTGACGCTGGAGCGCGTGACGAGCCCGCCCATCGAGTGGCCGACAATGACCATCCGGTTGAGTTTTTCGCTGCCGCCTTTGCTACGGGCGTAGGCACACGCCTCGCGCATCAGTTCGCGAAATTTCATGCTGCTGTAAATCCACGGATTGCCGGTTGGATAATTGTAGAGCCAGATCTGATAGTTTTCGCGAAACCATGGCTCGGGCGCGAGTTCGTTGATGACATTCTTGAATGCGTCGGGGCTTGAAACGAGTCCGTGAACGAGCACGACAGGGATTTTATTGGGATCGTAGGGAGTGATGAAATAGAGCCCTGTTTCCTCGGTGAAGCGATCGGGCAGCAGCACATTTTGGATGACCAGATTGTCGAGGTCGCACATTTTCCAGTAGAAATCATTCGGTGCAGACCAGTCGGCAGCGAGCGGGTGTTTCTGGCCGCTGATGGTGGCGGTCTCGACTGCCCAGCGTTTGTTGAACTGCCAGGTTGGGATGCCTTTGCGATCGAATTCGAGAGTCGCGGTGATGTTGTAGGGCAAGCCGTTGGGTAGCTGGTAGCGCTCGCGCTTCATGCCAACGGGCGAGGTGGATTTCCAACCGACAGCCGGAATGCCAAGGCCGTGGTTGCCGTTGTGTTTTTTGACCTCGGTGACCTCGATGGTTGAAGCCGGCACAAGCGCATCGAGCGTATCGGGATCGACATGGTTGCGGTCGGCGATGGCAAGGCGGGTGCCGATCGATGCGGCTCTATCATCCCACGTGCCGTGGCCGCAACGGATCTGATCGAAGAGCTTGCCGACTGCGGCGTTGTAGCGATCGCGAGCGACGGGCCATTCGTTTTTGCGCGAAGCGCTGCCGAGAATCGACCAGTTGGTGCGAGCCTCATCGATCAGCGAAGCCGAGGGTACGCGCGATGATCGTGGCACGGAGGCGCAGTTTTTGGGGACATGCGGGGCGCATTGGCTCAGCAAGAGTGCCGCAATCAGAAGGCAGGAAAAACCGGTGCTTGTGGTCATGGTCGCTCGGAAGAAAAGTAAGCCACGCACCACCAAGCCTGCCAAGCCTTGAAAGAAGCGATATTGGAACGGGTGAGATCTCGGGTGGGATCGAACGCCTGGCGGCGATGAACCGCCTTTGGCAGCAGGCCGCCAAAATGGTTTTTGCTCTTGGATGCCAGGTCGCCCGCCGCGAAACTCCCCTCATGTCGCCACTTGTTCAGGTCGAGCCAATCGCCATGCTTCCCACGCAGGCCGGATGCGCGGCATTCCTGGGCGACGGCAATAAAACCATTCTCATGTACATCGACCCCGCAGTGGGTGCCGCTATCAATCAGGTTATCTCCGGTCACCAATCGGCGCGACCGATGACCCACGACCTTTACCACTTCACGCTTCAAGCATTCGGCGCAAACATTTCGCGAGCTGTCATTTTCGATCTCGTCGGTGAAATTTATCATGCACGACTGATCATCGAGGCAGAGAACGAGATCATGGAGCGCAAGATCATCGAACTCGATGCCCGCCCCTCGGACTGTATCGCACTTGCGGTTCGCTGCGGTGCGCCAATCTATGTGGCAAGCGGGCTTTGGCATCGCCTGAAGGACATGACGGCGGAGCTTGCCAAGCTGCGCGATGCCGGGAACCCGTGATCGGCGAGACGCAATCACCCTTGCGGAAAGGCCCCAAGATGATAGTTTGCGTTGACATGTCCCAGCACACATTGGCCACCCTGCCAGACTATTTGAGTGAGGAAATCCTTCTCAACCCGAACAAACGCCGTTTTCCGGCATTCGATCTCAAGCGTTTGCTTGGTACCGTTTTTGCGCCGACCGAAGGTTGCCGCGTTTGCATTCTGATCGATTTCGATGAACCCGCAGCGCTCATCAAGGACTTTGCATTTCTAAAGCACGAAGGCTTTCCGGTGCAGAAAAATGCTCACAAGCATTTCTACCTTGGCCTGCGCGATGGCGCAATGAAGGCCCTCGGCATGAGTGGCGGGGAAATGTTTGCCTATCGTTGCTCCCATGGATCGAATCTCGATCTGGCCGACGATGTATGGGACACCGCGGGCAATCACCTCTCGCTCGAACGCGACATCTATCCGAAATACGATCTCATCCTGTGCATTTCGACCTATTCCGCGACCGCTCCATTGACTGCCAAGTGCAAGCAATACGGCTTCCGCGGCGCGACGCTGCACGGGCTCAACGATGTGATTCTCAACTCCGGCCTTGCGGTCGATTATCATGAAGTCTCGGCCGACGCGGAAAAACTTCGTTTGGCCCTCACCCGCGCCGACGCGATCGAAATCGACTTCGCTCTCGAGGACGGACGCGTGCTCACCGCATGGCTCGGTCTCGATGGTCAGGAAGCACAAAAATCCCACGGCCTGTGCCTCGGGCAATCCCCCGATATCGCCAATCTTCCAGCCGGCGAGGTTTACTTTGTGCCAAGCGACGCGCGCGGACAATTTCCCATGAAATACCACGACGGCACGCTCGGTGTGCTCGAAGTCGAAAACCGCTGCATCATTCACTCGACGTTGATCTCCGGAAACCAATCCACCATCGACGCGCACAATGCACGACTGAAGGATGATCCGATGACCGGCACGCTTGGCGAGCTTGGTTTCGGCACGCAGGTGCTGCCAGTATCGGGCGCGGACATTCAGGATGAAAAGGTGCTCGGCACCTGTCACCTCGCCACCGGCCGTGATGATCATCTTGGCGGCGACATCCTGCCATCGATGTTCAAAAAACACGAAAACTCAACGCACGACGACATCCTCTTCGCGCCACACAAGACCCCGAACTTCAACATCCGCCAGGTGCGCATGATTCGCGGCGCGCAGCGTGAGGTGCTCATCGAAAACTTCCGCCCCGCACGCTACCTCATGGAGGCGCTCGCAAATCATGGCTGAGGCGCGAGCCCATCCGCATCGGCATAATCCATCTGCGGAGCCGGCAACATGAACTACCGCGAAGCCATCAAGTGGTTGTTCTCCACGCAGACCTTCGGCATCAAGCTTGGTCTCGACAACGCGCGTCAGCTGCTCAGGGAGTTCCTCGCTTATCCGGCGCACGGGGTGAAGGTGATCCATGTCGCGGGCACCAACGGCAAAGGCAGCACTTGCGCGATGATCGACAGCATCGCCCGATCCTGCGGCCGCCGCAGCGGGCTTTTCACCTCACCGCACCTCATTGATTTTCGGGAGCGCATCAAGGTCTCGGGTCGTGAAATCCCCGAGGAAACATGTGCCGCGATGCTGGAAGCACTACGCGGGATCTGCGAGAAAATGGAAACGCATCCGACATTTTTCGAGATCACTCTCGCGCTGGCGATGCGTTGGTTCCGCGAATGCGGATGCGAGATCATCGTGCTCGAAACAGGCATGGGCGGCAGGCTCGATGCCACCACCGCAGTGCCCGCGGATGTGTGTGTGATTACGCCAATCGGCCTCGATCACATGCAATGGCTTGGCGACACGCTTGGAGCCATTGCCACGGAAAAGGCAGGCATTTTCATCGAAGGAAAACCGGCGCTTTCCTCGCCGCAGGAGGAAGCAGCGCGCAGCGTTTTGGAAAAAGAAGCGAATGAAAAACGCACACCGCTGGAATTCATCACCGAGCCGCTGGGCGGATACGGCATCGCGCTGGCAGGCGAACATCAGCGCTGGAATGCAGCACTCGCCGTAGCCGCCTTGCATCGCGCCGGGCTTCCACTCAACACCGATGTCCTGCGCCACGGCCTTGCCTCGGTATCATGGCCCGGGCGCTTCGAAAAAATCACGCCCGATGTGATCCTCGACGGTGCCCACAATCCGCACTCGGCGAAGTCGCTCGCCAAGACATGGCACAGCGAATTTCCCGGCAAAAAAGCCTCCCTCGTCTTCAGCGCGGTCAACGCAAAGGACATCGCAGGCGTTCTCAAAATTCTTTGCCCGCTCGCGTCGAAAATTTTCATCTGCCCGATCAACTCTCCGCGTGCGGCACCGGTCGGTGATTTGATCGCATGCCTGCCACCGGATGCGCCTGATCACGAAACATTCGCCGATTTTGAATCGGCCTACCACGCCGCGCGCAAACATGGCACGCCGGTGCTCGTCGCGGGATCGCTCTACCTTGTCGGCGAAGCCCGCTCTTTTTTTACCAAGGCCACATTTCAACCAAGCAGCCAGTGAGCGAAGTTGATCACTCGACAGTGAACTCCCTCGAGGCTGAAAGCGCGAAATTTTCCGGATCGTACATCGACTCGATCTTTGCCGGAGGCGCGATGGCCTTGCCGGCAAGCGTGCAGCGCACAAGATAGCTCACCGTGTAAGTCCCTTTTTTCGGAATGTGATCGAGGAAAAACACCGTGCGGTCGCCGCGCATTTCCGAGTGGCTAATGCGCCAGTCATTTTCGGCGCTTGCGGCGCTGTTGCCAGACGATTGCGAAGCAAAGTCGGTGTTCACCGATTCAAAAACCGCAGGCAGTGGATCATCGATGACCAGATAACGCGTGCCGTCACGCGGCAGCGTCACCCGCAGCGTCACGCGGATCAAATCGCCCAAGGTCGGCTCTTGCAGAACATCCATCGAGCCATCCGGGTTGACCCGATACATCAGGCGATCAATCGAAAGCCCATTGCGAGCGAGCGGCTTGACCGGCGTGATGGCAGGCTTTGATGTGACGCTGACGCGAACAAATGCGGAGCTGTCGGCGGTGGCCGAAATTTTCATATCCGTACCGAGATCAAATGTGCGGGCGAGAGTGGGATTTTCGGAATCGATCTTCAATGTCTCGCTGCCCTCGTTGCTTTCGAGGACGAGCGATGTCGTGTCCGCTGTTTTTTCCTGATGCTTGGCAAATTGTCCCATGGCGATCAGCGACCAGCCATTCGCCCAAGTCGTGCGCCAATGGCCATAAGGGCTGCGCTCGCTTAGCAAGCGGTCGAGAGATGACAGCGCCTCATTGCCGCGCGGATCGATCTGCGTCCATGCAAGAAGCTTCAGCGCCATGTCGGGCGAGCATGACATCCAATCATCCTCGTCATCGGTTGCGGGGGCTTTTTCAGGGGCCAGAAGCGAACGAGCGCCGGCGAGCGCATCATTGTCATTCGGGCTCGATCTTGCGATGGCTGCGGCCAACAAGGCACGCGCCTCGGCGCTCAATTCATTCGCCCGCCCGGCCAGCACATTTTGGTAAGCGACTTGCGCCTTGTTGGCATAGGCTAAAACAAACAGCGAACGCGCGTGCAATTCCAGCTCGCTCGCGGAACGCGTTTGAGCCATGCCACGCAGGCTTTCAATGAGGTAACCACACATCGCATCGATGGTCGATGGCGGCACTCCGGCACCGGCATCCGCCGCCATCAAGAGACCCAGGCCTGCATAGGGTGTCGCCCATTCGGCAGTGGTTTTGTCTCCCGGCCAATAGGCAAATGATCCATTCGGCAGCTGCATCGAAAGCAAACGGTCGACTCCGATTTGAATTGCCGCGCGACAATCCGCCTCGCTCGCTTTTGCCAAGCTTGGTATGTGGGCTTTCAAATCGCCAGCAACGCACCAAGGGATCATCGCCGAGGTCGATTGCTCGACGCAGCCGTAAGGATACTTCAAAAGAAAATCCACCGAGTCGGCTGCGGCGGAAAGTGGCGAGCGCGAGAGGCTCAGCTCCACCTTGCCACTGCCACCACGCATGGCCGGGTCGATCAGCACCGCAAGGTCGCTCGACACGCCTGGCTTATCGAGGCGTACGATTTTCACCTGACGCAGCAACGGCGCTGGGTAATGCACCGGAAAACGGGATTCGACCGCATCGGAAAGCTGACGCGTGAGCTCGGCGGAAAGCGCGCCATTCTCGAGCGACACCGGCGTCGCCTTCCATGTCATCACCGCCTCACCGGTAATTTCGGCCAGCACTGGAAAAACCAGCGTCGCGGAAGCTCCGGGAGTGAGCGAGACGATCTCGATGTCCTTTCCCTGCGCCCTGCAAACCGGCGTGCCATTCGCCGCGTGGGCATTGAACTCAATCCTCCATGTACCCGAAAACCGTGACGCATTCACCACTTGGACTTGCGGGTTAATGGCATCCGACTGATTCGCAAAACGCGGCACCTTCGGTTCGATCATGAGATCTTTTTTCACGACCATGGATGACTCCCCATGACCGAAACTCGCGACCCCATGATGCACCACGGCGATCAGGCGATAACGCGTCAGCGTATCGGGCAACTTGAACGCATGACGAAATTTTCCCGCGTCATCCGTTACCAACGCGGGTGCCCATGTCGCGCAAGGATCGAAATTTTTGCGCCACAATTCGGCTAAGGCCGCCGCATCCGCACCACCGCCGACGAAGAATCCCTTGTTGTGAAAATCCTGCGATTCGAGGTCTTCCGGAATGAACGATTCAAACGAAGTCCCCGCGCTCACCGCGAGAATCCGCGGATCGTAAAAGAAATCCATCGGCTTCGGCGTTTCATAGCCCATCACCGCAAGCGTGCCCTCATCCTCGGCATAGAGCGTCACCTCCGCGCCAATCGCCGGCTTGCCATCGGGCAGCAACACCGAACCAGTCAGCGTCAACTCGTCACCAGGCCGCGCATCCGTCGCAAGCTTGTCGATCTCGACCTTGAGGCGGTCGCGGCGATTCTCGACCGTCAGCTCGCAGTAACCCAAACGCAGCTGCGGCTCGGGAAATTTGCGCGCGGATTCTTTCGAGCCTTTGACGATCAACACCGACACATAGACATTTGGCGCATCCTCATCGCCGAGCGGCACCTCAATCACCGGCTGATCCGCCTTGAGCTGGGTGAAAAATGAACGCAGCACTTTCTCGCGTTCGACGGTCACCAAGGCCGTGCCTTCGATCGGCGAGAGCACCAACACACGTGCGGTTTCTCCGGGCTGATACGATTTTTTTTCCGCCAGCATTTTGACCCGAATGCCCTCTTCGTACTTCCACGGAAATTCGTCAGAGCCGTAAACTTGGAATTGCACGACCGTGGCGAATGCACGCCCTTGGGGATCCGTGCCGCGCAGCGTGAGAAAATGGCGGCCGGGTGATGTAGGCGTGATGCCGAAGAGCTGCCCGTCGCGCAATGATGCGTTCGGATCGAGCGTGAGCTCGCTGGTGGAAACCAACTCCTCAGTCACCTCGTTGCGGGTCGCAATCTCGCCGGAGTTCGTGCGCGTCTTCATCGCCGAATTCACCTCGCGGGTCAGCGTTGCGGTCAATTTCAGCGCCTCAGCAAACGGGCGCTCATCAGTGCCGATCGCGACAATTTTCAACGGCAGCTCTTCATTGATCCGCACCAGTTGATCGACACGCGAAATGCCGACATACACCGACGCCGGATGCACGGTCACCGATGACACGGAGTTGAGTGTCTGGTGATTTGCATCCGTCACATCGGAGGAGATGGTGACTTCATGCGCGCTCGGAAATTCCGATTGCGGGATCTCAACCCCGATGCGAGCCGTGCCATCGGAGGCGAGCTTTGCATCACCCTGCTTCTGGACCGCAGCGGCATCGAAGGATTCATCAGAACGCCCCTGGTCGCCAAAGTAATGATACCAATAAGCCCGATCCTCGTCGCGATGATTGCCAAACAGAAAATCGCGAAAGCGCTGAGGGTAAGGATTCACCGGACTCACTCGTGAAAAATGGCGCACGAACCCGATGGCGACTGCTTGGCCTTGATAAGTTTTCGCAGCGAGCGCCGCCGTCACCGACTTCGCGCCGGTTTCCGGTTTTGCGATGCTTTGGGTGATCTCAAACGCGTTGCGCCGGAATTCCTGCACCTGCAAGGCAATGACATGCCTCGCGTTGTTGAACATCGATTCGATTTCATACCAGTCGCCCTCTTTTGCCTTGAGTTCATCTGCCGCGCGCAGTTCTTCAGGAAACTCGAGTCGGATCTGATGCTCGCCAACCGTGGATGGTGCGAGCTTGTGGCTGAAGTCAAAAGAACCATTGGCGGAAATCGTGATCGGCTCGTTGAGAATTTCTCGGTTCTCGGGATCGAGCAGCACCAACCTCGCGGGTGGCAACTCATCCATCCCGATCGCGTTGCCGCGAAGCGATCGGATGATGCCCTTGAGCCTCACTGTTTCGCCAGGACGATACAGCGAGCGGTCGGTGAAGAGCATGACCTTTCGCGACATTTCGGGCGGCTTGCCCCATTGATATCGCACCGGAAAATTCCACATGCCAACCGTGTCGATGGTCGAGTCGAAGGCCGTCACAAATGAATCCGCGCCACGCGTAGCAAGCAGATGCCTCAAGCCATCATTGCGCTCGATGGTCGCAAGGCCTTGGTCATTCGTCACCACCTTGCCCATGGATGCGGCATCCTCACCGAAAAGCTCGAGCTTCACGCCCGGCATTGGTGCGCCGGTTTCACAGGAAAAGGCATAAATGAGCGATTCCTTGCCGGTAAATTTCCACGCAAGGCCGATGTCGGTAAGTTGGATGATCGCTTGGGCACCGCGCTTTGCAGGATCTGTGATTTTCGCATGCGGCACTCCGACGACATCGAGAAAATATGACGAGCCATCAGACGACTTTGGCAGCCACTCATCCCAATTCAATGTGACCTGCTTCGAGGTATCGATCGGATTGCCCAACACGATCTCACGCTCGGCGACTGTCTCACCGGCGACCATATCCCATGGCAACAGCGCTGGCGGTGAAATGCGCGCCGCATCGTGGCCGACTCCGGTGTATCGACGATATCCCTGATAGGCGCGAATGAGGTCCACACCGCAGAGCTTTTTCACTCGCACATGAAGACTGGCGAGGTTGACCGTTTCCATGTGATAGTTGCGCAAGCCTGCGGCAAGCTGCGCCTCGTTGGTTGAAGGCAATGCGAGACTCGGACCGAGATGCGAAAATGTGACCAACGCGGAGCCGCCCGAATCGAGCGGCAAGCCATCGTTGGATTCAAAAGGCCCCTTGAACGACACATCGTAATTGTCCGCCAGCGAAAAGTCGCCGCTGATGTAAAGCGTTCCGCCATCAACCTTGAAGCGCATGATCCCTGGCGGCGATGGATTGATGGCGAGCTTGGTCGCAAGCGTTTCCGGAGAAAGGCCTGGTGGAATTCGATGCGTGAACTCGATCGCGATCCTACGCCCTTCATCGATTATGGTCTCGCCTTTGATTTTTCTAATCTCGAAAGGAAGAATTTCACCAATCGCATAATCTCTCCCCGTTTCACAGATTGCGGTGCCAGACGCATTGGGTAGCCCTGCGGAAATCACAAGGCGCCAATTCTTGTCATGCCGCAAGGGTGTCTCGGGCCTGACCACAACCAGATTCAAAAACTCGCCCGAATCATCGTGCTTTTCACCCAACCTCTCACTCCATCGAGCTTTCCAAATGCGGGTATCAATGCCTGCGAAAAAATCATCCATCATCTTGGTTGGGCGCTCGACTTTCGCCGCAACGCGCGGCCCGTTCACCGGAACAAATGACACATGGGCCGCCACCGCTTTGGGGTCGACCTCATCATTGAAAGCCAAGATCAACTCCGCCGTGGAGGGAGAAAAATCCGCCTGCCAGAGCGCCGGGCATTTGACACTGAGCGAGCGGAAATCTTCGGCACTCAGCTCTGCAAATTTTCCCGTAGGCACTGCCGAACCATCGAGGTGCTTCTTGCCACCCATCATCGAAAACTCATAGCTCGCACCAATTGCCGGACAGCGTGCGGGAATGAACTCCGCAACATTCGGTGCCTTCCAACGCAGCTTGCCCGGAAGGTCCGGCTCAACCACGAACCAATCATTCTTCAACTCTTTGCCCAAATCGCCCGCGGCTACGGCTGGCAGATCAAGCACCAGATCAATGGTCGACTCCGGCACCAACGAAGGCGTCGAAACCACCAGCCGGGGCGAAGCCGGCGACATCATTGCCGACACAAAAAACGTCGATGCGGCGCACATGAATGATTTCATAACGAATGAATCGAAAGTGGCGAATATCGTATTCGGATCCGTTTCAAATGAAATGGAATTCTCCGGATTTCCGCGCGATTTTTCGCGTGGGAGAGCAAGCGCTGCTGCGCCATCCGGCATTGCCTTTTTGCAGGACTCGGCGAAACTGCTGCCGTGATAGACCGACTACCTGCGAGACTTTGGCCGATCGTGGCTATGGCCTTGTGCATGGGGGCCTGCGCGCCGGGACCGGTCGTGGTTCAAAACCCGACGACCGCCGGCGCAAAGGGCGAAACTTTCGGCTACCGCAAATGGATCTCCGAAAAATACGAACCCGAGGTGGTGGTAATCGGCATCCATGGATTTTGCGGCGCCTCCATCGATTACAACAATCTCGGCCAGCACCTGCTGAAGCACCAACCGACCACCGCGCTCTATGCCTATGAAATCCGCGGCCAAGGCAGCGACCCGATTTTCGCGCGCCGCGGTGACATCGGCGACCCGCGTGACTGGTACCGCGACCTTTTCGCCTTCACCGGCCTTGTGCGCGAACGCCACCCGGATGCCAAGGTCGTGTGGTTTGGCGAAAGCATGGGCGCGCTGATCGCCGCACACGCTTGGCGCCAAGCCCCGCCCGATCAAGCCCCTTGCGACGGGCTCATCCTTTCTTCCCCCATCGTCCGCTTCCGCGACGACATTCCGGCGTGGACCCCCGGGCTGGTGCAGATCGCCGCGACGACACTGCCGCTGGCACGCATCTCGCTCGACATGCTTGCAGGCAACCAGGATGTCCAAATGACACAAAAATCTCATCACGCCGAGCAGGCGCTGAAAAACCCCTATCACATCCGCCAGCACACGCTGCGCCTGATCGGGGCTCTAGCCTCACACATCAACGGCATGAACGATTGCGCCGCCAGCTTCCGCAAGCCGGTGCTGGTCCTACACGGCGGCAAGGATTTCTTCAACAATGACTCGGATGTACGCGGCTTTGTGGCCCGCATCTCCGCGGGGACACCGGTGACCTACCGAAATTACCCCAATGCCTACCACCTGCTCATGTACGATGAGAAAAAAGAGGCCATTTTCAAGGACATCGAGCGCTGGCTCAAGCGGCTCAGGCACCAGAGGACGGAAAAATCGTGATTTTAACGCACGATTCGTCTTGACGGGTCCAGCCCGATCGCCATTCTTCGCGCCCCGCAACCAAAACACTTTTTAAGCCATGGCCCGTATTTGCATCATCCGAGGAACCAGCGTCCGCTCCGGCGGCAGAATTCACCGCTCCGGTTTGGCCAAGAAAAAAGGCGGTATCGGCCGTCACGTCACCAAAGTCGTGAAGCGCAAGATTTCCCCCAACCTCCAGACCAAGCGCATCTTTATTCCTGAGTTCGGCCGCTATGTGCGCCTCAAACTCAGCTGCCGCGCACTCAAGACCATCAACAAAAACGGCGCCCTCCAGACGCTGCAAAAAGCCGGCCTGCTCTAAGCGCCTGCTCTCTTTCGTTTTTTATCATTGTGGTTTCATGATTGACGGTCCGGTAGATATACCGGGCCGTTTTTTCTTTACCACAAACACTGGCTAGAGATTTGGCCAAACGCTCTATAAGCGAACGCGCAAATCCCGGGCGCTCCATAGCGTGCCGGCTGCTGGTCGCGCGCTGCCTCTCAATTTTCGCGCGCCGTCTTTGCGTTTCGAACTGAAGCGCTCTCTCGCACCGGCGAAGGCTTCGTTGACAAATGCCTTGCTGCCAATCACCGCGCCATCCGTGAAATACCGCACGCGACAGCGCAGCATTTCCGCCATGCCAAGATCGGGCAACACGGTGCCGTTTTCCTTCGCTTCGAGGGCT
>JAGWXY010000001.1 GCA_018969605.1 Verrucomicrobiota bacterium | reverse complement strand
CACCTCGCGCTTGCCGTGGCCGCCGCCATCACACTGCAGGTACTCTCCGCCACCGTCCTCGGCGCGCTCCTGCCACTCGGTGCCCGCGCAATCAAACTCGACCCGGCCGTCGTTTCATCACCGTCACTGGCCTCGACCGTCGACATCTCCGGCATGCTGATCTACTTCGTGACCGCCGCCGCCATTCTCGGACTTCGCTAAGGCACGCCAGTAATCAAGCCGCTCCCTGATACGCTTCTCCATGCCCTGGTCACCGGCCTCGTAATAAACGCGGCCTTCCGGCAAATACGACTGCGGCACATAAGCGCCCTCGAAATCGTGGGAGTAAAAATACTGCAGCTTGGACTCGCTCTCACCCGAAGCCGCCGCAAGTTTCTTGCGCGTCGCCGTGCGCAAATGCGGCGGCACCGCCAAAGTTCGGCCTTGCTCGATGTCGGCCATCGCCTTGCCCAACGCCGCGTATGCGGTATTCGATTTCGGCGCCGTCGCCAAATACACGGTGGCATGCGCCAGCGGAATCCGCCCCTCGGGCAAGCCGACAAATTCCAAAGCATGATGCGCATCCAAGGCGACCCGCAAGGCATTCGAATCCGCAAGCCCGATGTCCTCCGATGCGGCAATCACCAACCTCCGTGAAATGAATCTCGGGTCCTCACCGGCATGCAACATCTTGGCGAGCCAATAAAGCGCGGCATCAGGGTCCGAACCGCGAATCGATTTGATGAATGCCGAAGCCGTGTCGTAATGCGCATCGCCATCGGCATCGTAAACCACCGCCTTGCGCTGAATGGATTCTTCGGCGACCCCAAGCGTGACCCGAATCACGCCATCCTCATCCGCCGGCGTGGTCATCACCGCCAACTCAAGCGCGGTCAGCGCCTTGCGCGCATCACCATCGGATTTCTCCGCAAGATGATCCAAGGCCTCGGCACTTGCCTCGACCAATTTCCCACCAAAACCTCGATCCTCATCCGTCAAGGCCCGCTGCAACAATCGCACGACCTCATCGACCGGCACCGGCTCGAGTTGAAAAACTTGCGAGCGCGAAACGAGCGGCGAATTGACATGAAAATACGGATTGTGCGTCGTCGCACCAATGAACCTCACCACCCCGCGCTCAATGTGCGGCAAGAGCACATCCTGCTGCGCTTTGTTGAAACGATGAATTTCATCAATGAACAAAATCGTCGTCTCGCCCCTCAGCTCACGCCAGGTGCGGGCCTGATCAATCCTCGCCCGGATCTCGGCGACATTCGACTCAACGCCATTGAGCGATTCAAATCGCGAACCGGTCGTCCGCGCGATCACACCGGCCAGCGATGTTTTTCCCGTGCCGGGCGGACCATAAAAAATCAGCGAGGTGAAACGATCCGATTCGATTGCACGCCGCAGCAATTTCCCCTCGCCCAAAATGTGAAGCTGCCCTGCCACCTCATCCAAAGACCGCGGCCGCATGCGCGAAGCAAGCGGCTCTGGAGCATCACCCTTGCGGGCGGTCGTAGCGGGAGTGGAGAAAAGATCGGACACGGTCGACGCCTCCAGCATCCCACACGATCACGGCATTGCCAGCCGATAAAATCCGGCATTAACCTCAAGCCAGATCAGTCACCAGCACCTTGGCCCACCACTCGCGGTAAGCCTCGATGAAAGCCTTGTGCGACGGATGCGCCTGATACTCATTGTGATCCTCAAGCGAGGCAAACTGCATGCTCAACGCGTAGTCCCACGACTGGTCGACCACCGGCCTGATCTCCACCTTGGCAGGCACGGCCCAGCGGCCACCAGCCACCAGATCCATTTCAAAAAGATCGGCCAGCGCCTTTTCGAATTCCGCGCAGTCCGCCGCATTTTGCCGCCCATCCTTGAGCCAGAAATAAACATGATGCTCCATGCCGCGGGTGTATCGCCACGAACATGCACCCACAAGCGCCGATTCCTTCGCCAGCCACCAAAAACCCAAATTTCCTTTGCCACAATCACGGCTCGCCCTATCCTTGGGCACTCCCATGCGATTGATTCACCTCGCACTTTTCGCCCTGCTGGCAAACGCCGTTTTTGCAGCTCCGTCCGATGTCTACCGCTCGGTTCTGCGCATCGAGGTCTCGACCCAGGTGCCCGACTACCAAACCCCATGGAACTCCGGCCGATTCGGTGGCGGCATCGGCACCGGTTTCATCATCGGCAAAAACCGCATCCTCACGAACGCCCATGTGGTCTCCAACGCCCGCCGCGTGCTCATCACCGTGCACGGCAGTCCGGTGAAATACCCAGCCAAGGTCGAACACATCGCACACGATTGCGATCTCGCCCTGCTCTCTGTCGAAAACTTCAAGGACTTCGAATCATTTCCCACATTCGCATTCGGCG
Organism: Verrucomicrobiota bacterium; assembly: GCA_018969605.1. Classification (GTDB taxonomy): domain Bacteria; phylum Verrucomicrobiota; class Verrucomicrobiia; order Verrucomicrobiales; family Akkermansiaceae; genus Luteolibacter. The sequence goes on along the minus strand of JAGWXY010000001.1, from coordinate 95,806 downwards.
ACGTGCCAAGCCTCGAATCAGAGGTCCGCGTGATCGGCTACCCGATCGGCGGCGATCGCATCTCGGTCACCCGCGGCGTGGTCTCGCGCATCGACTTCCAAACCTACTCGCACACCCGCGCCGATTCGCACCTCGCGATCCAGATCGATGCCGCCATCAACCCCGGCAACTCCGGTGGCCCCGTGATCCAAGGAGACAAGGTCATCGGCGTCGCCTTCCAAGGACTGCGCCAGGCCGACAACACCGGCTACATCATCCCCACTCCAGTCATCAAACGCTTTCTCAAGGACATCGAGGACGGAAAATACGACCACTATGTCGACCTCGGTTTTTCGGAATTTCCGCTTCACAACCCGGCCATGCGATCGGCGCTTGGCTTGCCCGATGACGGCATCGGCGTGCTGGTCACCCGCGTGATCGCGACCAGCGCCAGCGACGGATTTCTCCAACCCGGCGATGTGGTCACCGAACTCGATGGCTACAAGGTCGACAGCGCCGGCATGGTCAAAATCGATGGCGAAACAGTGAACCTCAACGAAATCTCCGAACGCAAATTCTCAGGCGACAAGGTCAAGGTCCGCTTCCTGCGCGAGGGAGCATGGAACGATGTGGAAATTTCTCTCAAGACAGTGCCGGCGTCGCGCATGTATGCGATCGAATACGAAAAAAATCCAAGATACATCGTCTTTGGTGGTCTCGTCTTCCAACCACTCGACACGAACCTTTTCGCTTCGGCAAAATTTGACGATGTGACGGTACGCCGACTCTACACCGACTACATGCCGAAGGGACTGTTTCATAAACATCGCGATGTGGTAATTCTTACCCGCGTCGAAAGCGATCCGATCACCAGTCACCTGGGTGATTTCTCCGGCTTCGCAGTGGACAAAATCAACGGCGTCGAAGTCAACGATTTGAAACACGCATACGATCTCCTTCATCCGGAAAAAGCGCCCGAGTTCCATGTGATCGAGCTCTTCGGTGCCGACAGGCCGGTGGTGATCCCCGCCGCCAAAATCGCCGAAGCCGAGGCACGCATCGCCAAGGCCTATGGCATCAACAAGATGGAAAACCTCACCGACTGACCATGCCCCGCGCAGGCATCGCACTCGGGTCGAATCTCGGCGACCGCAAAGCGAACCTCATTGAGGCAATCCGTTTACTCAGTGACATCGCCCTTCAAAACGAGCCATTTCTCAAAGCCCCTGTTTACCAAACCGAACCGCTCCACTGCCCACCCGACTCGCCGGACTTTCTCAACACGGTGGTCGAATTCGGATTCAATGGCACTGCCGCGGAACTTTTGGAACAAACACGCGCGATCGAAAAATCCATGGGCCGCACGACCAATCCGCAACGCAACGCACCGCGCGTGATCGATGTCGATATCCTCTATCTCGGCGATGAACGGTGCAACTCCCCCGACCTCATTCTCCCGCACCCGCGACTGCATGAACGCCGCTTTGTGCTTCAGCCACTGGCCGAAATCAGGCCCGGTCTCGTTCTGCCAGGCCACTCGAAGTGCATCGCCAAGCTGCTCGATGAACTCAAAAGCGACGAAGCCCCGCTGGTCGCGATCGCTTGACCATTCAAGCCTTGCTCTCCCACTCGCCAAAGTTGCGGAACTTGTCGTAGCGGGCGTCGAGCAATTTTGAAACGCTCATCTTTTCCAGCTCATCCAAGTGCCGCAAAACGACATCGCGAAATGCGGTGGCCGTGGCTTGATGATCATGATGAGCGCCGCCTCTTGGCTCGGGCACCACATCATCGATGAGATCGAGTTTCTTGAGATCCGGCGCAACAAGCTTCATCGCCTCGGCAGCTTCCGGCGCGTGCTTGCGATGCTTCCACAAAATCGCGGCGCATCCCTCAGGGCTGATCACCGAATAATAGGCATTCTCGAGCATGATGACGCGGTCCGCGACGCCGATTCCCAACGCACCACCGGATCCACCCTCGCCGAGCACGACTGCCACGATCGGCACCTTTAGCAGCATCATTTCCCTGAGGTTGAACGCAATCGCCTCGGCGATGTTGCGCTCCTCGGCGCCGATTCCGGGAAATGCACCCGGCGTGTCGATCAACGCGATCACCGGCAAGCCGAATTTCTCGGCCAGCTTCATGAGGCGAAGCGCCTTGCGATAACCCTCGGGATGCGCGCTGCCAAAGTTGCGCTTGAGATTCTCTTTGGTGTCTCGGCCTTTCTGATGACCAATCACCACCACCCGCCGATCTCCCAGCCGCGCAAATCCACCCGGCATCGATGCGTCATCCCCAATGTGACGGTCGCCATGCAGCTCGCAGAAATCCGTGAAGGCATGCGCAACATAATCCAACATGAAGGGACGCGAGGTGTGACGCGCGATCTGCACGCGCTGCCAGGGAGTCAGATTTTCATAAATCCGTGCGCGTGTCTCCGCGAGCTTCGATTCCATCGTGGAAATCTCGGCCGAAAGATCAATATCCTGGGAGGCCGCCTTGGCGCGAAGTTTTTCCAGTTCGCGCTCAAGTTCCGCTGCCGGCTTTTCGAAGTCGAGGAGCTGCATGGGCAAAGTTTCACGACTCCATGCTGCGGATGCAAGACAGGATGTGCAGCCACCGAAGATCAGCGGATTTCCATCTTGTTGCCTGGACGGGTCAGCAGAAAAAGTTCCTCCATGTCGGCGCTCGCGAGCAACACCGCACCCTCCGGCGGATCTCCCTCGCCATCCCAGCCCTGAATCTTGAGCGTTGGCCGGGCAAGCCAGATGGCCTTGGTCGCCGACCTGTACTCTGCCGTGCCAACACGCGGCTTCAAATCAGACGAACCGGCGACCTTGGATTCGATGAAATACCCCCCGCGCTGCCGCGCCATCCTGTCGACAAGTTGCAAAACCGCGAACTCGCAGACAAATCGCCCGCCATTCCATGCCGAAATCACCTTTCTCTCAATCTCCAACACAAAATGAAAATCCAAGGGCAAGACCAACAACCGCTCACCCTCCTTGCTGCGCCGCAAATCCACGGATGGATTGAGAGACAGAAGGCAATCCAGATTGCTCCGGCATTTTTCCGCAACCTGCTCATATGATTCGCCGCGCTGCATGTAATGGAAAACCTTGCCTTCAATTCGCCCGACCGAAAACAGCTCGTCGAGATTCATCTCGCCCACGATCATCCTCGCTGAGCGCGCCCTGCCGGACAATGGGTGATTGACAATAATCATGCCAAGTTTCTCCCGAGCTTCAACGTGTTTACCTTCAGCCATCAGGCGTCTTGCCGCATCGTAAAACTGATCTCCCGGATCAATCACAGGCACACTTTTCGCAGCCACCACCGCAGCCAATTTTTCCGATGCACGCTCGGCTGCAACCCTCTCTTTGACAGGAACAACCTTTTCAAAAAAACCGCCAAGCGAATCGACGAAAGCGTGATAGGCAATAGCTCCACTGAATGCAACAAGACCCGTCATAAGCAATACCGCGCTTGCCTTGCATAAGGTCCCAATTCTCATGACCGCTGCTTTCAGATCAATCCACGCCGCTTGAAATCGAACGCGTTGATCTCATGCGAGCGCTGAATCATCTCAAACGAAAATTTGAGAATCGATACCTCCCACGCATCATCCACCCCTTCGATTATCGCTCGCGAGGGATTGCCCGTGCGCCGTATGTCCTCCATCACGCGCTCACGCACAGCATCCATGTGGTCGCATACGATTTCCTCGTGCACCGCACTGCGGCGAAAATGAAAACCATACTGCAAAAATGCCAAATCCCTCCCCTGCGAGCGGAACTTCTCGACCATTTCGTCAAACCTCTCGCGCGCCGTGGAATCAAATCCCTCAAATTGAATGTCCCGCAACGCTTCTGGCTTGAGAATCCTCGGCCGCTGGGCCTCCACCTCACCGGTGCGGATACGCACCTCGCCAGCCCGGTCCATGAGCTCGCTGATAAGCTGAAACTCGAACCGAGTCTCGCCAAAAGTCATGATCCGGTGATCCGGCTCACGCAATACTTTCGTCGTTTCTAGCGCGTATTGGATGTCGTCCTGCGAATGCATGGCAAAATGATGATCGGTCGGCTCGGGGGATTTTCAACGAAAACAACAAAGGCGGACACCACGAAGGAGCCCGCCCTTGGAAATTGTTGCAAGGGGGCGGCTTAGCCCTGCTGGCTGTTGATGTAGCTGATGACATCGGCAACGGCCTGAAGCTTCTCTGCTTCTTCATCAGGCACTTCGATATCGAATTCCTCTTCAAAGGCCATCACCAGTTCAACAGTGTCGAGCGAGTCGGCTCCGAGGTCTTCAACGAATTTGGCCTCTGGGGTGACTTGGTCGGCGTTGACGCCGAGCTGGTCGACGATGATGTCCTTTACACGGTCTTCGATACTTTTGTCTGACATGGTAGGGGTGGTTGGAGTTGGAGTTGGAGATGCTTAGTGTCTTAAGGTCGGGCTTGGCAATCCATAAAATGAAATCTGATGGCGATTTCGGTGATTGACTTGGCTGGCTCAGGAATTTTCGGACTTTTCCTCGGGTAAATCTGCCGCCTCCGACGCCATGGCGTAGTCGACAATCTCACCGGAAAATTTCGAGCGGATCAATTTCATCAGGCTCTCGGCGGGTTCCCCATGGGCAAGGTTGAATCCGCCATACGTGAGACCATCGATGCGTATCCTGCCTTGGCCGGACTCATCATCGTAATCGATGAAGGCCAATCCCTTACTGGCCCATTTGCGCAAATCGAGGCGTTTCATCGCGGCGTAGGAAATCTTTTTCCCCTGCTGCGATCTCACGCCCTCTTCGTCGCCCTCGATCCGACGCATCATGGTACGCAGGAAAATGAAGATTGCGAACCCAGAGAGCCCGATGCAGATCCAGAACACCACCCATTGCTCATGGATTTTTCCGGCATCATACGGCTGCTCGGGCGGATTGGAACTCAGTCCCTCCTTGCCGGAATACTCAAGCCAAAGCTTGTTCCACTGCATCGGCAGCATTTTGTCGTAATCATGCAGAACCTCAGGCCAGGGCATTGGCAGTTTCAGATTTGCAGGCAAGGTCGATTGATCACTGGGAAACTGAACCGATTGCTTCGCGGCGTGCTCTTTCCATGACTCGGGAGTCAGCCCACCCTTTGCCTTCATCGAGGCAAACTGCTCGTTGGCAGTTTGAAAATTCCGATGAAGGAAATAAACCATGTTTTTCTCACGGTAGCCGGTGGAACCATCGATGAAAAACAACACCGCGAACACCACAAGCATCAAAAGAATCAGCAACACCCGCGAGATGAACCAGCGAGTCGGCTTGCACACGATCGGCAATTCATTACTCATGCAGAGCATTTAGATCCCTAAAGCTATGCCTTGGCAAGCGAAAGGGTTTAGAAGAATTTTGGGATTAATTGGAGTTATTTTGGAATTTTTCATGCGATTCCGGCTTGTTCAAAGCCTGCCGGTCGTTTACGCCAACGCCGCCATGCCAATCGCCACACCTGCCCAATACCGTGCCATGCTGGATGCCGCCCAAAAAGGTGGTTATGCCTACCCCGCGATCAATGTCACATCGATCACGACCATCAATGGCGCACTCCGCGCATTCTCCGAAGCCAAGTCCGACGGCATCATCCAAATTTCCACCGGTGGTGGTGAATTCGCCTCCGGCACCGCGGTGAAGGACGCCGCCTACGGTGCCATCGTGCTCGCCGAAGCCGCTCACCTGCTCGCCGAAAAACACGATGTGCTCATCGCCCTGCACACCGACCACTGCCACCCGAAGAAGGTCGATCCCTTTCTTCGCCCACTGCTTGAAGCATCCAAGAAACGCATCGCCGCCGGCAAGGGCCCGCTTTTCCAAAGCCACATGCTCGACGCCTCCGAGTTGCCGCTCGCCGAAAACCTCGACCTCTCGAAGAAGCTTCTCAAGGAATGCGCCGAACTCGACATCATCCTCGAAGTCGAAGCCGGCGTGGTCGGCGGCGAAGAAGATGGCCACGACACCTCGGGCGTCCCCGCTGAAAAACTTTACACCACCCCCGAGGACATGGTCGCCGTCTACGAGGCGCTGCAACCGATCGGACGCTTCCTCTTCGCCGCAACCTTCGGCAATGTTCACGGCGCTTACAAACCCGGCGCAGTGAAACTCAAACCCACGATCCTGCGCGATGGCCAAAAGGCCGTCATGGACAAACACGGCAAAGGCGCCGAAATGGACCTCGTTTTCCACGGCGGATCCGGCTCAGAACTTTCGGAAATCCGCGAGACCCTCGACTACGGTGTGGTGAAAATGAACATCGACACCGACACGCAATACGCTTTCACCCGCCCGATCGTCACCCACATCTGCCAAAACATCGAAGGCGTGCTCAAAATCGATGGCGAAGTCGGCGACAAGAAAACTTACGACCCGCGTTCGTATCTCAAGAAAGCCGAAGCCGGTCTTTGCGAGCGCATGAAAACCGCCTGCGACGACTTGCGTTCAACCGGACGCACGATCTTCGGAACAGTTTGATCCACTCACCGACAAGGCGGTTCCAACACCGGAACCGCCTTGTTTTTGAAATCCATTTTGCACAGGCTGAACCCATGGGCGCCAAACAAGATCAACAAGAGCACCCGCTGGCCAATGTGCTGGTCAATGTGCTGATTCCGGTCCTTGCTCTCAGTTACTTGAGCAAAGACCCGGAGTTCCAACGCTCCATTGGCAAGGCCGTCCAGCCTTGGCACATCGGTCCCGTCAAGGCGCTCATGGTCGCATTGGCATTTCCCATTGCCTACGGCATCCGCCATTTCATCAAAACCCGCAAAGCGAATTTCTTTTCCGCTCTTGGATTGGTTTCCGTTCTGCTCACCGGCGGACTCACCATTTTCCTCTGGAACGAAGACGGCACCATCAAGCCGAATGCCGATGTGCTTTTCGGACTCAAGGAAGCGTCCATTCCCCTCATTCTCGGAATCGCCGTGATCGGATCACACTTCACTTCGACTCCACTTCTCCGCACATTTCTCTACAGCGACACGATGTTCGACATCGCCCGTATTGAAAAAGAAATCGACGCCAAAAACGCCCGGGTTGGATATGAGAAAATCATTTTCCAAGCGACCCTGCTTTTCGCGGCGTCATTTTTCATCAGCACACTGCTTAACTTCGGCCTCGCCCTGTATTTTCTCGGCGACCTCGACCACACCGCCGCCAATGCCCGCGAGCTCTACAACGAGCAAGTCGCCAAACTGACCGGCTGGGGTTTCGCTGTCATTGGCCTGCCAATTCTTGTTTTCCTCTTCATCACCCTGCGCCGCATGATCACCCAACTCTCGAAGCTCACCGGCCTCAAAGAGGAAGAGATCATGCTGCCACGCTGATAGCGCGATTGAGCGAACCATAACGACACGGGTGACGCTTGCAACACGCCAGCACTGGCGAGAAAAGCCACACCGCTTATTCATTGCATTGCCCTTCTCTCGCGCTATGCTGGATTCGTGAACGTCGTCCTCGGCATCTCCGGCTCGATCGCCGCGTACAAGGCGGCAGACCTTGCCTCGCAATTGGTCAAGCAAGGCCACACGGTCCATGCGGTCATGACCCGTTCCGCGACGGAGTTCATCTCCCCCCTCACACTCCAAACCCTCACGCGTCAGCCGGTGCTCGTCACTCTAGAGGACGAAAAAAATTCCTGGAAACCCGGCCACATCGAGCTCGCCGACAAGGCCGACCTCCTCCTGCTCGCACCGGCATCGGCCAACCTACTCGGCCAACTCGCCAACGGACTCGCGCCCGATCCGCTCACCTCGGTCTACCTCGCCTTGCCGCGCAGCACGCCGGTGCTGATCGCCCCCGCGATGAACGGCAAAATGTGGCAACACCCTGCGACCCAACGGAATGTCGCGCAGTTGAAACAGGACGGATGCCAATTCATCGACCCCGCCGAGGGCGAACTCGCCTGCGGCTACGAAGGCATCGGACGGCTGGCCAACATCGAGGACATCCTCGCCCGTGTCGCGACGATCGCATCCTGAGCTCCAGTAGCTGCCTTTCGCGCAACCCAAGTTTTTTGGGCAAAGTTTTACCATTCCATCGCTTTGTAGGTTGCGGGAACCACCCGGCATGGCACACTCATCGCACCATCACTCATGACTCCAGAAGATCTACAAAAACAAATTCAAGAAACCAGCCCGTGGATCCAATCGGTCCGCGATGAAATGGCACAAGTCCTCGTCGGCCAAAGCCAGCTCGTCGACCGCCTCCTGATCGGACTCCTCTGCAACGGCCACATCCTGCTCGAAGGCGTTCCCGGCTTGGCCAAAACCCTGGCGGTGAAAGCACTCTCCGGCTCGCTCTCGACCACCTTCTCGCGCTTCCAGTTCACGCCCGACCTCCTCCCTGCCGACCTCGTCGGCACGATGGTCTACCACCCGCAAATCACGAAGTTCGAACCAAAGCTCGGCCCGATCTTCAACAACCTCATACTCGCGGATGAAATCAACCGCGCTCCGGCCAAAGTGCAATCCGCCTTGCTCGAAGCCATGCAGGAACGCCAAGTCACCCTCGGCGACAAATCCTACCCGCTGCCCGAGCCATTTCTCGTGCTCGCCACCCAAAACCCGATCGACCAGGAAGGAACCTATCAACTCCCCGAAGCGCAACTCGACCGCTTCCTGCTCAAGGTCACCGTCGGCTATCCGACCAAGGACGAGGAACTCGCGATCCTCGAACGCATGGCGACCTCGACTAAGCCCTACGAAACCCAACCGGTCGCCACGCCCGCGCAAATCGCCGCCGCACGAGACACGGTCAACCACATCCACATCGACCCGGCGATCCGCAAGTACATCGTGCAAATCATCCACACGACACGCTTCCCCTCACTCGTCGATGCAGGTCTCAAAAACCTCGTCCGCGCCGGTGCCTCACCACGCGGCACAATCAACCTCGCACTCACCGCCCGCGCCCTCGCCTTCATGAACGGCCGGGGCTTCGTCACCCCGCAGGATGTAAAGGACATGGCTGCCGATGTGCTTCGCCACCGCATCCTGCTCAGCTACGAGGCCGAGGCCGAAGAGGTTAGTGCCGACTCGATCATCGAACGCATCATGTCCAAGGTGCCGGTGCCCTGATCACCATGCTGAACGAGCAACAGATCGAGGAAATGATGGCGCGCGTGCGCCGTCTCGAACTCAAGGCGCGGCGACTCGTGCGCGAGTCGTTTTCCGGCGAATACCTTTCGTCATTCCGCGGCCAAGGGCTCGATTTCGACGACTTCCGCGAGTACCAGCACGGCGATGAAGTTCGCTTCATCGACTGGAATGTCACCGCCCGCATGAACCAACCCTTCGTGCGAAAATTCCGCGAAGAGCGCGAACTGAGCGTAGTCCTCGCGATCGATGTCTCGGGCTCGACGATCTATGGCAGCGAATCCATGAGCAAACGCGAGATTGCCGCCGAAGCAGCCGCGACCATCGGCTTCAGCGCGCTCAACAATGGCGACAAGGTCGGCCTGCTGATCTTTGCGGAAGAACCGATCCTCTTCATCCCGCCGGAAAAGGGCACTCGCCACCTGCTGCGCATGATCCGCGAAATCCTAGTCGCCGATCCGCAACACCCCGCCACATCGATCGCCGCCGCATCGGATTTCCTCGTCCGCACGCTGCGCCGCAAGTCGCTTGTTTTCCTGATCTCCGACTTCATCGCACCGGAACTCGACCGACCGCTTGGCAAGCTCTCACGCAAACACGAAACCATCGCGCTGCGCATCACCGACCCGCTCGAATCAAAACTCCCACGCGCCGGCAAGGTGGTGCTGATCGATCCCGAAACAGGCCTGCAGTCACTCGTCAACACCAACAACCCAAACCTTCGCATGGGTTACGAAAAACTCACGCAACGACAAAACGAAGGCATCGAAAACTGCTTCAAAAAACACGCGATCGACTCAGCCACACTCGATACCCGCCACGACACACTGCTCGAGCTTCACCGCATGCTTAAAAAACGCGCCCGCAAACGATCCCGCTGATGCAGGAAACCACTCCAAGCAAAAATTTTCAGCTGATGGAATCAAGCTCGGTCGAGGCCTTGATCCCCAAAGCCGAAACACCATGGCTGTGGATCGCCATCGGCGCGGTGCTGTTGGTGGTGTTGATTGTTTGGCTGATCCGCCGACGCTTAAAACGCGCGACGGATCCGGCAAGCATTCGCGAAGCGGCGTTCAATGACGCCATCGCCGCGCTCGATACAATCCCGCACAACGATGCCCACACGGCCGCTCTCGATTCTTCGATGATCTTGCGCAAGTACCTCTCGATCACTGCCGAAGATCCCGCACTCTTTGAAACGCACGAGGAATTCGTCTCGCGTCACGACGCCCTCCAAAAAATCCCGCAGTCCACGCGCGATGAAGTCGCCGCGATCTTCAGCCGCCTCGCGACGATCAAGTACGCACCCGATGCGGCAAGTGCGAACGCCGAAAAAATCGTCGGCGACTCACGCCACCTCCTTCACGCACTCCGTGCCGCACTCGCCCCATGAGCGAATTCCTAAATCATTTCCGCTTCAGCCAACCAGCATGGCTTTTGCTCACGCTGCCACTCCTGCTCGCCCTGTTTTTAAGACGCGGACGCGGCGCCGAAGCAGCAGTGACATTTCCCAACCTGTCGATCCTCATAAGCCTAGGCCGACAGGTGCGCGAAACCGCCGGCGGCATCAGCTTACCCCTTGCCGCAATCGCCCTGCTCTTTGCCATCTTCGCCATGGCACGCCCGGTCTGGAGAAACGAATACCAAAGCCGCAGCGCCAGCGGCATCGATATCATGATCGCTCTGGATGTTTCACTCTCGATGGACATCGATGACTTCGTCGATGAAGGCCAGCGCGCTAAACGTATCGATGTCGCAAAAGCGGTGGTCGATGACTTCATCAGCCGCCGACCCGACGATCGCATGGGCCTCGTCGCCTTCGCCGGACGCCCGCGCGATGCGAGCCCGATCACTCTCGATCACAAATGGCTGCGCCGCGCACTCGACGAACTACGCCTCAACGACCAATTCGAACGCGGCACAGTGAAGGAACAAGGCACCGCCATCGGCTCGGCACTCGCCGCCGCCGCATCGCGACTCGATGCCCGCGACGCGAAAAGCAAAATCATCCTCCTCATCACCGATGGCGCAAGCAACTCAGGAAAAATCTCGCCCGTCGAAGCAGCCGAACACGCAAAGACGCTCGGCATCAAAATTTACACCATCGCGATCGGCACCAAAGAAGGCCGCGTCGACCGCAGCATCATGCGATTTCCCTACCAGGAATTCGACATCCCAACGCTCAAGAAAATCGCCTCCCTCACCGGCGGCGAACACTACTGGGCACAAAACCTCAAATCCCTGCGCGAAACATTCACAACCATCAACCAACTCGAAAAAACCGAAGCCCGCAGCCTCACGATCATCGACGACCGCGAGCTGTTCCATTGGTTCATCATTCCATCGCTCATTGCAGCACTCGCCTGCGCCGTGCGGCTTGCTTTCAATCCAACCCCGTCCCCCTGATCCGATTTGAACCTCGCCCATCCAGCATGGCTCTTCGCGTTGGCACTGCCACTCATCTTGGCAGTGCTCGCCATCATGATTGCACGCCTTCGCCGCTCGCAATGGCAGGCGTTCGCCGCCAATCGCTTGCGCCCGATTCTCATCAAACGCCGCAGCCCGATCGTGCGCTGGATCTCATTTTCAATGCTACTACTCGCCTGCATCAGTCTCGTCATCGCGCTCAGTCGCCCTCAGGAAAAAGTAGGCACCCGCGAGGAAAAAATTCTCAGCCGCAACGTCCTCATCGCCCTCGACCTCTCACGAAGCATGCGAGTTCAGGACGTGAAGCCCGACCGACTCTCCCGCGCAAAAATCGCGATCTACGAACTGCTCGAAGAACTTCCCAACGAGCGCGTAGGCATCATCGGCTTCGCCGGCAGCGCGTATGTTTACGCCCCGCTCACGGTCGACCATTCCGCCGTCCGCCAAACAGTCGAACAGATCGATGAAAACTGGGCGACCCTCGGCGGATCCAACCTCAAGGACGCAGTCGAGCTGGCCATCGACACGCTCAAAAAAACCGGACAAAAACAAAACGCGCTCGTCATCTTCAGCGATGGCGAAAAACACGATGGCTCACTCGACGACATCGCCAACGAAGCAAAATTGACCGGCGTCAACATCCTCACCATCGGCATCGGCACTGAAAATGGCGACTATGTTCCGAACGCCGATTTCCCCGGCAATCGCATGATCGATGAGAACGGTCAACCAGTCATCAGCCGCCTGCAACCTGAGGTCCTGCGCAATCTTGCCGAGGCCACCAACGGCAAATACGCTGCCGCAGGATCAGGCGACGATATCGCATCGCTGGTGAAAAATGCGATCAAGGAACTCGATGCGTTTGAAATGGAAGGCCGCCAGCGCGAATTGAAAATCGAATACTATCAATGGTTCTTGTTGCCGGCGATAGCGTTCCTCTTTACCTCAATCATCATCGGCACCCGCTGGCGCGGGGTTGGCAAGGTCGCCGCCGCACTCGCAATTTTTCTGATACCCGGTCCCTCTGAGGCCGATGATGCAAAGGACGCGGCACGATATCTCTCGGAAAAAAATTTCACCGCCGCAGCACAGACTTACCGCAAGCTCGCCAAGGAATCCCGATCATCGAATCTCCGCTCGCGATACCACCTCGGCGAAGGCATCGCCTCCCTGCGCGGAGGTTCTTTCAAATCCGCACGCTCGGCATTCAGCAAATCACTCGACGCCGACAATCCCGATGTTCTCGCCGAAGCCCACCTCGGCATGGCCAACTCGCTCTTCCAACTCGGCTGGCTGGAACTCGCGGGATCCGCTTACCCGCAAGATCCAAAATCATCGCCCGACATCGCGCAGTTCGATCAACTCGTCCGCACTCGCTTGAAAAAAATCGCGGATTCGAAAGAGGACGGCGAAGTGGAAAAAATCGAAGCATTGATCACCAACTGGACGGATGCCGTGCGCCATTGCGATTCGGCCATTTCCAACATGCCTGCCAACAACGCCGCGACAAACAACCGGCAGATGACGATCACCTACCTCGAGCGCCTTCGCGAATTGCTCGAAGAGGAAAAAGAAAAGACAGAACAAAGCATGCCGATGCCTCAACCCGGCGGTGAAGGTGAATCACAACCGGACGAAGGCGATGGCAATCCAGACGAAAAGCAGGACGGCGACCAACAAAACAAAGACTCAAAATCACCCGGCGACAAAAGCGGCGAAGAACGCAAAAAGAAGGACGGCTCAAACGGCAAAGAACCAAAGCCAAAAGACGATACCGGCAAGGATAAGAACAAGGGCGAGAAAGCCGAAGATCCAAACGAGACCCCCGAAAAACGCGCGCGCCGCATCCTCAAAGACAGCGCCGACCTCGAAAAAGGCCCGCTCACACCGGGACAACGCGAATTCAATCCACCCGCCAAAGACTGGTAACACCATGAGAGCGATTCAACACCTCACGATCATCATCACCGCGATCATCACCACGCTCGCAGCAACTCCGGTCGCGTCGGCCGAAGCAATCAGCCGCCTGTCATCGAGATTTCTCACTCGCGGCGAACAGGCATTGCTGGAAGTTTGCATCTCGGGAGCCCCCCCCAGCTCAAGCCCTCAAATTCCAAACATCCCCGGCGTGCAAATCGCCAGCACCAAGCGCGGTGCACAAACCCGACTCCTTCCCGGCCGAAAGCTCGAATATGTTTTTGAATTCCTAGTCAACTCCTACGAGATCGGAAACTTCACCATCCCGTCGATCGAGGTCAACGCCGGCGGCAAGTCATTAAATACGGAACCACTCGAATTTTCCGTCTTCAATCCCGACGAATTGAAATGGTCCGAAACCGTGATTGGCGGACGCAGCGTGCGCTACGCAAGCACCTTCAAGGTAATGAACAACCAACCTTACGAAGGCGAAACCATTCCCATCGAAATCAAACTCTTCGTGCCACGCGACCTGTTTGTCGAAGATTGGGGCATCCCCGACTTCACCCGCGACGGACTCACCTGCTGGCGCTTCCAACCCTCGCAAATGCGCGGCAATGTAAACCTGCTCGGCGTGCCGTGCATCTCGGTCGCCTACCCGAGCACACTTACCACAACTCGCAGCGGCTCAATCGGCATCGGCCCCGCAAGCATCCGACTGGTCACCACACAAATGGTCCTCGATGGCTACCCGCGCCGAGTCACGCTCGAAACCAATGTCTCGGTTCCCGAGCTGCGACTCAATGCTCGCCCGCTGCCACCCAACGCACCGGAGGGATTTGAAAACGCGGTCGGAAATTTCAATATCTCGGCCACTGTCAGCCAAACTGAAGTCACCGAAGGCGATCCGATTCCGGTCGAAATCATCGTCAGCGGCAGCGGCAACCTCGATACGGTCCGCCCGCCGAAACCTCTCGATGCGGACGGATGGAAAATTTACGATGCCTCACCCGCCCAGCGCGGCGATGAACGCCGCGAGCTCTCAGGCCAAACGGTCTTCCAGCAATTCATGCGGCCACTCGAACTGAAATCCGCCCTGCCAGGATTCAAGCTCGTTTACTTCGACCCGAAAAAACAAAGCTACGAAACGGTCACCACCGCGCCCACGCCGCTGCAAATGAAACCAGCACTACAAACCCAAGCGCCGGCACCGGGCACACCACCACCTGCGGCCGATACGCCTGTCGAACGCATGACCGATATTCTTGGCATTATCGATTCGACAAACACGGCTCAAGCATCAGGCAAACCATTTCCAAATTGGCTGCTCCACGCGATCGCCGGATTCATCGCCGCGATCCTCGTCATCAAGGCCATCGCCATGCGCCTGCGGAAAGGCCATCCGCATGACCATGCGAAAAAACAACGCCTCAAAGAACTCAAGGAACTCGAACGCATGAAATCCGACAACAGGATTTCCTTCTTGCTCGCAGCAGGAAAATTCATCGAGCGCCAACTCGGCAGCCAGCACACACCCGAACTCCAAGCGATCCTCGCCGAACGCGACGCGGAATGCTTCAAGCCCAACCCGCCAAACGCTCCCATCGATCGCTCGCAACGCGAATCGATTCTCAAAACACTTCGCAAAGCATCACTCGCATGGATCGCACTCGCGATGCTAGGCACGACACCGCATGCCGATGCGGCGGAAATCGCCAACAACGCCAAAGGCGCCTACGACACAGCGCGCTACGCCGAAGCGGCGAAGCTTTGGCTCGAATCCGCCCCCTACGAATCACTCACGCCCGACACCCTCTACAACATCGGCAACGCATGCTATCGCGGCAACTCACCGGGCAACGCCGCACTCTATTACCGCCGCGCACTCAACCTCGATCCCCAACACGCCGAGGCCGGCCAAAACCTTCGCTTCATCGAACGAAAATACGGCTCCATCACCATCAACCGCCCAGCCTTCCAAACGACCCTCGCCCGCATTTCAATCGACACATGGAAAAACCTGCTGTGGTCGGGTCTCTGGGTTTTCACCCTCTCGCTGCTCACCATCGCCGCCACCAAACGCAACTCGTCCGCTCGCTACTTTGCCACTGTCGGCCTGATCCTCGGACCGATGCTCGCCTTCTGCGCCACATTCGCATGGCGCGCCTATCCAAAGGACGGCGAATTCGCCAAAGACAAACTGCAAGCCGTGATCATCCATGAAAACGCCACGCTCCACAGCGAGGCATCCCGCACTTCGCCCGAAGTGATCGACGCCCCACCGGGCTCGCTCTGCACGATCCTTCACCAATCAGGCCGCTGGTCGTATGTCGGCTTTGCCACAAAAACCCGCGGATGGATCCCCAACGACATGATCGAAAAAGTTCTGCCCGATTCGACGCCAAAAGCGCCGGAGTTTCGCAAGCCGAAGGCAAACGACAAGTCGGCGTGAACGATCGGAAAAATTCTCAAGCCGCTCAGCCGAAGGCCTTGAGAAACCCGACCTCCATCGCCAGCGACTCGGAGGCATTGGTCTCCAAGGTGCGCCTCAATTCATCGAGAGCCTCCATGCGCCTCAAGAGCCGCGTCTCGCTTTCCTTTTGCGCCACCACACGCAAAACCTCGGCCGATGCCGGAAAATCCAATCCGCCCGATCCGGTCCGCAATCTCAAAAGATCCGCCATCCACGCCATCAAAACATCGAAGAGCCGGCTCCTCACATGCTGATACTCAACCTCGACCGATGCCTTGTGGTGATCCGCCCGCTCTTTGAGCCAAGCCCCATCCGTGCCGTCACGATACGCCGCGATCTCTTCCTTCTCAGCCGCCTTGGCCGCATCCTCAGCCTGCTCGCGCCGCTCTTCCAAAAATCCAACGAAGGCCGACTTCATCTGCAAAGCCGCAAACGGCGTGCCAAAACCTTTCGACGCGGCACGGTTCAAAGCCGCCACCAACTCCGCTCCTCCATCCTCCAACATCGCCCTTCCACCCGTCAGCTGCATCCGCACACAACGGGATAATATCGTAGGCAACAAGCGCTGGGGATTATGCGTCAGCAGCAACAACAAGGTATTTCGCGCCGGCTCTTCGAGTGTCTTGAGAAAGGCATTCGAGGCCTGATCCGACATGCGGTCGGCATCGACGATGACACCGACCTTGTAAGTCCCGGCAGGCGCCGCCAAATGCAGGGTCTCTTCCAAATTGCGAATTTCATCAATGCCGATGCGCCGCGACTTCATCCGCGGACGCAGAATCCGCACCCAGCTGTTTTCCAACTCATCCAATGGCGGCACTTCCTCAACCACCGGCTCGCCAAACAAATCCATCCCGCCGGAATCACCCGACCCGTTGAGCATCCGCACGATCTTCGCCGCAAGCTGCTCTTTGCCCGACCCCTGCGCGCCGCTGATCATGAAGGCATGCGCCAAGCGCCCCCGCTCATGCGCGGAGGAAATGAGTTCAAATGCGCGATCCGACGAAAATGCCATCCGCCGCCATGCTCGCCAGCCATGCCCTCGCGCGCAATCCGAAATCCGAATACCCGACCACTTGCCAAAAACCCAATCTGCGGCTACTTAGCGCCATGACCTGGAACGAACAATTTCTCCACCTCTTCGACACCTGCATCGCATGCTACCAAAATGGCGAGCGCGATTACAACGCGTGGTTCACCACCGCAGACCTCCAGCTGCTCGAAGAAATCGGCTGCAAAACCCGCGAGTTTTTCGACTTCGTCGAAGACTTCTGCGACAAACAAAACCCCGCTCCCTCCACGGCCCTGCTCATCGCCGCCGTCCGCCGCGATTATTTCCACACCATCCAGAAATGCCAAAAAAGCGACAAAACCCTCACCCATGACGAACTGCCCAACTTCGGCGTCACGCTCAACGACATCGCCTACCTCCCGCGAATCCTCACCAAGGCCCGCGCCAAACTCCGCGGCGAACTCGACCCGGACATCATGTACGGCTGCGGCGGTGACCTCAATTTCCTCAAAAACAACGGCGATATCCACCCGGCCGACTTTCTCCGCCAAGTCTGGGCCGCCGGCGACGATGACCAAAAACTCGCCACCTGGGTCGCCAACCAGGCCCGCTGAAACCGCTTGCGCACCCGTCCCTCACCCCCTAGGTTCCCCAGCCCCACACCCCAGTTCCCATGGCCAGCACACCCGTCATCAATCTCCGCAAAGGACACGCCGTCCGTCACAACAACGAAATCTGCCTCGTCGTCGACCACGAACTCAAGACGCCCCCACGCATGGCGTCCTACGTCCAAATGTCGATCCGCAGCGTCGCAACCAAAAAAATCTTCAACCTCCGCCTCACCTCCAACGACTCGCTCGAAGGCGTCGTGCTCGAACGCACCCCGCACGAATATTCCTACAAGGACAGCAGCGGCTACCACTTCCTCGACCCCAACACCTACGAGGACGCCGTGGTCTATGAAGACCTGATCGAAGGCGTGAAAAATTACCTCATCGAGGGCCAACTTTACACCCTCCTCATCGCCGACGGCAGCGTGGTCTCGGTCGAGCTCCCTCTCACGATGACCATGACCGTCACGGAATCCTCCGAAGGCGTGAAAGGCGACTCGGCCAACAATGTTTACAAACCGGCCACCATGGAAACCGGCCTGGTCGTCCAAGTCCCGCTCTTCATCAATGTCGGTGAAAAAATCAACGTGAAGACCGAGGACAATTCCTACCTGGGCCGCGCCTGATCCATCGTGCGCCTCTTTGGTGCGCTTCCCAAGATCATAAAAATTCCCGCAAGGGCACCCTTCTCCAGAGGGGTGCCCTTTTGTTTTCCCAGGCAAGCAATGCCCGAGAATCCCGCAATCAAAGGGCTCTGAAAGCCTGATCTTTCGCAAAAATACGGATTTTCGCGCATTTATTTCGTAAATGTTGAAATTCAGTTGACATAAAACGAACTTTTTGAATTTCTGAATGAGTCATGAAACCCATCCAATTCGTTGCATGTTTGTTGATTGCGCCTTGCTGTCCGCCCATGGCGCTTGCGCTCACGGGGCCGCAGCAGGATGAACAAGCCGCCGCAGCGGCCACCGTCCACACGGTCCGCCCCGGCGACAGCTTCGACAAAATCGCCCGCGCCAATGGCTGCACGATCGCCGGGCTGGCCGCCGCCAATGGCCTGCAACTCAACGCCATCCTCCAACTCGGCCAGCAGCTAAAGCTGCCCAACGCTCCAGAGCCCACCACCACACCCAATCAAACAGCGGACGCTCCAGCGCCTATCGACGGCCCCACACACACGATAAAAGCCGGCGAAACATTGTCCAAAATCGCCAAGCAATACGATGTTTCGATCGACTCGCTGATCACCGCCAATCCGACTGTCAAACCCACCGCCCTGCGCCTGGGTCAAAAAATTATTTTGCCCACCTCGAGCAAAACCTCGGTGCAAAACATGCCGGAAGTAACGAGTGAGACGGCAACAAGCACCGAGATCAGGGCCGACAAAAAGCAAAGCCCGCCGACCAGCGTTTCCGATGCCGTGGATGAAAACGACAACGCCAACCCGACTTTGACTCAACGCTCCGCGCGCACCATCGCCACCGATCGCGAGATGACCTACGGCGAACTCGCCGCCCAATATGGCACCGAGACCGACCGGCTCAACTCGCTCAATGGCCTCGACCTCCAGCCAAGCACAGTCGTCGTGAAAGGTGCCGATCTGCTGGTGCCGGTGAGCATTGCGCCCTGAGGCCCCGACACCCGCTCGTAAGCGAATCCCGCTTGCCGCGCCAGAGCCGCCCCACTAGGCTTTGGTCAAATGCTGGTCCGGATTTTCACCCTCCCTTTGGCTCATGCCATCGGCTGCTTTGCCCTGCTCGCCGTCGCGGGTGAAACAATGGCGCAAAGCCAGGCCCCAACCGTGGGCGAGTCTGCACAATTCGATCCGTCGGACGCCTATTTCCAAGCCTACCTCTCGGTTCGATCTTCAGAAGAACTTGAGTCACGCGGCGATTTCGCGGGGGCCATGGAAAAACTCAATCGAGCCCAACAACTCTTCGGCACCATTCGCAAGTACTACCCGGAATGGAAACCGGAAATGGTCGGCACCCGAAGCGAAAAAACCAGCGAGGCGATCTCACGCGTAAGTCAAAAAGCACAAGAGCAACTCGACCGCAACCGCAACGCGGTTGCCGAACTGGAAGGCGGAATCAAACAGGCAGTAGAATCTCCGGATGCTGCCGAAAAAAAACCTGTCGAAGCACCCGCAATCAAGGTGGATCCCACCAACGCGCGCGAAATCAGAGAAGCGGAAGCAGAGGTCAAACGCCTCCGCGAACTGTCAAAACGCAAAGAACAAGAATCGTCCCGCAACAGCCAGCAAGTGGATGACATGCGCCGTCAAAACGAGGCGCTTAAAGCGGAACTCAACGATGCGGAGGAAACCCTCCAGACGCTGCGCGGCAGATTGGCGGAAGAAGTGGCGAAATCATCCAAGCCCCAGTCACCGGTCATCAAAGACGACCCCGCTGCCACCCAACGCCTCGCCGCCGCGGAGGCGGAGGTCCGCCGCCTGCGCGAACTCGCATCACAAACGCCCGAACAAGCCTCGCGAGAAAAATCCCGCGCCGATGACATGCGCCGACAAAATGACGCGCTCAAGAGCGAGCTCCGCAACGCCGAGGCGAACCTTCAATCCATGCGCGCGAAACTCGCTGCCGCCCCGGTGGAAAACGAAGTGAAATCCCTCAATCAACGCATCGACTCGCTCGAACAGGAACGCGAAGCGATGGCCATGGCCCTCACCCAATCCCGCGGCAGTCACACGGAAGCTCTCAGCCGCATCGCCACACTCGAAGCCGATATGAAGGTGCTGCAACAAAAACGCAGCGACCTCGACCGCGACCTCAAGGCCGAACGCGAAGTCGCCAACTCGGTCGTCGCCGGACAACGCAAACAACTCGACCTGCTCGAAAAAGAACTCGAACAAAAAAATTCGGAACTCACCAAAGCCAACGAACGCATCGCCGGACTTTCAAAAGAACTCGAGGAAAGCCGTCTGGCATTTTCCCAACTTCGCAGCGAATATGACACGCTCACCCAAGAGCGCGACCAGATGTCCGCCCTCCTAAAGCTCAACGAATCCGGCCGCATCCAGGACCTGATCGAACAAAACATGTCGCTTGCCAAAAACCTTCGCGAAGCAAACGAGAAGGTGGAAAGCCTCAGCCGAGAAAACAATGCCGACAAAGACGCCTACACGGACGCCCTTCGCGACCTCGCCATCGCGAAAACTCAAATCAACAACCTGCAACAGGAAAAAC
Organism: Verrucomicrobiota bacterium; assembly: GCA_018969605.1. Classification (GTDB taxonomy): domain Bacteria; phylum Verrucomicrobiota; class Verrucomicrobiia; order Verrucomicrobiales; family Akkermansiaceae; genus Luteolibacter. The sequence continues at coordinate 75,050 of JAGWXY010000001.1, read as the reverse complement.
GCGAGCAGAACAAACGCCTGGCCGAACTGGAAACACGCCTTAAGTCCGAAGAATCCGCCCTCGCAAAGGGCGAATCAAATGCAGACCCGGTCGAAGCCGAGCTCTTGCGCGACATCATCAAGCGCCAACTGCGCACCCAAGAACGCCGCCGCCAGGCCCGCGAACTGCTCGTCGATGCCGCTCGCGAACTCGGCACCGGCGACGAGCGAATTTCCAAAGCGATCGAAATTTTCGACACCGGCGAAATCGCACTCTCGCCCGAAGAACAAAAACTCATCGCCGATCGTCAGGTCGATGGCGAATTTGTCTCACCCTTCGCACGCGACCGCGCAACAGTCAGCCAAGCCACCAGCGAACTCAAACGCGACATCTCCGTCTTCGAACGCACCGCAGAAAAATCATTCGTCGCCGGTCGCCTTTTGCCGACCCGCGAGCTTTATGAAATGATCATCGAACAACACCCGGGTCACACGCCATCACTTTGCAAACTCGGTGTGGTGCACCTGAAGCTGGATGACCCGATGGCGGCCATCGACGCCTTCCGCCGCGCGGTGGAACTCGAGGAAAACAACGCCTATGCCCACCGCATGCTTGGATATTCCTTCATGCGCATGGGCGACATTCCGGCCGCCGACAAGGCCATCGCCAAAGCCGTCGAACTCGCACCCAACGACTCAAAAAGCCAACTCCTTCTCGCGACCCTGCGCTACCGACTCGGACGCCTCGGCGAAGCGGAATCCCACTTCAAAGCCGCGATCAATGCCGACCCGATGCCCAGCGAGCCATATTACAACCTCGCTCTTCTCTGCTCGCGCGACCGCCGCTTTGAGGATGCGAGAAACTACTACCAACAGGCACTCGAACGCGGCGCCCAACCGGATCCAAAACTCGAGGAAACTATCAGGAAACAATGATTTCCCGACACCACATGCTTTCTGCAATGCTGGTCATGCTGGCATCGTGCGCGAATGACACGAAGCCTGCCGAATCCGCACCCACCCACAAACCCTTCAGTCAGCGGCTCAACGAAAAAAACGGCTACAGCCAGGACTCCGAAGGGAATTGGAAAGTTCAAGGAGACAAACGCAGCTCATTTGAGAGCCAGGGGGCATCTCCTTATTTCCAGGGCGAATATCAAAAAAATGCCTATAAAACAGGCGAATACGCGAAAAAATCCTGGTGGGGAAACAAGGACTACGGCCGCAAAACCTACGAAGGCAACACCGACGGCAACCGCTTCATGACCCCATCCGCACTCGATGGCAAAAGCGCGCGCGAGGCCAGCACAACCGCGAAACTTCCCGGCACCTACGAGACCAAAAATTTCGCCACCAACGAGGCTAGGGAAGCGGGCACGCAAAACATTTCAAAAAACTCCGATGCCGAAACCGACATCCGCCGACGCGTATTTCAAGAACCACAAATCATCGACTGGCGCGAACAACGCTCACTCAGCCTCGAACAATCGAAGGGACTTCTCGGGCGTTAGAGCATTTTGCTCAAATCTGTAGCCGGTGGTTGGGGTTAGGTGTGGAAAATTTGCGGCTTCGCCGAGACTTCAAAAAGAGCGGAATATTTTGTCCATGGCTGCGTTGTCGCTCAGTCGTGGATGTCTATCCACTCCATCGCAACGCCTTGCCCTGGCCAAAATCTTCTCGCTCCACCGGCTACACCTTTTCGCAAAGTGCTCTAAGCTTTTTGCTCGGTCGCCTGCGCAAGCGAATCGAGCAGGATTTTTTTCAGCGTTTCCCAACGCAGGGGTTTGCCCTCGAGAAAGAAATTTTGCGAAACCTCCAAACGGATTTGAGCGTATCGCGCCGGATCGTATTCGCGCGCCAAGGCCATCGCAAAGGCACCGGTGTCGGCTCCGCGAACGCAGCGCACATCAACATCAGCCGCCCTCAGCCTCGAGCTCCACTCGCCCGCCAAGGATTCCCCCAACACCGACTTCTCCGGTGTGATCAGACTCACCCTGCCCGCATTGACGGCATCCGTGTGCACCATGACATGCACCACACTTTCATATCTGCGCAGATCCTCCGCGATGCGCTGACGCAATTGCTGGCGAAAAACTCTCTCATGCCTATCCACCATCCTCAAACGCATGCTATCGGAAATTTTTTCGGAAAATCGGCTCCACCTTTCATCGCCATCCTTTTCCAAATCAATCAACAGCCGGGTCACATCACCATGCACCAAGGGCGTGCGAAATCTCATCGCAAAGGCCTGACTCAAATTCAAGGCCCCCGGTTCCCATCCTTCGTTTGAGGTCAAAACTTCCTCACTGCCGCGAAAATATTCGCGATATGCCTCCGGCACCGTGCAGGTCGCATGCTCACAACTGAAAAGGTAGGCGATCATCGGCTTCCAAGGGCTATCGTCGTCATGCATACACGCCGATTTCTCCGATGGCAATCCCTCATCTCCTTCGGCCCAGCGGCGGATTTTTCTCGTCCTCGCGCCCCCCTCTCCCTCACCCTCACCCCGCAATGCTCAAAGCCGGAATCGTAGGACTGCCCAATGTCGGGAAATCAACCCTCTTCAACGCCGTCACCCGCACCCGCAAGGCGGAGGCGGCTAATTACCCCTTCTGCACGATCGACCCGAATGTTGGCATCGTGACCGTGCCCGACCCGCGTCTAGCCGTGCTCTCGAAAATCTCCGGCTCGCAAAAATTGGTCCCCACCGCCATCGAGTTTGTCGACATCGCCGGACTCGTGAAGGGAGCCTCGGAAGGTGCCGGACTCGGCAACCAGTTCCTTGCGAACATCCGCGAGACCGACGCGATCGTTCAAGTGGTCCGTTGTTTTGAAAACGACGACATCATCCACGAGCTCGGCACCGTCGACCCGATCCGCGACATCGAGATCATCAACTCGGAGCTCATTCTCGCCGACATGGCGGCCCTCGAAAAACGCCGCTCGTCTCGCGAAAAGAAAGCCAAGGGCGGCGACAAGGAAGCAAAAAAGGAAGTTGAGCTCATCGATGTGATCATGCCTCACCTCGATCAAGGCAAGCCGGCCCTCACTCTCGAATTCAGCGATGAAGACAAGGCGGTCGTCCGCGAATTTTTCCTGCTCTCATCCAAGAAAACGATCTACGCCTGCAATGTTTCCGAAGAGGAACTCGCCGGCGCGATCGAGAATCCGGACTCACACCCGCAAGTCGCCAAGGTTCGCCGCTATGCCGCCGAACACAGCGGCTCGGAAGCGGTGGTGATCTCCGCACGCATCGAAGAAGAGCTCAGCGAAATGCCGCCCGAGGAAGCACTCGAGTTCCTCCGCGAAATGGGCGTCAATGATTCCGGCGTTTCATCTTTGATTCAAGCGGTCTATCACCTGCTCGGCCTGCGCACCTACATCACCACCGGCGTGCAGGAAACCCGCGCATGGACGATTCACGAGGGTGACAAAGCCCCCGCCGCAGCTGGAGTGATCCACACGGATTTCGAACGCGGCTTCATCGCCGCCGAAGTTGTGCACTATGACGACCTCGTCGCGCTCGGCTCAAAAAATGCCGCCAAAGAAGCCGGCAAACTCCGCATCGAAGGCAAGGAATATGTCGTCAAGGACGGCGATGTGATCGAGTTCCGCTTCAATGTGAGCAAGTGACGCTCATAGCGCGCACTCACAAGGGCACTTTCATTCCCGACGCCTCAGCCAGGCGCTTCTGGTTGGCATCGAAGGTTAGAAACACCTCCGACCCCAGGTGAATTGCCGTGGCAACATGCAAAATGTCCGTCATGCGATGGCCGTTTTCTTCGGTGTGCTTTTCACTCAACATGTCCGCAATGCGATGCACATCCGCCCAGTCGGGTGCGGTCATTTCAAACACCCCTTGCGAAAGATCCGACTGCAAAGCACGCAACATCGCCATGCCTTCAGTTTTCGCAAACCCCTTGCAGCGATCCAACGCAAACAACCTCATCTGAAAACGGATCGACTGGCGAAACTCGAGCAAGAGGAGACTGGATACGGCGAGCGGACTTGAAAGGGTTTCATGATAGGCATCCGCACGCCTGGAGTTGCTCTGCTCGCGGTACTTCGCACACAGAAACGATGTGTCGGGAAAAACGCTCATCCCTCCTCACCCTCCAATTCAGCTTCACGCATGGCACGCACCTCTTCATCCGAAAAGACACGGTCTCCCCATATCGCTTTTCTTCGAGCCTCCCAATCGACTTTAGGCACCACAGTTTTCTTTTTCCTCGCCGCCGACAAATACCCGATCGGCTTGCCGCGTTTCTCGATGCGGATCTCCTCACCCTCACCGAGCCATGCCTCGACCTTGGAAAAGTTGTTTCTTAAATCCCTGACGGTGACAATTTTCATGTGGACAAATTATGTCCACATTTTCTGGAGGTCAAATTTTTTCGCCCGAATCAGCCTAGGCGCAGCTTCAACCTTGCGGGCCAAAGCGGGTCCATGGCTTGATTGGGCGCATGGATACCTACCTCGGACTGCTGCGTGACGTGATGAAAAACGGCGAGCACCGCGCCGACCGCACCGGCACCGGCACGATCTCGGTATTCGGCCGCCAAGTCCGCTACGACCTGCGCCAAGGATTTCCCTGCATCACGACCAAAAAACTTCATCTCCGCTCGATCATCCATGAGTTGCTCTGGTTCCTGCGGGGCGAAACCAATACCCGCTACCTGAAAGAAAATGGCGTCACAATTTGGGACGAATGGGCCGATGCCGATGGTGAGCTCGGCCCAGTCTACGGCAAACAGTGGCGCTCATGGCCCGCGCCCGATGGTCGCACGATCGACCAGATCCATCTGCTGATCGAAGGGCTCAAAGGCAACCCGCACTCACGCCGCCACATCGTTTCGGCATGGAATGTCGGGCAAATCCACGAAATGGCACTGCCCCCCTGCCACCTGCTCTTTCAATTCTATGTCCACGAGCCCCGCGACAATGGCCGACCCGGCCTTTCCTGCCAGCTCTATCAACGCAGCGCCGACCTCTTCCTCGGCGTCCCTTTCAACATCGCTTCCTACGCGCTGCTCACCCACATGATCGCCCATGTCTGCGACTTCGAAGTTCGCGACTTCGTCCACACCTTCGGCGACCTCCACCTCTACACCAACCATCTCGAGCAGGCGGAACTCCAACTCACCCGCGAACCCAAACCACTGCCGCAAATTTGGATCAACCCCGATGTGAAAGACATCGACGCATTCACCTTCGACGACATCCGACTCGAAAACTACGAATCACACCCGCACATCAAAGCGCCGGTCGCGGTGTGAATGCTGCAGGCATCCAAACCAATTAAAAATCAGGCCGGTGATCGAAGTCATTTATCAAAAAGGCCTCTACCTGCCGGAGCTCGATCTCTGGCTCGATCCACGCTCCCCAAAGCCCCGCGCCTTCATCTCCCACGCGCACGCCGACCATGTCGCGCGCCACAGCTCGACGATCTGCTCGGAGGTCACCGCACGGCTGTTGCGCGATCGCTTCCGCATCTCTGCCGACCGAGTCGAGCCCCAAGCGTTTCACTCATCATTCATCGACAACAATTTCCGCATCACGCTGCTCCCCGCCGGCCACATCGCCGGCTCAGCCATGATCCACATCACGCGCCTCTCGGATCAAGCCAGCCTGCTTTACACCGGCGATTTCAAAAACCGCCCGAGCCGCACCGCTGAGCCCATCGCATTCGCACAGGCCGACACGCTCATCATGGAAACCACCTTCGGCCTGCCACGCCACCGGTTTCCTGAAACTTCCGAAGTGGAAAATGAAATCCTCACATTCGTTCGCGAAAGTTTCGCCCAAAACAAAACTCCGGTGCTGCTCGGTTACTCGCTTGGCAAATCCCAGGAAGCGCTCGCGCTGATGCTCGAACACAACATTCCCACGCTGCTTCACGCGGCCGCCGCAAGCATGACCCGATCCTGCATCGCTGCCGGAATACCGCAGCTGCCAGAACCACTCGAGTTCGACGGACACGCGCCCGAAGGCCATGTCATCATTGCCCCACCGCATGTGATGCGCTCAAAAAAACTCCTCGGTCTCAAAGCCAAACGCACCGCGATGCTCAGCGGCTGGGCACTGCAAACCGGCGCAAAATTTCGCTATGGCGTCGATGAGGTCATCCCCTTTTCTGATCACGCCGACCACCCCGGCCTCATGCACTGCGTCCAGTGCGTCCGCCCCAAACGCGTCATCACCATCCACGGCTACACCCGTGAGTTCGCCGCCGAACTTCGCGAGCTTGGCATCGAAGCATGGTCCGCGAACGGCAACGACCAACTAGAATTTCATTTCAACCGAAAATCATAAATCCCCTAACCAATGCGACTCACATCCCAACTCATCACCTGCGTCCCGCTCATCGCCGTACTCGTGACCTCATGCGCCACGCACAAACCTTCGTCTTCCGGCCGCGACTACTGGGGCCACCGGCCCGGACCGAAAAATTTCAAAACGGTCATCATCGATGCCGGCCACGGCGGCAAGGACTCGGGTGCCATCAGCCCCCATACCTGCCAAAAGGAAAAGGATCTCACCCTCGACATGGCCAAACGCATCAAGGCCGAACTCGGCGGATTCAAAACCATCCTGCTGCGCGATCACGACCACTTCATCGAACTCGATGATCGCGTCGCCCTCGCCAACAAGCGCGGCGATGCGGTGCTCGTCAGCGTTCATTTCAACAGCGGCCCTTCCCATGTGCGCGGACCCGAAACCTATTTCTGGCGCGTCGACAGCCACGGCCTCGCCACCCGCCTGCAACGCGCCATGAGCGCCGCAAGCCCCGCCGAGGAAAACAACCGGGGCCTGGTCCGCCGTCGCCTGCGCCTCACCCGCAACCCGGAAATCCCCTGCGTCCTCATCGAATGCGGCTACCTCAGCAACTCCGGCGACAGCGGCCTCGCCGCCGATCCAGCCTACCGCCAAAAACTCGCAGCCCACATCGCCAAGGCAATCCGCACTCAGTCATCGATCGGTGATTCCGGCACCGGACCGCTGCCCCGCCCGATCAATAGCCCGCCCAGCCGACCCACCGACGCGAAGGAGTGATTGTTTCCGAAATACCCAGCCCCGCGCCCTATCGTCGCATTTGCTGAAAATTTGAGGAAAATTCGCGTGATTTCCCGATTGACAGCCACCAGCCGGATCCCTAGTTTGCGCCCCCCGCGCGACCTCAACCATGGCCGCAATCACCTCCTCACAAGCTCATGAAGACATTTTCCGCCAAGCCCCATGAAGTCGAACGCAAATGGTATGTGATCGACGCCAAGGGCAAAGTCCTCGGCCAGGTCGCTGTCGAAGCCGCCCGCCTCCTCCGCGGCAAGCACAAGCCAACCTTCACCACCCACATCGACACCGGCGACTTCGTCGTCGTCATCAATGCCGATCAAGTCGTGCTCACCGGTGCCAAGGAAAACGCCAAGATCTACACCCGCTTCTCGGGATATGTCGGCGGACAAAAAGTCGAAACCCCGCGCATGGTCCGCGAACGCCGCCCAATCCTTCTCGTCGAGCGCGCCGTCTATGGGATGCTTCCGAAGACCCGCCTCGGCAAAGCCCAATATTCCAAGCTCAAGGTCTACGCCGGCGCCGAACACCCGCACGAAGCGCAACAACCCGTCGCACACGCCGTCCGCTAAGCGAACCCTAATTTTTTCTCCCACCATGTCCACCACCTCACCAAGCGCCACCGGCCGTCGCAAAACCGCAGTCTCGAGAGTCTGGCTCACCGAAGGCACCGGCCAAATCATCATCAACTCGCGCCCCTTCGAAGACTACCTCCCCACGATCGAACTCCAAAACGCGATCCTCGCCCCATTCCAAGCTACCTCGCTGACCAACAAGTACGATGTCAATGTGGTCGTCAAAGGCGGCGGCATCCACGCCCAAGCCGTTTCGATCCGCCACGCGATCTCCCGCAGCCTCACCCAGGTCGACCCCGAGAACCGCAAGGTCATCAAGCCTCTTGGTTTCCTCACCCGCGACCCGCGCATGAAGGAACGCAAAAAGTCCGGTCAACCCGGTGCCCGCAAGCGCTTCCAATTCTCCAAGCGCTGATCCCTGCGATCGCATCTCTCAACAAAAAAACCGCAACCCCATGGGCTGCGGTTTTTTTGTTTCAATGCGCGGAACTCAACACACTTCGGTGTATTACGGTGCGAGCTGACTGACCGCCAACCTCGCAAACAGACTGCCGTTTGTTGCGAGGCTCGTCGGCAAATACACTCTCACGATATCAACTCCCGGTGCAGCGGCATTCGCTTCTTCAAGCACCACCACACCTGGCAGACCACTGCTTTCCTCCCAGCCGGAAACAAGATCCCGGCTGACCTGGACACTGGCCGCAATGCTCGAGTCACCGGCAACAAGCTGGGAACGACGATAGCTGAACACCAGATAGGACTTGCTCACACCATCGCCATCAGGATCGGCCGTCACATTCGACGCGGTCGGCGACAAACCCGCATCAAAACCACCGGCAGAACCTCCGCCAAGATAGGAGTTGAGCAAATTGGCCGAAGAAAGCGTACCCGAGGACAGGCTGCTCACCGTAGGTGAACCCTGTTGCAATAGCGTGAAGGATGAAGTCGCAGCAATGGCAGGAGCACCATTGTAAATCAACTCGCTCGACGGATCACTGGCCATCCCGGCATAATTCACGGCCGTCACGGCAAAGTAATAGGTCTTGCCCTGTTCCAAATTGCTCACGGTCGCACGAGTGTTTCGGCCGACATCCACCACCTGATTGTACTGACCCGAAGAAGTTCCGTAGCTCAAGCGATAAGCGGAAATGTCGGTTTCAGGATTGGGATTCCAAGCCAGGTTGAGATTGAAATAAGGCTGCGGTGTTTGATACGAAACCTCAGTCGATAAATCGCTCTGCATGCCCGCGTAATTCACGGCGGCGACCGCAAAATAATAAGTACGACCAGCTTCGAGATTGGTGACGAGCGTACGCGTGTCGCGCCCCACTTCCTTCACCTGCGTGTACTGGCCGGAGCTCGTTCCATAACTCAGCCGATAGCCGGCAATGTCGGTTTCCGGGTTGGCGTTCCATGTCAGGCCAACATCTGCGGCACTGCCAATGCTGGAAAAACCAAATCCCGCCAGCGACACGAAAGCCGCAAGCGCGAAACGCTTTGCCAATACACGGGATAACGGGATTGATCCAATGACACGACCGGAGACCCGGCCGACAGTTTGTTTGGGGGTGGATGTTTGGGTAAGCATGATTTGATGCCCCTACCCATCGTTCGCAAAAACACCGAGGCAACATGAGTGATTTCACCAATCACTGCAAAAAGTTCACTCCCGGACCTCTCATCGCACAGCGCCACCGTCCCGTCTCGCGCCATCGCGTGGATTGCGTCATCTCCCTGAAAACGGATGCTTCACCATCCCAATCCTCCCATGCGAGCCACATCACACATTGCAGAAAAGCCCAGCGAAACCGATGCCGCAGAAGAAAAAAAGGCAACACAAACACTCCTGCTGATCGATGGAGACACCAACAGCGCCGCACGCATCAGCGAAATGTTTGAAAATCACCATGTCGCATGCGTCACATGCTCCAGCCTTGCCGACGCCACCACCATGCTCCAGCAAGAACAGCCCTTGGATGCAGCACTCGTCGACCTCAACCTCCCCAACGGCGATGGAATCGAAGCCATCCGAATCGCCAGGAAAACTCGGCCCGACCTTCCCTGCATCGTACTCAGTGCCAGAAGCGATACCCCCTCAGTCGTGCTGGCCATGAAAGCAGGAGCGGTCGATTACCTCACAAAACCCTGCCGACCATCGACATTGCTATCAACGGTTTCACGAGCAATCGACGATCAACGACACAAGACACATACAACCCATGCGACAACTCCACGCCGGAGCCGTTGGCAATCACCCGCCATGCGGCAAGCCATGATCGATGCCCGCGATGCTGCCAAAACAAACTCCCCCGTCATGCTCGTCGGACCTCCTGGCAGCGGAAAGAAATCCATCGCCCAATGGATTCATCGCAAAAGTTCGCGAGCCAGCCAATGCTTCATCACCATCGATGCATCCCATGTGCCCCAAAACCGCGTCGAACAGGAACTTTTCGGCAAGACTCTCACCAACCAGAACGGATCCACCCACGCTCATGTGACCCCTAAAATACAAGCCTGCATGGGTGGCACGCTTTACATCGAAAACCTTCAATGCCTTTCGACCAAGGCGCAGGCTGAATTGCTCGAATGGATCAAACAAAACCAATCCACCTCACCCGAAAAATCCTGTCGTCTCATCACCTCGGTGGTGGCCGACACACAGCACCTTCAACCAAACGCTAGGGTCGGGCAATTGAGACCCGACCTCTGGTATGCCGCTTCGGTATATCGCGTCAATGTCCCCGGGCTTGCCCAGAGGTCACAGGACATTCCCCGCCTGTGTGAAAACATCGTTTCGCATATCTGCGCCACCCATCACCTCCGGGTGCCGGGCATCACTCGCAAGGCGATGGAGCTACTCTGCGATTACTCGTGGCCGGGCAATATCGGCGAGCTTCACAGCGTGCTTGAACACGCCATCACCCACTCCGACGACCGCCTCATCGGCCCCAGCGATCTCGCCCACCTCAACGATCTCGATGTCAAAAAAACGTCCGAATCGGAAGACCTCGAAAACGGCGTCGGCAGCATCGAGGCCCTCACCAAAACAAGCCTCATCAACGCCCTCGAAGCATGCCAAGGCAACCGTCGCCGCGCCGCCAAAAGGCTCAAGGTCAGCCTTCGAACCATTTACAACATGATCAACCGCTACGGCCTTCCCAAAAAACAGCCGCGAAAAAAAAACACCACCGATCACACCGCGCGAGGAAGTGGTGCATGATATTCTCCCAACCACCTCACGATTCGGCAAGCCAGTCGCCGCTGACAATGCGCTGATCCTCACGCGTTTTCCCGATCCACTCCCAGATCCACGCCTGTGCTGTGAATGGTTCAGCCGCATCCACCAACTCAAAGGCAATCTTTACCCTGCGGTATTCACTACCCTCAAATTCATCGAGCGCGGCGATCGTCTCGGCACTAACCATAAAAATTTCCCCAACCACCGGCCCGGCATTTTCATCGGCTACAATGCCCGGATACCAATCGATGCGATAGAGCCTCCCGCGCACCAACCCCTCCGACACAAAGCGCGAATCAGCCATGCGGAAATGATTTGATGCATCTCGCCGCAAAGTCCCGTACACAAACACCATTTCCTGGGCATCTTTCATCACTTCTCGTTCGGATGAGTGGCCACTTCGCTGTCGAGCATCCGGCGCAAGTCATCCATGCCCTCACCGCTCTCGGCAGAAATCGGAATGATCTCAACCTTCGGGAATCTCTGACGAAAATTCGCCAGGTGCTCGGCCGCGCCTTCGAGGTCCATCTTGTTGGCCACGACCTTCCACGGAAAGCGCGCAAGCTCTTCGTCGTACTCGCGAATCTCGCGACGCAAAATTTCCAAATCCGAAACCGGATCACGCGCCTCACTGCCCGCCATGTCGACGACGAAAAGCAGCATGCGGCAGCGTGTGATGTGACGCAAAAATTCATGACCCAACCCGCGGTTTTCGTGAGCCCCTTCGATCAAGCCCGGAATGTCGGCAATCGTGCAGCGGCGGTAGCCGGGAAACTCGAGCACGCCCACCACCGGTTGCAGCGTGGTGAAAGGATACGAGGCGACCTTTGGCTTCGCGGCGGAAAGTTTGCCCAGCAAGGTCGACTTGCCCGCATTCGGAAACCCCACCAGACCGACATCGGCAATGCGACGCAGCTCGAGATAAAAAACTCCAAGCTCACCCGGCGTTCCGAGCGTGCATTCGACCGGCGCGCGGTTCGTCGGCGTGCGGAAATGCCAGTTGCCTTTGCCCGGCTCGCCACCTTTGCAGAGCACAAATTCCTGACCGTTTTCCGTGAGGTCCGCAATCGGTTCGAGGTCGATGCCTTCATCGCCGCGCTCCATCTCCACCGCCTCTTGCACGGTCGCTGCATTCGCGCGATAGACCACCGTGCCCGGCGGCACACGACCGATCACGACCTTGCCGCTCTTGCCGGTCTTGCGCGTGCCACCACCATTCTTGCCGTTTTCGGCAATGAGCTTGGGATCGAAATGATACTGGCGAAGATTGTCCGTCGAGGGGTCGACCACCAAAACAACATTGCCACCCGCGCCACCATCGCCACCGTCCGGACCCCCACGCGGCACAAATTTCTCCCGACGCCAGGAAACAACTCCGTCGCCACCATCGCCGGCCTTCGCGAAGATCCGAATGTGATCAATGAACATGCCGCAACATCACCTCCCACAGTCCTGCGGTCAACGGCAATGCATCGCGACTCTTGCATCCGCTCACATGGCCAGTTAATGCTCCCCACCAACTCCGCAACCCCACACCTCCATGCTGCTTCACTTTTACAAAATGAACGGTGCCGGCAATGATTTTATCGTCATCGACAACCGCGACCTCTCCATCAAGCTCGATGCACAAACGATCGAAGCCCTCTGCGACCGCCACCGCGGCATCGGTGCCGACGGATTGCTCGCAGTAGAGCCCGCACAACACGGCGCGGACTATCGTTTCCGCTACTACAATGCCGATGGCGGCGAAGCCGAAATGTGCGGCAATGGCGCCCGTTGCTTCGGCCGCTTTACCGCCCACCTCGGTGATGACATCGCCGATCGCGTCACCTTCGAAACGATCGCCGGCACGCTCGCCGCCGACATGGTCGGAGAAAATGTCCGCATCGCGATGTCCGAACCAAACGATCTGAAACTCAACACTTCCACCAAGGTGGCCGGACTCAACACCGTCATCCACTTCGTCAACACAGGCGTGCCGCACGCCGTCAGCTACCTGCCCGATGCCGATGCACTCGACGCACTCGATGTCTTCACCATCGGTCGCGCGATCCGCCGCCACGACGACTTCGCACCAGCCGGCACCAACGCGAACTTCGCCACCATTCTCAGCCCCGGCCACATCCGCATCCGCACCTACGAACGCGGCGTCGAGGACGAGACCCTAGCCTGCGGCACCGGCATGGTCGCCTGCGCCCTCATCCACCACCTGCTCACCGAAGCACCCTCACCGATCAAGGTGGATGTCGCAGGCGGCGACACGCTCGAGATCGGCTTCGAAAAATCCGGCCCGCAAAGTTTCTCCAATGTCACACTCACCGGCCCCGCCGACTTTGTTTTCGAGGGCGAAATCGAAATTTGAGCCCCGCCTCAGCAGCCGGAACGACAAATTGTTTCAGAAATCCTAAATACCCAAATTCACAAGATGTGGTGTTGTTTTTGCATTTAACTACCATATTTAGCGTCATTTCGATCGATTGAATTGCGATCAGCGCCCCGGGCCAGTAGCTTGTGGAATCCCGAATCCCTCCGGATTCAATTCCCAACTCCTGTCCCATGTACCTCAAAACTCTCGAAATCCAGGGCTTCAAGTCCTTCGCAGACAAGACCGTGTTTGAATTCGCCGAAGGCGTGACCGGCATCGTCGGTCCCAACGGCTGCGGCAAATCCAATGTGGTCGATGCGATCCGCTGGGTGCTCGGCGAAACTTCCGCCAAGGCCCTCCGCGGTGGCGAAATGGCCGACGTCATTTTCAACGGCACCGAAAAACGCAAGCCGCTCGGTATGGCCGAAGTCACACTCACGATGGCCGATTGCGAACAGGCGCTTAAGGTCGATTACAACGAGGTCTCGATCACCCGCCGGGTCTATCGCGACGGCAAGTCGGAGTATCGCATCAACAACACTCTGTGCCGACTCAAGGACATCCACGACATGCTCATGGATACCGGCATCGGCCGCACGGCTTACTCGATCATGGCGCAAGGTCAGATCGATCAGATCCTTTCGTCCAAACCCGAGGAACGCCGCGCGGTGTTCGAAGAAGCCGCCGGCATCACGAAGTTCAAGCGCGAGAAAAAGGAAGCGCTGCGCAAACTGGAGTACACCGAGGCCAACCTGCTGCGCGTCTCGGATGTGCTCGCCGAACAAGAGCGCCGCATGAACTCGCTGAAGCGCCAAGTCGCAAAAGCCCGCCGCTATCAGGCACTCGCCGCCGACACCCGCGTGCTCGACACGCACCTCGGCCATCGAAAATTCATCGAGCTCACCGCCGAACGCGATGAACTTCTCACCTCGATCCGCGGGCTCGAAGTCCGCGACACGGAACTCTCGACGCAACTTCCCGCAAAAGAGGAAGCGGTCAACGAAGCCCGCGCCGCCGCCCGCGTCTTCGAAGGCGAACTCGCCGAAATCCGCCAGCGCCTCAACGAACACCGCAACGCGCTCAACAGCGCCGAAGGACGCATGGCCTTCAACGAGGAACGCAAACACGAACTCGAGTCCCGCATCCGCCAGAACCGCGAGGACATTCAATCGACCCGCGACAAGCTCGCCCAACAGGAATTCGATTTCATCGCCGCCAACGAATCACTCGATCAACTCAACCGCCACATCGCCGAAAAGGAATTGCGCCTCGCCGAAATGGAAGAACGCACGCGCGGAGCACGCGCCGAACGAGAGGGCCTCGAAAATTCGCTGCGCACCTCGCGCACCGAAGCGAACCGCACGCAGGCGCTCATCGCCGCCGTGCAGGCAAAAATCGAATCCTCCCTCTCCCAACTCGAAGGCAACCGCGACCGCGCCCGCCAACTCGCCGATGAGGAACAACGCCTCAATCTCGAAATGGAAGAAGGCCGCGCCGAGCAATCACGCATCCAAAGCGAAGTCGAAACCTCCGCCGCGCAAATTTCCCAACTCGAAGAAGCATTCCAAAGCGCCGAACGCACCTACCAACACACCCGCGGCGATCTCGATGCGGCACGCACTGCCGCCTTGGAATCCAACCGCACGCTCGCCCAACGCTCGGCCCGCTTCGAAGCGGTGCGCCAACTCGTCGAAAGCGGCGAAGGCTTTGAAAAAGGCACCCGCAATGTGCTCAACGGACTCGACGAACCCGACCATTTCAAACCCTCCATCCACGGCGTGCTGGCCTCATTCATCGAGGCCGATAACGACTGCGCCCGCGCGATCGAGTCCGCCCTCGGCAACCACCTACAGGCGGTGCTTGTGCAGGACCAAGCGGTCGCCGAGGCGCTCATCGAACGCCTCACCGCCAAGCAACTCGGCATCGCAGCCATCATCCCCGAAACCTTCGTCGCGCACGCCGCTGGCACCCAAATGGAAGCCCTGCCAGAAGGTGCCACCGCATGGGCGCTCGACCGAGTAAAGTCGGACAAACGCATCTCGGGCATCATCGAGCGACTGCTCGACCGCGTGCTCATCGTGCCCAACCTCGCCACCGCATTGCGCCTGCGACCAAACCACCCGGGTGTCACTTTTGTCACGCTCGCCGGTGTGATCCTCGGCGGCGAAGGCACGCTGCGCGGCGGCTCAACCGCCGAGGGCTCGACCTCGGTGCTCGAGCTTCGCAACGAAGTCCGCACACTCGAAAACGAAGTCACAACACTCGCCCAAGCCGATGAGGCCGCACGCCGCCGCGTGACCGACACGGAAGCAAATCTCGAGCAACTCCGCGAGGAAGTGGAAGTCGCCCGCGAACGCCTGCAACGCCAAAAAGTCGAACTTTCCACCCTTCAAGGCCAACTCAGCCTCGCCACCCGCGAAGTCGAAAACCTCGACACCAAACTCGAAAATGTTCGCTGGGAACGCGGCGAACTCGACAATCGCGAACGCGCCGCCGCCGAAAGCCGCGTCCAACTCGAAGCAGAACTTCACCAGTCGCGCGAACGCCTCGAAGGCCTCGAAACCGACGCCCGCCGCCTCCAGTCGGAAGCGGACTCGCTCGTCCAACGCGAAGGCGAACTCACCAACGACCTCAACAACCTCCGCACCGAACTCGCCGTCGAACGCCGCGCGAAACAGGCCGCCGAGGAACAACAAAGGCCCATGGAAAACCGCCTCTCGGAACTCCGCGAAGCGTCCATCCGCCGCGAAACAGAAATCGAATCGTTCACCCAACGCATCGACGACGCCAGCGCCGAAAACAGCCGACTCGCCGAGGAATGCGAAACCCACCGACTCGAAGCCGAAGATCTCGAAAAGGAAATCGAATCGCGCTCAAGCGGACGCGCCGCACTTCTCGAATCGATCGAAAGCGCCGAAACGGAACTCGCCGCACTCCGCCGCGATCTTTCACGCATCAACGAACAAAAAGGCCGCGAGGAAATCGCCGCAACCAAGCTCGACCTGCGCCTCGAAAACCTCAACAACTCGATCGCCGAACGCTACCAAATCGACCTGAGCACCTTCGAGCCCGATGCCCACGCGCTCCTCGCCAGCGTGGCATCACAAAAAGCACTCCAAGCCCGCGGCGGCAAACAAACGGTGGTCACCGCCGATGAGGATGAGTCGTTCTCATCCGAATCCTCCGACGAAGAAGCCGAGGACGACATGCCCACCATCGTGGTCGACGCCACCGGCTCCGACGACGCAGAAATCCCCGGCGAAATGACCGGCGAACCGGACTGGGAATTCATCGAATCCATCGTCACCGACATCAAGCGCCGCCTCGATGCCATGGGCCCGGTCAATCTCGACGCGATCGAAGAATTCGAGGAACTCGAAGAACGCTACAATTTCCTCCGCAAACAACATGACGATCTTGTCTCGTCGAAAACCGAATTGCTCGAGGTCATCGAACGCATCAACACCGAGACCCAACGCCTCTTTGCCGAAACTTTCGCGCAAGTCCGCATCAACTTCCAAACGATGTTCAAGGAACTCTTTGGCGAAAAAGGCCAGGCCGACCTCACGCTGCTCGACGAATCCGACCCGCTCGAGTCCGGCATCGAGGTGATTGCAAAACCCCCCGGCAAAAAACTTCAGTCGATCACGCTGCTCTCCGGTGGCGAACGCTCGATGACCGCCGTCGCGCTGTTGTTCTCGATCTACATGATCAAGCCCAGCCCCTTCTGCGTTCTCGACGAGCTCGATGCCCCGCTCGACGAATCGAACATCAATCGCTTCGTGAAGGTGCTCGACCGCTTCATCGATCGTTCGCAATTCATCATCGTCACCCACTCTAAACGCACGATGGCACGCGCCGATGTGATGTACGGCGTGACGATGGAGGAATTCGGAGTTTCCAAACCGGTCGGCATGCGCCTCACCAGCGAGGACGGCAACAAGTCATCCGGCGAAGCGAAAACGGCCGCTCAAAAAGCCGCTCTGAGGCTCGACGCTTAAGAGACAAGCCGACGACATAAAGATCTCCAGACAGGAGAGGGATAAGGGGGTGAAGCCACGGTTCGAGGGATCCGTGCTTCACCCCCGATTGCCATAAATTCGAAAACAGAAGCTGAAACAACGAAACGCATGAAGTTTCACGACAAGCATGGAATACATGCCATGATCGTTTCACCATTTTGAACAAGTCATGCCCCCCACGGACTTCTTATTTCGTTTTGTTTCGTGACTTTCGTGGTTCCTTCTTCGGAATCGGGAATAAAGACCGCCCTAAATGCCGAACGCATCAAAGCCCTAGGACAGGAGATATCACTCCCCCACGATATGCATCAAGCCAACTGCTCACGCGCAACGGCGGAGGCAAAGTCGCGGTTGAGTCGGGCGATGTGTTCAACGCTGATTTCCTTTGGGCAGGCGGCTTCGCACTCGTATTGGTTGGTGCAGTTGCCGAATCCCTCGGAGTCCATTTGACGCACCATCGCGAGCACGCGCTTGTCGCGCTCGGGCTGACCCTGCGGAAGATGGCCGAGATGCGAGACCTTGGCACCGACAAACAGCATTGCCGAGGCATTCTTGCACGATGCCACGCAGGCACCGCAGCCAATGCAGGCAGCCGCATCGAAGGCGGCATCCGCATCAGGCTTGGGAATCAATGTCGCATTCGCATCAACCGCCGAACCGGTGCGCACATCCACATACCCACCAGCGCCAATGATGCGATCAAAGGCACTGCGGTCGACCATCAGGTCGCGAACAACCGGAAACGGATTGGCACGAAACGGCTCGATCCAGATGGTGTCGCCATCGGAAAATTTTCGCATGTGCAGTTGGCAGGTCGTCACGCCGCGTTCCTTGCCGTGCGGGATGCCATTGATCGTGAGCGAACATGATCCGCAGATGCCTTCGCGGCAATCGTGGTCAAAGTGAATCGGCTCCTGATTTTTTTTAATCAAGCCCTCGTTGACAATGTCGAGCATTTCAAGAAACGAGGCCTCGGCGGGAATGCCCGGCGCATCGTATGTCTCAATCCTACCCTGGGCTTCGGGCCCGGACTGCCGCCAAACTTTAAGTGTCAGGTTCATTGGAAAATTTCGGGTGAAGAGTCGGTTCACGGCCTGTCATGTGCCTGCCAGACCACGCCGAAATCTAACCATCCCATGCCCTGGGGCTAGGACAAAATTTCCATTTTAGCCGTAATTTTACCCAGCATGCCTCTTAACCACCTTCCCGCTTCCAATGCGATCGGACACGCGAGATTTGATCCACGGATTTCATGACGCCATCGCGGTTGGTCACCCCAAAGCATTCATTTTGAGTGCATCGAGGCGAAAAAAACACCAGGTCGCCAACCTCAGCAACGCTTGCCACTTGACGCGGGCGCATTGGAATTGTTGCTTCCGCCATGTTCCGCGAGGTCCTCAAGTCCAAATTGCATCGGGCCATGATCACAGGCTCCGATGTCGAATATGAAGGCAGCATCGAGATCCCGACCGATCTGATGAAAGCCGCTGACCTTTGGGCTGGCGAAAAAGTGTTGGTCGCCTCCATCACCACAGGGGCCCGGCTCGAGACCTATGTGTTGGCAGGGAAGCCCGGAACCGGCCACATCATGATCAATGGCGGTGCCGCTCACCTCATCAAAACAGGCGAGCGAGTGGCCATCATGGCCTTCGCACTCTCCGAAAGTCCCGTCACTGCGATCAACCTGCTTTTGGATGAGAAAAACAACATCATCCGTGTGAGCCGATGATCCAACACCCCCATCAGCAGCGGAGGCTGATGACCATCGCGGATGATCGGGATCTCGCGCGTCTCGTGCGCGTCGGAGAATGATCCCATCGCGCAGAGGCCGATCATCGAGGGCTCGAGACGGCGACCGCCGGACGAGCAATTTTCGATGACGAGATCGGGAAGTTCCTTGCGCAGTTTGCGGAAGAATTTCTGCATGCCCTTCAGATACTGGCGCAGGCCTTCGCCAGCCGACTCCGCGCCATCGTCGCCGAAGCCGATGATGGCGTTATAATCAACCTTGAGGTAGCCGAAGCCGTTGTCGCGCAGGAGGTGAATCACTTTTTTGCCAAGATAATCGAAGGTGAAGAGATCTCGGAAATCCCAGAAGCGGCGGCTGCCGACCTGCAGGACGCAGCCATCGCGATGGAGATGGTGATCGCTGAGATCAAAAGCTTTTGACCCCGGATTGCAGACCTCGAACTCAAACCAGATGCCGGGGATGAGCCCATGCTCGCGGATCGCTTGGCAGGTGGCGGCAATACCATCGGGAAAGGCCTTGCGGTTGATGATTCAGTCGCCGTTCTGCTGACAGCCGCCGCTTGGCCGCTCGGCCCATCCATCGTCCCCTGCCATGGCCGCGTTCTGGCTCCATCGGCTACGACTATGCGCAAACCGCTCTAAGATATTGCTGCCACCACAAGAGGGAAAGTTACATGAGCGGATCGGATTGGGCATCAGTTTCCCGGCAAGATCAGATCCCGCTGGAAATCGACCATCTCGCGCATCAGGCGGCGGATCACCGTTTCGTCCTTTGGCATGAGGGCATCGAGCTTCATCGATTCGAACAAGAGTTCCTCGTCATAGCGATCACAGCAGCGAGCGAGCAGGAGCTGGCTTTGGCCGACGCGGGCAATCTCGGCGGTGATAGCATCGGGAAAGCGAACGGAGGGGCGGATGACCTCAGCGTTCTCGATGCGGCAATACATCTCCAGATGCTGATCGTCAGCAACACCTTGGATCGCACCCTGGTTGCGGAGGTTGAGGTGAACATCAAATCTCTTGCCGGTGTGGAAGGCCCCGAGAATCTCCGCAATCGGTTCGTGGCTGTGGCGAAGATTCCAGGACTCGGTGGATTTGAAATCCCTGCGGGCCTCGTCCAGTGCCGCTTGGAGCAACACCTCGCTGTCATCATGTCTTTCGCCATGAAGCGGATCGATCTCGCCCGCAATCGGCGAGACTCCCCAGCGCCTGCCGAAGTCGTTCATGCGATCATTAAACCCAGGCAAAAACTCGATCGGGTGACGCGCGTTGTTGCCGACATAAACACCGTAGCGCGACCACACGGCCTCGCGGAAAGGACCATCGAAGATCTGCGGCGTGAGTTCATGGATGTCCTTTTGCATGTAGGTGCGATCACCGATCTGCAACTTGTCGATGAAAACAAAGTGATTGTTTCCAGCAAGCTCGACACGGATTGTCGGTATGTTTTTGCGCCATTCGGAGTTGTGAGGTGCATGAAGCGGAATGAGGCCGAGCGCCCGAGCAATCAAATGCTCCGTATCATGGTAGCCATGACAGAATCCATAAACCCGGATGCCGGGAATGTGGTCAACGCACGCAGTCAGGGCGTTGAGGGGATTGGTGAGTTGAAGCAACAGTGCATTCGGCGCACCAACTTCCGCAAGTGTATGCGCAATGCCGCGCATCACCGGGGCATGACGCAAGGCGCGCACCGCACCGCCGGGGCCGGTGGTGTCGCCGACCGCTTGAAAGATGCCGTCGAGTTGGGGATGCGTCGAGTCATAGCGCCAGAGGCGGTCGCCTCCCACCGCGATCGCGGTAAGGCAGGCCGTGGCGCCGCGCAAACCTTCCCTCAAATCCGAGTGGGCCGAAATTTTGTGTTCGCAGCCGAGTCGGCGCCGCGCGAATTCACACCACTCGAGCACCATGGCGAGGCGATGCTCGTTCAGGTCGACGAGCCGGATCTCCGCGCCCGCAAGATCGGTATTGAGCATCATGTCCACCACGATGTGGCGGCCCCAGTTGAGTGAACCTGCCCCAACAATGGTGAGAACGGGAGCAGCGGAGGTGGCTTTGTTTGATGAACTCATCGGTAAGATCATGTCTCTCGATCAAATATGTTGCATCTTGCATTAGCCAGAGTTTCTCTTGAATAGTAACTTTCGATGTCAGCAATCCAAACGAATCACCAAACATCGATAGGATGGCGCGTCTGGTGGATGCGCAACCTTTCCGTCATGCAACGAGCCCACACTCATGCCGATGTGGAGGTCAATATCCCGATGCACGGTGGCCCTCTGCGCTATCTTTACGCCGGTCGCATCGTCGAGGTACCCACCGGCAAACTCGCGCTTTTCTGGGGTGGCATTCCCCATCAACTTCTTTCGCCTGCAAGTGGCTGCAAGGGAATCTGGATTACCCTTCCCTTGCCGTGGATTCTGCAATGGGATATACCCAAACCTTTCACGCAACGATTGCTTTCCGGCGATTTCCTGTTGGGGACATGCGCAGCGGAGGAATCTGCGGGACTACGACGCTGGGTAGCGGATTTCGAAAGTGGAAATGCCGCTCGCCGGAAAGTCCTGCTATTGGAAATCCAAGCCCGCCTGCATCGCCTCGCTCTCGAAATGCCGCGCAGGCCGCGCCCCCG
The DNA here is from genome assembly GCA_018969605.1 of Verrucomicrobiota bacterium. GTDB lineage: Bacteria > Verrucomicrobiota > Verrucomicrobiia > Verrucomicrobiales > Akkermansiaceae > Luteolibacter. Next base: position 53,420 of record JAGWXY010000001.1, on the reverse strand, counting down.
AGCGCCAGGCAGATGCGCCACCGGTGAAGCAAGAATGGAAGCCATCACCCATCACATCAACACGCACTATCTTGAACATGTCACCATCAGGGAAATCGCCGAAGCCGTCGGCCTAAACCACCGCTACATGATGAGGCTCTTTCAAGCGCACTCGGCGATGTCAGTTTGGGAATATGTCGTCCGTCTGCGTGTCAGCCATGCCCAGCGCATGCTGATCACCACCAACCAAAAAATCACCGATATCGCGCTCGAAAGCGGGTTCGGCTCGGTCGCACCATTTTATGCAGCATTCGAAAAATTCGGCGGAGGAAAAACCCCAACCGCCTTTCGGCAGGCGCACCGCTGAATACCCAACCCGCCGGTCTTTGCGAGCTTTGGCTCTGCCACAAGGCCGCAAAACAAAAGTGTGAGTGATGGACGAGGCTCGCTTCGGATTGCATACCATGCTCAGAAAAACTCTGGAGTCTGCGTGATACGTGGCCGGTCATTCGGTTTCAGACCAAATACGCGCGGGACTCATGGGTTCGCCAGCTTTCAATGACGGAGTTGGATCAATCCCGCACAAGCACCTTGGTCCAGATCACTGGCCACATTTTTCGAATTCCATCCATCCGTCAAAAACATTTAACTTCCATCCATGAACCTCCTAAGCCGCCTGGTCGCCGTCGTTTCCCTGCTGCTCATCGCAGAATCCACCGCCTCGCCAGCCGATGCCGATCGCATCAAGAAATCATGGGAATCGGCTGCAGAAAGTTGGACGCTCGTCAACCGTGCCGCCACCTCGCCCGAGGCCAAGTCCGCCGCGATCGCCTCACGGCCCGACCCACACCGCTACGCACGGCAAATGTGGCAAGTGATCAGCCCCTCGCTCAGCGAAGACTGGACACTCGAGCCAGCCGCATGGCTCCTCAAACTTACCCGTCCACTCACCATCACCAAGGCCGATGGCTCAGTGTCCCCCGCCTTTTCACAGGAATGCGACGCCATTCGCAAGGCCGTCGCCACTTACCACATGCAAAGCCCGAACCTCACACCGATGTGCATAGCCCTCGCTTACAACCAAGACCCGGGCACCCTCTCGATCCTCGAAAAAATCCAAACAATTAACCCCGATCCGAAAATCCAAGGGGTCGCCGCACTCTACGCCGCACTCGTGATCAAATCCCTAGGTGATGATACCGAACCGATGCGCAAACGCCTCACCTACCTGCGCAAAGCCATCATCCAAAGCTCGGATGTACAAATCGGCAAAACCACCGTCGCCCAAATCGCTGAGGACGAACTCTACGTCATACGCAACCTCACCAAAGGCCGCATCGCACCCAACCTCGTCGGCACCGACGCCGCAGGCCGACCCCTCACGCTCGATTCCACCAAAGGCAAAGTCACGATGCTTATTTTCTGGAGCACCGAAGTACCCGAATCCGATCGCGTTCTCGAAATCACCAACAACACGCTGCGCAAATTCAAAGACCGTCCCTTCACCGTCATCGGTGTGAACCACGATCCGCTCGCCAAGCTCCGCACACTCGAAGCCGACCAAGTCACCAACTGGAAAAATTTCTCCGACCCGGAAATGAAACTCGCTCGCGAATACCGGATCAACATCCTGCCTCAGGTCCTCATCCTCGATGGCGAACGCAAAATCCACTACTTTGGCGCACCAGGATCATTCGCCGAAATCACCGCCGAGGCCCTGCTGTCGGAGGCGAAGTAATGAGTTTTTTCGCGCATGCTGTGGAATGTTTATTCCAAGCATCACCATCGATTGAACTGATCTGCTGATTTTTTCAGACTTTGAAATCAGCAACTTGCTTCATGAGGGAACAATTGCAGCTCCTGTCAAAGCTGGCGAATTGTGTTCAGCTCCTCCAAAAAAGGCATCCTTTTACATGCAGAAAATAGCACCGCATGAAGAAAAAACTTGAATGACTAGATGCCTGAAATCTGCGGTCAAATCCTCTTTGTTTGCATTTCAACCTCCAAATTCAGGTTCATCCCATCAGATGAATTCGTTGATCAAATTCTCGAGGAACTCTTGGCGGCCGCTGTGGTTCTTGGGTGGGTTGCCTTTTTTGAGGGCGTATTCTTCGAGCGATTTGAAACTTGCCTTGCCAGACTCGACCTTGGCACCGATGCCTTTGTCCCATGACGCGTAGCGATCCTTCACGAAGGCATCGAGCCTGCCGTCCTTGCGGATGGCCGCTGCGATCTTGAGCCCGCGGGCAAACGCATCCATGCCGCCGATGTGTGCGTAGAAAAGATCGATCGGCTCAAAACTTTCGCGGCGCACCTTGGCGTCGAAGTTGACACCGCCGCTTTTGAATCCGCCGTATTTGAGCACGCTGAGCATGGTGTAGGTAGTGAGGTAGATGTTGGTCGGAAATTGGTCGGTGTCCCAGCCGAGGAGTTCATCGCCGGTGTTGGCGTCGATCGATCCCAGCGCACCAGCGGCACCGGCGACTTCGAGCTCATGCTGCATCGTGTGACCGGCGAGCGTGGCGTGGTTGGTCTCGATGTTGAGCTTGAAGTGCGGCAACAAGCCGTGCTCGCGCAGGAAATTGAGACAGGCGGCAGAGTCGGAATCATACTGATGCTTGGTAGGCTCCTTGGGCTTGGGCTCGATGTAGAATTGACCCCTGAAGCCGATCTTCTTTTTGTACTCCACGGCCATGCGCAGAAACGCCGCGAGATGCTCCTGTTCGCGCTTCATGTCGGTGTTGAGCAAGGTCTGGTAACCTTCGCGGCCGCCCCAAAAGGTGTAGCCCTCGCCACCAAGTTTGTGCGTCACCTCCAACGCCTTCTTCGTCTGCGCGCAGGCATGGGCAAACACCTCGGCGTTGCAGGAAGTCGCAGCTCCATGCGCGTAGCGCGGATGCGAAAACAAGTTGGCTGTTCCCCACAGCAGCTTGATGCCGGTGCGCTGTTGTTCTTCCTTGAGCACCTTGGCGATGGCATCGAGGTTGCGGTTCGATTCGGCAAGGTTGCGACCTTCGGGCGAAATGTCGCGATCGTGCCAGCAGTAATAAGGCGCACCAAGTTTTTCGATGAACTCAAACGCCACGCGCACGCGCTTCTTGGCATTCTTAAGACTCTCTGTGCCATCATCCCACGGACGCTGCATCGTCGCCGCGCCAAAAGGATCGCTCCCGGTACCGCGAAACGTATGCCAATACACGACGGCAAAACGCAGATGCTCGCGCATCGTGCGACCTTCGACGATCTCTTCCGGATTGTAGTGCTTGAAGGCCAGCGGATTCTTCGAGGCCGGTCCTTCGTACGCGATGCGCTTGATGCCTGGGAATGCGGATTTCATATAATGAATGGTTGGAGTGATAAACCAAACACTAGAAAACACGCGTCACTGACGGCAACGATGGTTTTGTAGGACAGTCATATTAAATACTTTTCATCGCATCATTGCCGTGTCATGCCCGTTTTGTGCCAAGTCCCAACATGACCGATATCGCCAAGGCGGCGGGCGTTTCCAAAAACACCGTGAGCCTTGCCCTGCGCGGGAGTCCGAAGGTTTCGGCAGCAACGCGCCGCCGGATCGAAAAGGCCGCCAAGTCGCTGGGCTACCGACCCAACCCTACCGTCGCCCACCTCATGGCCGAACTGCGCCAAAACCGCAGCCAAGGGTACCAATCCACTTTGGCAATCATCAACGCCCACGAACACAAGGACGCCACCACCCGCCACCCGACCGTGCCATCCTATGTGCTCGGCTGCCAACGCCGGGCCCGCCAACTCGGCTACCGCCTCGATGAATTCTGGATGCACGATCCGGACATGTCGGCCACACGCTTCGCTTCGATCTTCCGCGCGCGCAACATCCGCGGCATTGTCATCGTCGGCCTGTTGAAGTGCAACCGACTGCCCACACGTTTGGCCCCGCTGTGGGAAGAATTTCCCGCCGTGGTCACCGGCGTGCGCACCCGTGATCCGGCACTCTCCTACACCTGCAGTGATCAACACGCGGTCGCGCTCGAAGCCTTCGAAAAAGCCATCGCTCTTGGCTACCGTCGACCCGCACTCGTACTCGATGGCGTCATCGACAAACTGATCGAAGGCCGCTTTAGCGCCGGCTTTCTTACAGGTCAAAGCCGTTTCCTCCCCCACAAAAACCGCACCCAACCCTTCTATGAGGTCGCCGCCGCACGCGAGGACCGCGCGCTCTTCCACCAATGGCTCGCGAAAAACCAACCCGATGTGATCTTCACGCTCTACCATGAAGTGAAGCGCTGGCTGCACGAACTCGGACTGCGCGTCCCGCAGGACATAGGCCTCATCCAGTACGAATGGCGACCGGACCACGACTCATGGGCCGGCATGGATCAACGCAACGACCTCGTCGGAGAGGCGGCGATCGACATGCTCATCTCGATGATCCACCACCATGAAGCCGGCGTGCCGAAATACCCGCGCGCCACCATGATCGGCTGCAGTTGGATCGATGGCTCGACCGTCAAACATCAGCCGCCATGACATCTTCGCCACATTTCAGCGCAGCCAGATCTGACAAGCAATTCATCAAAAAAACCAGTCGCGAGGTGCTGCCGCGTTTTTGGATGATCCCATTCGGATGAGGTAACGGCGTTCTCACAAGGAGCCTCCAGCCAAAAATTGCTCCCGTTCCACAACCAGCGCACCGTGGGCTCTGGAGCTGATCAATGAATTCATCTGATCGGGTGAATTCTTGATGGTCCTTGAAGCCGAGTCATCGAGCCTCAAAGGAAAAAGCCCTTCCGGTCATTTCAGAAAGGCTTTTTCCTTGGGCACACACCCCGCATGCGGATGCTCAACATGGGATTTTTTGCGTTCCCACGCGGATAGGGCTTTGACCTCCGCCGGGGATGGTTCATGGTCTGCCGGTCATGCGTTTCTCCGGCACCCACACCGCTCTGATCACTCCGTTTCGCGACGGCTCCATTGATGTCCCAGCCTTCGAGGCCCTCATCGAACGACAAATCGCCGCCGGCATCGACGGCATCGTGCCCGTAGGCACCACCGGCGAGTCGCCCACTCTCGACACGAAGGAACACCTCGAAGCGATCCGCCTCGCCGTGAAGTTTGCCGCCGGCCGCTGCGAAGTCATCGCTGGCACCGGTGCCAACGCCACCAGCGAAGCGATCGAGCTCACCAAAGAGGCGGAAAAAATCGGTGTCACCGGATCACTGCAAGTTTGCCCGTATTACAACAAGCCCTCGCAAGAAGGCCTTTACCAGCACTTCAAAACCATCGCGCGCGAAACGAGCCTGCCCATCATGCTCTACAGCGTGCCCGGACGATCGGTTGTCGAAATCTCTCCTGAAACCACCGCCCGCCTCGCCGCTGATTGCCCGAATGTGGTCGCCATCAAGGAAGCCGGCGGCTCGGTCGATCGCATCAGCCAACTCGTTCAAGCCGTGCCGGAAAATTTCGCCATCCTCAGCGGCGACGACCCACTCACGCTGCCCTTCATCTCCTGCGGTGCCACCGGTCTGGTCTCGGTCGCTGCCAACCTTGTCCCCGATGTCATGGCTCGCCTCGTCCGCGCTTGCCTCAATGGCTCCTTCGATGAAGCACTCGAGCTTCAGAAAAAATACTACCCGCTGATGCGCGGGCTCATGACGCTCGATGTGAACCCGGTGCCAATCAAATCCGCTGTAGCCCTCCAAGGCCACTGCTCGCCCGAGCTTCGCCTGCCACTCGCACCACTCACATCCGAGGCCTCTGCCAAGCTCCGCGCGCTGCTCGATTCGTACAATCTCCTCCCCTGATTTTTTCCCAATACATCAAACAACTCAATCACACACTCCCATGGCCAAACTCTTCATTCCAGGTCCCATCGATGTTTCCAAAGAAACCTTCGCCGCCATGAGCCAGCCGATGATCGGCCACCGCGGCGCTGAATTCGAAGCCCTCTACGCGTCGACCCAACCGGTGCTCAAACAACTCGCCGGCACCAGCCGCCCGTTTTTCCTCTCGACCTCATCCGCATGGGGCGTGATGGAAGCCTCGCTGCGCAACCTCTGCGCAAAAAAAGTCCTCACGCTTTGCTGCGGTGCCTTCTCCGACAAGTGGTTCGATGTCGCCAACAAGATGGGCATCGCCGCCGAAAAAATCCAAGTCGAGTGGGGCGAGGCGATCACACCCGCAGCGGTGCGCGCGAAACTTGAAGAAGGCGGATTCGATCTCGTCACGCTCATCCACAACGAGACCTCCACCGGCGTCATGAACGACCTCGCTGGCATCGCCAAAGTGGTGAAATCCTTCCCCGGCGTTCTGCTGGTGGTCGACTCGGTCTCGTCATTTTCAGCCGTGCCGATCGGCATGGATGCGCTTGGCATCGATGTCCTGCTCGCCGGCGTGCAAAAGGCCCTCGCCCTGCCACCTGGCCTCACGGTGTTCTCCTGCTCGGAGGCGGCTCTCGAACGCGCGAAAAGCATGCCCAACCGCGGCTACTATTTCGACTTCATCGAGTTCGCGAAAAATGCCGAGAAAAACAATACACCATCGACGCCTGCGATCTCGCTGATCTTCGGTCTCCAACACATCCTAAGCGTGATCGAAAACGAAGGCATCGAAAAACGCTTCGCACGCCACAAGAAAAACAACGCGATGATCCATGACTGGGCCGCGCGCCACAACTTCAAGCACTTCGCTCCCGAAGGCAACCGCTCGGTCTCTCTTAGCTGCTTCCACACGCCACCCGGCTTCGATCAATCGGCCTTCATCAAGACCCTCAAGTCCAAACACGGCTTCATCATCAACGGTGGCTACGGCAAAATCAAAGGCATCACCTTCCGCATCTCCAACATGGGCAACGAAACCCCCGAGACCATGCAGGAACTCATCGACGCCATGAACGATGTCCTAGGCTGAGCCCCGTGGCGGCGCCCGTGGTGGCGGTTTTCAACCGCCAAACCCTCTTCAATAACCCTCCAACCGGAAAGGACCTTTTGAAAAAAGGTCCTTTCTTATTCACACCTATCCAAAGCCCCCAGAACTAGGAGCGCCGTTTTCCTCTCCTTTTGGATTTAACCGGCAGCTCATCTCCACGATCAGGCTCGGAATCAGGCACCAATGAAAGAAGCCGATCAAAATCTTTGAGGTTGGCACGCTCAGCGCGCTGTCGAAGGTAATCAACCGTCTCCATGGCTGACAACTTCTCTGCTGCCGCTGTGATAAGGAACTGGTTCATGGAGTAACCATCCTTGGTCGCGAGATCTTTGATCGCACGATGAAGGGAGTCAGGGACACGAATGGATAGAGTTGTCATGGTCTTATCAAGTTGAGGGCTTTGGCTGGTGTGATGGCGCGAACTCCCATCGAATCCGAGCCGCGAAAATCATCTGTGTTGTGGGTGATGATGAATGAAGCCGATGCAGCGACGGCGAGCTCAAGAACAAGATCGTCATCGGGGTCTGAAAGAAACGGCCTCCAGGCGAAAAAAACCTGCTGGTGACCACCCATGAGACAAAGGCCATCCACGACCTTTCGAATGTCTCGAGGCGTGAACCGAGGAATGAGCCCGGGCCGAAGCAACACAGATTCATACTCAAGAACAAGCGCCACAGACACGGCAATCCGAATGCCCCCAGCGCGAATCGCTTGGAGCACCTGAAAACTGGCACCCTGCCTGGATCGGAGACCAGCCACAAGGACTGAAGTGTCAAGGACGGCATACACATATGGTACTATCCGCGATACCGCCTACAATTCAAGGAATTTTTCAAGATCCACACCACACCTGCGCAATTTACTCAATACCCAATCACCAATCTCCAATGTCCTCCCATTTCCTCTGCGGCTCTGCAGCAAACTCCCCTTCACCCCACCATCTCCTCAATCCTCTTTTCCGACACCTTCACCGGACAAGGCAGATCAGGTGCGAAGATCGCCACGCGCCAATCCTCGAGCATCCAACCAATTTCCCATAGCGCGGGATTGAGCGGATCCTTTTTCCACCGCTCATGCCATGGCTCCCATAGTCGGCGCACGCGTTGCATTTTTTCCAAATCCTTGGCCAATGGCAATGACTTGATCCGCCCCAACCGCGAGCGGATCGCCTTGAGTCGACGCGGATAATCACGCAGTCCCGCGAAGCCCGCACGCCACGCGAATCGTTCGCGCATCAACCACACAAGTTGCTCGTCAAGGTCCGCCGCCACCACGCCGATATTGCGATCAGCGCGGTGCTCATCGATCCACGCGCGAATCCCCGCCAGCGCTTCAACCACTTCGTCGAGCGTCGCACCAATGACCTTGGCCGCATCAAACCAATGACCTCTTCGTGATTTGCCGAGCTCGCGAAATTCATCCGGCGATCGCGGGAAACTGCCACCGACCACACCTTCGGCAGCGAGCAAAATCAAATCGTCGATCGCCGTTCCGCCGACACCGAGACGCGGCAACTCGACCTTCGCCATCAGGCCAATCGGAAATTTCTTCCGCAAGTGGTCCACCTCGCCTGAATGTGCGATGCACAGCAAACGCGCACCACCCGCACGATGCGATTCACGCGCCTCAGCCTCGCTCACAAATGCTCGCACGCCGACACTGCCCTTTTCATCAACCAATGCCGGATACGCAAATCCACCGGGCGTCGCCACCCGCTCGGGCAATTTCTCCCCATCCCAGCTGCTCATGCCGCTGCGCTCGAGATCCTCATTCGCCGCCGCTTCAAATCGTTGCCTCATCCTCTCGCCAAGTCGCAACTTCAGCTCCGCCACATCGGTCCCAAGCGCCAACTCCTCGCCCTCATCATCGCAGACCCACACCTTCGTCACCAAGTGATCAGGCAACCGTGAAAAATCATACGCATCCTGCGGCACATCGACACCAAGTCGCTCGCGAATGAAGTCCGAAAGCACGACTCCGATCGGCCCATCCTTCGGTGCAAAGGCCCATAGATCGACAAAGGCATCCGCCAACGATGCAATCGGTTGGCAAAGACGCCGGTAATCCTTCGGCAGCGATCGCAGGATCAACTCAACACGCTCGCGCAACAGACCATCCACTCCCCATGCCGGCAACCACTCGGGCAACTTCGGCAATTGATCCACATGCACCCCGATCGTCACACCATCATCACGCTCACCCGGCGCGGTGCGGTAATAGACGGGATAGCTTTCACCTTCATGCAAAATTTCATCGGGAAAGCCATCGACACCATGGTTTTGCAATTGCTCATCAACCATCGCCCGCAGTCCGGCGATCAAGGCATCCTCGTGCTGCGACAACCACTTGTGAAATGCCGCTGCCGTGTGCACTTCCTGCGGGATGCGCTCCTCGCAATACGCCACCACCGCATCCTCATCCCACACACCTGCCGGCCGACGCAACTTGTCCTCGATCGCACCGACCTCCTCACGCAGCTCGTCGATGAAATCGAGAAACTTCCCACGCTTGCGCAAACCACCGCCCAACAAACCCTCACGCACAAAAACCGCATGCGCGAGCTTCGCATCCACTCTTCCGTAATGCACTCGGCGACCCATCACCACCGCCAAGCCACCGCACACCACACGCTCCTTGCCATACACCGCGCCCTGAGCCTCATCCCAACGCGCCTCACCATAAACACTACGACACAAATGCGGCGCGACCTGCTCGACCCACTCAGGATCAATCCGCGCCACCCTCCGCGCCCACAAACGCGAAGTCTCGACCAACTCCATCGCCACCACCCATTCCCAGCGCTTCGGCGCAGCAAACAATCCCGATCCCGGAAACACCGCAAAAAATCCTCCCGATGCACTGCGATAGGCTTTGTTCTCACGATCCCACAATCCGAACTGCCGCGGCACACCCGCCAACAAAGATCGATGAATCGAAGCATAAGGGTACGCATTCTCCGCCGCATCCTTGCCACCACCACGCTTCAAATGCGCCGACTCAGCATCCGCCAACTCATCCACCACATTCGACCACTCGATCACACGCCGCATGTTGAGATACGACGCCGCCGCAAATTTCCTCAACGCATTGCGCCGCCACTTTCCGCGCTCATCACGCAATGGCTGAAGCGCGTTCCAAAGCCGTAAAATTCCGATGAAGTCACTCTCCGCATCCTTCCACGCGGCATGCGCCTCATCGGCCTCTCGCGCTTTTTCCGCAGGCCTTTCACGCGGATCGTTCGATTCCAAAAATCCGATGATCGGTAAAATTTCCGCCAAGCAATGTTCCTTGCGCGCCTCAATGATCATCCTCGCCAACCTCGGATCGACCGGCATGCGCGCCATTTCGCGACCACACGCGGTAAGCTTTCTCTCGCGGTCGAGCGCGCCGACCTCACGCAGCGTGCGATACCCCTCGGCCACCGCCTTCGGCGATGGAGCATCAAGAAATGGAAACTCATCGATCTCCGGCAAACCCAACGACTTCATCCGCAAAATCACCCCCGCCAAAGAACTGCGGCGAATCTCGGGATCGGTGAACTCCGCGCGTTCCTCAAGCTCCAACTCCTCATACAACCTCACGCACACACCATCGCGCACTCGCCCGCAGCGACCCTTTCTCTGACGCGCACTCGCCCGGCTCACCGGCTCGACCAACAAGCGCTGCACACCCTTACCCGGACTCCACCGACTCACCCGCGCCACACCGGTATCAATCACACATGCGATGCGCGGAATCGTCAGCGATGTCTCGGCCACATTCGTCGCCAAAATCAATCGGCGCAATCTCCCCGGATGAAACACTCGTTGCTGATCCGCCAAACCCAACCTCGCAAACAAGGGCAGCACTTCGGTGTCGCGGAATTTCCTCCCTTCCAACACCTCCGCACACTCACGAATCTCACGCTCACCCGGCAAAAACACCAACACATCCCCATGCGGATCCACCCCACCCAACCACTCAACCGCACGCGCGACATGCTGCGGCATCTCCTCGTCATCCGACGGCGGTAGAAAAAACTCCGATACGGGAAACATCCGCCCCGGTGCCTCAATCACCGGCGCTGCCACACCATCAATCGTAAAAAATTCCGCGAACGATCCGGCATCGAGCGTCGCGGATGAAATGACCACCTTCAAATCCGCGCGCGTTTGCAGAAGGTTTTTCAAATACCCCAAAAGGAAATCGATGTTGAGCGATCGCTCATGCGCCTCGTCGAGAATCAAGGCACCATACTGACGCAACTGCGGATCTCCCTGCGTCTCGGCAAGCAGGATGCCATCGGTCATGAACTTGATGCGCGTGTCCTTGCAAAGCTTCTCATCGAAGCGCACCTGATAACCCACCATTCCGCCCATCGGCACCTTCAATTCTTCCGCCACTCGCCCCGCCACACTCACCGCCGCAATCCGCCGCGGCTGCGTGCAACCCACCCGCCCGCCCTCCGGCCCCAAGGCTTCGGCGACCATCTTCGGCAACTGCGTGGTCTTGCCCGACCCGGTATCGCTCACCACGACCACCACCCGATGCTCACGCAACGCGCCAAGAATCTCCTCCCGGTGCGCGACCACAGGCAGTTCCTGCGAATAATTCCATGAGCCCGTAAATTCCATGCTTCGTGGCCGTCATTCCAATCCCACTGACCCCTCCGGCCAATGCGAAAAAAATCCACCACCCAAAACCATGGTGGACGCGCATGCGCCAAACCGCTTGAATCAAACCCAACCCACGATGGACACACTCGCCGACCTCTTGGAAAAAAACCGCAACTGGGCGACCTCGGTCAAAGCCGAAGATCCTTCGTTCTTTTCCGAACTCGCCAACCAACAAACACCCCAGTACCTCTGGATCGGTTGCTCCGATAGCCGCGTGCCCGCCAACCAAATCACCGGCCTTGCACCCGGCGAAGTCTTCGTCCACCGCAATGTTGCCAATGTCGTCGCCGAAACCGATTTCAACCTGCTCGCTGTCCTACAATACGCGGTCGATGTCCTCAAGGTCCGCCATGTGATCGTCTGCGGCCACTACGGCTGCGGCGGCGTGATCGCCGCCCTCGAAAACATCCGCCACGGCATCATCGACAACTGGCTCTCAGGCATCCGCAGCATCCACCGCGCCCACCGCGAGGAACTCGACGCCCTCCCGCCCCAAGCCGCCGCCGACCGACTTTGCGAACTCAATGTGCTCGCCCAAGCCCGCCATGTCGCACGCACCACCATCGTCGAAGACGCCTGGGCACGCGGCCAACAAATCTCCATCCACAGCTGGATCTACCGCCTCGACAACGGCATCATCAAACCCCTCGTTCCACACATCGGCAAAAAACTCAACGACTGGAACGCCCAGCTGGATTAGGGAGAAAATCATAAATCTTAAATTCGAAATTCGAAATTCGAAATTCGAAATTCGAAACGAAACAGAAGATGAAGAAGCCGCTTCTTCATTATCTTCTCTTGAAACTGAAAACTTGAAACTTTTCTCAATGTTCATCCCCTTCTTCATCTTCTGTCTCCAAGTCTTCCGTCTTCCCCCCAACTTCCCCCTTGCCATCCTTCCGATCCGTGGCATTTTGATCCCGACCCTGCGTCAGGGGGCGTCCCGGCTTCGACGGGATGTTCGATGCGCTGGTTGCATGTGGAGGTTGATCGGCTGGCCTCCTAAAAAAGCCGTTCAAACAAACAAATGCAGACTCTAACGAGCTCGCACTGGCTGCTTAATTGACGGCCACGTCAGAACCCCGACGCCTTCTGAGGGGGATGGCGACACTTAGAAGGCTGGACCAAAAGCCGGGGCACCGGGCTTGAGTCGAGATCCAACAGGTTCCTAGGAAAGACAACGCCGCAAGCGGGCCCAGCCTCTCCAAAACTCCAGACCGCCTGCTAAACATGTAGATACCATCGCTGAAGGCATCTCGGACAGGGGTTCGACTCCCCTCGCCTCCACCAACCTTCTCATCTTCCAAACTCAATTGGCGTACAGCTCGTCCGTGCACATGGTAGCGCTCAGTAGCGCGAGGTAGCATTTTCAGACCTCGATTTGGGGCAATTGGGTGCCATTTCTTGCAACTCGCCACCGATGAAGAAAGGTGGGAAAAAATTCAAAAATCCCTTGCTTTCAAGCGGATTGCAGCGGTTTTTTGAGTGGTGGTCCCGACAGGAATCGAACCTGTACCTACGGCTTCGGAGGCCATCGTCCTATCCATTGGACCACGGGACCATTGACGCGCTTGCGGCAGAGCCAAGCTTTAGGCGCCACGGGCGGGCTTGGCAAGGTCAAGCAAAGCACCACACGGTTTCGCGGGAATCATTCCGCTTCCTGACTTTCCTCACCCCCGTAGAAACTTTTGATGTAGCCGTACTCGACCAAGGTGTCCTGCCATGGAGCGAGAATATTCGGATCTTCGAAAATCCGGCTTGCGATGGCCAACCACTCTTCGGCTTTGATCAAATTCTTGGCCTCATACTCAAGCGCCGCCTTGGCATAGTAATAGTAAGGGGAATCATCGAGGAAATCATACTTCTCGGAGAGGATCATCACCTCGTCCTTCTTACCCAACTTGTTCTTGCAAAGCATGATTTTGAACTCAATCAGACGACTCAAGGCGATGTTGTCCTGGGAAACCCCCTTGATCACCTTTTCGAAAATATCGACAGCCTTCTGCCACTCTTGAGTCACAAAATAAACTTCACCGATGTTAAACTGGATGCTCTGGTTATCTTGGGAAAGCTTCAGGGCGTTGTTGAAATCCACCAGCGCTTTGTCGAAGGCCCGCATCTCTACATAGCAGCTGGCACGAAGATTGTAGATCTCCGAGCTGTCTTTGAAAATGGCCTCGGCCTTCTGAAGTTGTTCGAGCGTTTCGAAAATACGCTTCTGCTGAAACAGCCGGTTGGCTTCATTTAAATGCTTGATGAAATCCTTGCGCCGCTCTTCAGCAAGATTCAGAAACTCCTTTTGGTTCGACATCAATTCCTGAGGCAAGGCTTGCCCATTTTCCCCATCCGATTTTTGTACAGCCTCTTCATTGGTTACAGCCGCTGGCGGAGTCTTGACGTCGGCACTCGTTTGTTCTTCAGCAAAAACAGGCACAACGGCGGCAAGGAAATTGAATATGGAAATGAAAAAAATAGGTTTCATGGCTGTTAGGAAAGGCACCATAGCGGGGCCATGGCCACACCGCAAGCCGCAGCTGCGGGCAATGGCAGATTTCCAAATGCTCATTGAATTGAAAAAATTTCCCTTGATCAGCCCCACATCGCATGCTTTGTTCCCTCGAACACTGTTCAAAATCATGCATGCCAACCTCACCCGCCGCCAAAACGACATTCTTGAGTATCTGAAAATGTCCCAGCGTCGCAGCGGCCTGATGCCCTCCACTCGGGAAATTCAGCACTACTTCGGGTTCGCGAGCCAGACGGCCGCCATGAGCCACCTGCGCGCCCTCGAACGCAAGGGCGTGATCCAACGCCTGCCAGGCAAAGCTCGCGCCGTCATTTTCCCCGACGAGCTCGACCGCGGAGAAATCCGCAATATCCCCGTCTACGGCAACATCGCAGCCGGCATGGCCCAGGACGTCACACCCGAGAGCGAAGGCTCGATCAGCGTCGACGCCACCGCCCTCGGCATCCATCGCAACGCAAAAACCTTCGCCCTCAAGGTCCGCGGCGACTCCATGATCGATGCCCACATCTGCCACGGCGATACGGTTATTCTCGAACAACGCGAACCCCGCAAGGGCGACATCGTCGCCGCCTTGATCGACGGCGAAACCACCCTCAAGCGCTACCTCGTCGAAAAAGGCCAACCCTTCCTCCGGGCGGAAAACCCCGATTACCCTGACCTCATTCCCGCCAGCGAACTCATCATCCAAGGCGTACTCGTCGCACTCATGCGCAACGCAGCTTGACATAGGCGCAAGGCAACACGACCCAAAAGCTCGCGCCAATAAACCGACTTTAGAGCAGTTTGCGAAAAGGCGCAGCCGGTGGAGCGGGAGGGTTTTGGCCAGGGCAAGGCGTAGCGATCATGGCGCGGAGCGACATAGCCGAACCGAAGAGTTGCCCGCAACGGTCGCACCGGCGGGTGCGGGCAAAGTGGCTGGACATCCACGACTGACTTGCCCGCCATCGCTCGCAGAACGACGGCGGATCGTCAACGCAGCCATGGACAAGGATTCAATTTCAAGAGGTCCGGCGAAGCCGCTAATACCACTTGCAAGAAACAATGCGACAAATTGGCAAGCGGAGCCATGGGTCTGAAAATCAAAGGTCTGAAAATCAAAGGTCTGAAAATCAAAGGTCTGAAAATCAAAGGTCTGAAAATCAAAGGTCTGAAAATCAAAGGTCTGAAAATCAAAGGTCTGAAAATCAAAAAATCGAGGAACCGCGAATCTTGAGCTGACCTTGGTCTTTTGACTTTTAGACTCTTCTCTCCTGCGTCCTAACCGCTCGACTGTCGCATTGATTTCGAGAGGTGGCATGAAGGAGAACTGGATCTCTAATTCCTTACTGACGGCGGCCAATTTCACCTGCGCGGCAGCGACGAGGCGCTCACGGCGTATGGCGGATTGGTGGCATGGGATCACTTCTTGGGGCGCTGCCGGGCATTTGCCCGGCTTGCAGCAAAAAAAACTCGTTCATCAAGGTTCTTGGTCGCATCGTCCCGCAGACCCAAATTATTCAAAAACATTACATTCTTTGCTTTTCTTATTGGCGATATCGTGTGATTATTAAGTTCACATCATCACCCAGCAGTAAATGCATAAACTGCCAAACAAAACTTCAATCATCCGCTTCCGCGTCGCTGCCCTCATGGTATGCGTCAAAACACTGCTGATCTTCGCAACCATTTTGGTCTATGCATGCTCATTCATAACCCAGCTTCAAGAACTCGCCACCATCGGGCTCTTACTTGCGGGCTCCATCGTGATTCTTTTTCCCATTCGACTTGCCATTACATCAACCTGCCAGTGCCCGCTTTGCCGAGTCCCCGTGCTGTCGGGAAAAGGTTGCTCAAAAAGCACGAAGGCCAAAAGCTTTCTCGGCAGCTACCGACTCCGCGTCGCACTCCAAATACTCTTAAAAAACCGCTTTCGCTGCCCTTACTGCAACGAGACGACCGAAATAAAGTCCCGCCGGTGATTTTTCCACCAGCCGCTCCGCGGGATTGACAGCTCGCCCGCGATGGTTTGTCGTCCGCGACATGCGTCTCGTAACTAATCTTCAGTCAGCCGCCAGCTGCTGCGCGGCCGCACTCGCCATCACCCTTACCGCCCACGCCGACAATACCATGATTGAAACTCCATCCGATGTGAAAGCCGCCCCTGCCGATGCCCACAAAACCGCGTCCGGCCTCTGCTCGAAAGTCCTCGAAAAAGGCAAAGGCAACACCCACCCCGGCCCCACCGACACCGTCACCGTCCACTACTCGGGCTGGACGACCGATGGAAAACTTTTCGACAGCTCCGTGAAACGCGGTCAACCCGCCAGCTTCCCGCTCAACGGAGTCATCAAGGGCTGGACCGAAGGCGTGCAACTCATGGTCGAAGGCGAAAAACGCCGTTTCTGGATTCCGGCCAACCTCGCCTACGGCGAAAATCCCGGCGGCGGACGCCCCGGCGGATTGCTGGTCTTCGATGTCGAGCTTCTCGGCATCAAGCCCGCACCCAAACCACCCACCACTCCCGACGATGTGGCCGCGGCCCCCGCATCCGCCCAAAAAACCGAATCCGGCATCGCCTCGCGCGTTCTCGAAAAAGGCCAAGGCACCACTCACCCGAAGGCCACCGATCAAGTCGAAGTCCACTATTCCGGCTGGACGACCGACGGAAAACTTTTCGACAGCTCAGTGATGCGCGGCGAGACGGTTGTCTTCCCGCTCAACCGCGTGATCCCCGGCTGGACCGAAGGCGTGCAACTCATGGTCGAAGGCGAAAAACGCCGACTCTGGATTCCGGCCAAGCTTGCCTACGGCGAGAACCCGCCACCAGGCGCACCCGCCGGCACATTGGTCTTTGATGTCGAACTCATCCGGATCGTCAAATGATTCGCGCCCGGCTCATCACCGCATTGCTTGCGATGGCGCTCGCCCACACGGCCTGCGCCCCAAAGCCGCAACCACGCGGTGATAACCAAGCCGCACGCAGATTGGAGCAAGCCACCAACCCGCAGCCCAAAACCCAAAAGCCGGTTCGCATGAACGGCCGCGGCGATGTCTCCTCGATCTCACTCGAGGAAATGTTCGCGCTCCAAGGCTCGGGCAACGCGCTGATCTTCGACGCAAGACCCGGCTACCTGTTTCATCTCGGCCACATCCCCGGTGCCGAGAGCCTGCCAAAATCCGATTGCGAAAACTCCATTGCCAAAATCAACGAACGGCTCAAATCCGCCGTCGCTTCTGGCAAGCCGATCGTCGTCTACTGCTCTGGCATCATGTGCCCCGATGCACGCACGGTCGCCATGCACATTTCCGGCTACGGCCACCCGGCCAAAATTTTCTCCGGCGGATACGACGCATGGAAAAAAGCCGGACTGCCCACCGATTGACCACCCCCACATCCCAACACACCATGACCTCGTTCAGCAATGTCACCGTCGATAGCAAAGCCAACGTCTACTTCGACGGCCGCGTCGTTTCCCACACCGTTCACTTCAGCGATGGCTCACGCAAAACTCTCGGCCTCATTTATCCCGGCAAATTCCATTTCGGCACCGCCGCCCCTGAACGCATGGAAATCATCGCCGGCGATTGCGAGGTCGTACTCGATGGCGCCGACAAAACCCTCAACATCGAGGCCGGATCCGCATTCGATGTCGCCGGCAACAGCGGCTTCACCATCACCGTGAAGGACGGCATCTGCGAATACATCTGCTCGTTCATCCAGGACTGATGCCACGCACACACGCGGCCCTGAAGCTTGCAAGCACGGCAGCCGCCGCGGCCTTGCTCGCATCATGCAGCCTGCGCCTGCCGACACAAAAAGTCCCCACCGCCAAAGTTCCGGTCCGCAGCACTGTCACCACATCGCACAACA
This sequence comes from Verrucomicrobiota bacterium, assembly GCA_018969605.1. Lineage (GTDB taxonomy): Bacteria > Verrucomicrobiota > Verrucomicrobiia > Verrucomicrobiales > Akkermansiaceae > Luteolibacter. The sequence goes on along the minus strand of JAGWXY010000001.1, from coordinate 35,503 downwards.
AAGAACCCCATGTGCTGGTGTGGATGGTCGCCGACAAATGGCACACCGGCCTCGTTTTCCCCTACGACTGGCTCATCGAATCCGGCTTCATCCCACCGGAAAATTTCGGCAATCCGCAATTTGTCACGATGAGCTGGGGCAACACCGACGCCTACTCGCCCGAAGGCATCGGCTCGACCTGGAACCTGCTGCGCGTCATCCTCACACCAACCCCGGCGGTGATGGAACTGATCCCGACAAATTGGAATGTCGCCGAGGTGATGCCCCATCATCGCATCTGGCGCAAACTCACCCCGCGGGGCAAAGGCCCGGCCCTCGCCGATTTCCTCAACAAGTGCTCAGTCACCGATGCCAAGGGCCGCCCCATCGTCGTACGCCCATCAAGCTGGGGCAAGGGCGTGCAACTCGAATCCGCCCACCGCTACTTCATCCCGCGCGTCTGCAACGTCTGGACCGCCCAAGCACTCGAAAACCTCGGCTGCGAACTCAACCCGATGCTCGGCCTCACCGCCAACAGCCTCGCACGCCAAGTGGAAAACCCACCCAACAACCTCGAGCTGATCTGGCCGGGCAAACTCTGAGAGCTCAAGCCAAACCGTCGCGCGAAAATCACGCCTCTTCACCGTTGCTGGATCATCCTGATCCAGGCCGTCCTTGGAGCGTCCCGCTCCAAGTTCTGAAGCGCCAAAGAATCAGCCACTTCTTCCCGCTCTTTCCTCACTTGAAACTGTATACTTGAAACTTGAAACACCTCCCCCCTTCAGTTGACTCCACCGCCCGCCTCGACTTATCATGACGGAGACATGGCTGATCATATCCCTAAAATCATTGCCGCCATCACGCTCCTCTGCATCGGCCATGCCGAGGCACAGCTCGCAGCATCACTGAAGATCACAAAAAAACAATACCTCGCCGGCGAACCGGTCCTGGCCGTGGTCACTGTCACCAACCACGCCGGACGCGAGCTGGTCTTCCAAAGCGACGGACGCTTCCAATGGCTCGACTTCTCGATCAAAACCAGCAACGGCACCACCGTGAACCCAAGAGGTCGCAAAATTTTTGGCCCGATGAAAATTGGCGCCGGTCAAACGCTCGCCCGCGAGGTCGACCTCACCCAACATTTCCAACTCACCGAACCGGGAAACTTTTCCGCCGTCGCCGTCATCCACCCGCCCGGCAGCGCCACCGAAGGCACTTCGACCAACCGCGTATTCTTCAGCCAATCGCCCGGACGCCCTTACTGGACGCAAAAGGTCGGCATCCCCGGAAGAAACGGCCAAACCCGCGAGTTTCGCATCCTCAACTTCAGCGGTGACTCCAAATCCCAACTCTACGCCCAAGTGCGCGACGGCCGCACCGGCGAATCGGTCCGCACCTTCCTGCTCGGCGACACACTCATGCTGCGCAAACCCAGCGCCACCATCGACCGCAACCAGCGCCTGCACGTGATGTTTCTCACCACACCCACCATGTGGGCGCACTACGAAATCGACACCGATGGCCGTGTCGCAAGCCGCCAAATCCACCAACGCGGCGCGGTCGGCGACCCGCAACTCATCACCATGGGCGATGGCAGCGTGCGCGTCGGCAACTCCATCCCCTACGACCTCAAAGCCGCCGCCGAGGCCCGCAAAAAAACCCGCAAAGCCTCGGATCGACCCTCCGGAACTTATTGAAACCGGCCCCGACAAATGAAACAACCAATGATGCGGTGGGCACCAAAGGACTGGGAATCATTCTAGCCAAAGCGGATGACTCTGCGAAATGATCACCGCCGTCAGGCTCGCTGTGCTCGCTTGATGTGATTGGTCGCTAAAGCTTCCACCGCTTTCAAACCCATTCCTCCGCTCCGCTTCGGAAGGGGTTCTCATCCCTCCCTGTCCGAATGGGAAAACAAACCTTATACCCGATCTACGATCCTCTATCCACGATCTGCGCAGAATGGCGGACAGGGAGGGATTGCCTGCGCTGCGCTGCGGCCAAGCCAGGAAGGCTCGCTGTGCTCGCTTGATGTGATTGGTCGCTAAAGCTTCCACCGCTTTCAAACCCATTCCTCCGCTCCGCTGCGGAAGGGGTTCTCATCCCTCCCTGTCCGAATGGGAAAACAAACCATATACCCGATCTACGATCCTCTGTCCACGATCTGCGCAGAATGGCGGACAGGGAGGGATTCGAACCCTCGGTGACGTTACCGCCACACACGCTTTCCAAGCGTGCTCATTCGACCACTCTGACACCTGCCCTTGGGAGGCGGCAAACTAGAGACGAGCGTGCGGGTTGGCAACCCATTTTGTTTGCGAATCAACGAGAAAATCCGCTCTCGGCATTTGTCAGCACTCATGCAATGAAGGACGAGAACACTGATTTTGCCACAAAACCATCATGCCTAGGGCTTCACAATTTTGATGCGAATGAAGCGCCTGACAGATTCCCCAAAGTTCTCAACATCACGGGCCTCAAAGTTGGTGGCGCTGTCGATAGTGGTTTGAGCTGGCGTCCAATTTTTCAAATCGGAAGAGACCTGTGCACTCCATGCGATATCGGTCGCTGCAGGATTTTTGGCCGCAGAAATCACAAGACTACCATTCGCAGTGTCAAACACCGCAGAAGTCGGGTCAAGCAACTTGGGATTCAAGCCAAAGGCATATTCAATGAGGTTGACGAGCGCATCCCCATCGGGGTCGGCGAGTTCACCACTGATGGATGCATCCGAGAGCTCCGCCGTACTGAAAATGCCAAAGCGCCAAGCATCGAAAGGCTTGTCCTTGATGGTGATCGTGGCCGCTTGCGAGGAATCACTGACAATCGCAAAATCGGAACCTACTTTCACCCCAACCGATCGATCACCCTGGGCAAGGGAGTCGGAAACCGGCGAAAGCTGCAGGCTGATGGCTGATTGGCCTGCGGGAATGGTCACCGTTTCGGGGAGCGCAAGGTAGTGGGTGCCGGCTATGGCGGTGCCAGTCGTTGTGAGTGGCACTTGCAGCGGCAGACCAAGATCTCCCGTACGGGTCAACCTGAAGGCGCCCTGCGCGCCATCGATCTCATGGGCGGTGGAAACTGTGGTGACGATCGTGACCGCTGGAAGGCTGTGCCAAGCAAGTGCGTAAGCGGTGGAGGATGAGGAGTTTTCCACCCGCAATGCGTAATCGCCTGGGACCAAGGACGGCTGATGAATGAGCTCCACATTGTCCACGCTGCTGTCGCTTGTAGCCAGCAGCTTCGTGAGGGTGGTACCGTCGGTCTGATAGAGCTTGAGTCGCAAGTTGGCGAGGCTGGAAGAGAGATTGCCCCAACCAAACAAAAGATTCTCGGTCACCATACGGTGCCATGTGAGCGCCGCGCTGAAGGGTGTGGAGGGCGCGCCGCTTGCGATCCGAAAGTAGTATGTCTTGGAACTGCTGGAACTGACGCTGTCGCTCGCCCATCCGCGGATGCCGTATCGGGTGCTGCCTGCCGTGGCCTTGCCAGCGATGAGGGTGTGATAGGCATGATGAATGTTGAGCTCCCCGGCGCCATAGACATCATCAAGCGGCGAACTGCTGCTGTTGCCCCAATCGGGCACGGTGTTTTTGGTGGCAGAGGCGAGCAGCAAGGCCTTGATCACTCGTGGGGGATCCGAGACGCTGGGAGAATAATAATAATCAACCAGTTTCTGATAAAGCAATGCGGCGGCGCCAGAGACCATCGGAGTGGTCCAACTCGTTGCATACTCCGGTGCCGCACTCGGTGCCACGATGTCGGGCTTTCTCCTCCCATTTCCATCCAGCGTGGTTAGACCCTTGGTGTGCCCCCCATCATCACGACCAACCGATATGGTGTTGTAAGTTTGGCAAAGCAACTGGGCATGCACCGGCGTGTTGGTATCCTGGTTGTAAAGTCCGACCGCGCAGACAAATCCATCGCGGTTGATCGCGAAATCAAGCCGCCGGCCAATCTCCGTGTCAGTGGTGGAATTGCCGGTTGAGCCGGCCCAACTGTGGTTCTGCACGGCACGGGTCTCGGCCACTGGTTCCGTAGTCGTTCCTATATTGAGATAGCGGGTGCCTAGCCAATCATTGGCATTGTAAAGATCGATCGGGCACGTGCCTGGAACTTGCGATGTCGATGCATAGAAATTCCGTGCGACATGATCTGCATGACTGCTGGTATCGGAAACACCAGACTTCAATTCGAATGTTTTCCCATTAAAAAGCGCACTCGCACGATTGGGTGCGTAATTCGTCGAGCCTTCCGTAGCCTCAACTTGAGAGAGCCCCTTGCTCGGTGCCATAGGCAATGAATTTCCAGCAAGTGCCTGCAGGCGGGTGAAGCCAATTTCATCTTTCCAATCAGCATGAAGTCTCAAAACCAGAAGGCATGAGGTGAAAGCAGCGACACATATGCTGTAATTCACGAAACGCAATGCCGTTACCATGGAACATGCCAACCATTTTTCCAGCTCATAAATGAACGCCACCAAACGCATTGCATAGCCCTGCGGCTGCGAAAAATTTCATGGCGGCTCGCTTCGCTCGCGCAAATGAATTGGTCGCTAAGCTCCCGCCGCTTTCGAACCTTCGGTTCTCGTCCTCCCAGCCTGTTGGCTCCAGCATTGCTGGAGCCGGCTGTCGGATTGAGCACCGCTTCGCGGCACTCCAAGCCAGTTGGGCTCGCTTCGCTCGCGCAAATGAATTGGTCGCTAAGCTCCCGCCGCTTTCGAACCTTCGGTTCTCGTCCTCCCAGCCTGTTGGCTCCAGCATTGCTGGAGCCGGCTGTCGGACTCGAACCGACGACCTGCTGATTACAAATCAGCTGCTCTACCAACTGAGCTAAGCCGGCGAAAATTGCGGGGGAGTGATAGCACCGTAGGGGCTTGGGCGGGAAGCGGAATTTTTGGGGATTTCATTCGGCTGGCGATTCGGGCGTCTCAAGGGCAGCCTGGAGTTGGGCGAGATACTCGCGACGCGGCAGCTCGTAGCCGCCAAATTGGCGGAGGTGATCGGTCATCCACTGGGTGTCGAGCAGATGAAAATTTTTCTCGCGCAAGGTTTCGACCAAGGCAACCAGCGCGACCTTCGAGGCATCGGTTTTGCGATGAAACATGCTTTCGCCAAAAAACACGCCGGCCAAGGCGACGCCATAGAGCCCACCCTGCAGGCCATCCGCGTCCCAGCACTCGACGGAATGCGCAAAACCCTCTTCGTGCAGCGCGCAATAGCTCTCGAGGATCACTTCGTCGATCCAGGTTTCCTTCCGCTCGGCACAGGCGAGCATCACTTCGCGAAAGGCGGTGTTCCATCGCACTTCATAGAGCCCGCGCTTCAAGGTGCGTCGCAAGCCGTGCGGAATGCGAAAGCGTGAATCAAGCGGTATCAGCCCGCGGCGCTCCGGCGAAAACCACAAAATCTCACCATCCTCCGCCATGGGAAAAACCCCGTTGGCATAGGCATTCAGCAGGGCCTCGAGAGGAATGATGTTAGGTTGATCCGAGTTTTGTGAGGTCAATGTCTTGCAACAGGAAACCTGCGCGCATGTCACAAATTTTCAAGATCGGAAATTGAAGACACACCAGCCAAAAGGGCATGGCTTCCCCTCCAATTAGTCTAGCGGCTCGTCGAAGGGATCGTCTGGCTCGGCAAGATTCATGCGTTCACCCTCAATGGGCCTGGTACGAAAATTTGGCTTTCCACTGCGCTTGAACTTCTTGGCTGTAACCGAAAAATCCATGGCCGCATCCGCCCCGGCCTCGACTGCGCCGAAACGGATATCTCGCATGCGAAACGGTATGATCTCGGTCGCTTGATCATCGGTTTGTGGAGGCACCAAAAGCGGCACTTCGGCAACTCCCATGTTTTTGCGAAAGCCATTGGCACGAGGCATGATAGGTAAAAAATCCGGGGTGCTCTTTCTTGAATCCAAATCGGACATGCCCGAAAGATATGGATACGAATCGTTTCCACAAGCTTAATCGTGTTACAAAATAGCTACAAGATTACATTTTTTTCTCATCGTCACTCAATCAAATCCTTTGCCGGAAATGACTGCGAATGCGTTGTGATCGTGAATGCTTTCCTGATTCACGGCCCTGACGGTGAATGAGTCGATTCTCCCATCGGCGCGCAGCAAGGCGGCTGCATTGCGCACGACATCTTCGACGAAGACCGGATTGTCGTAGGCCTGCATGGTCACATGCCGTTCATCGGTGCGTTTGAGCAATGCGTAAACCGGTGCCGAGCCGGATTTCTCGGCGACGTCGACGAGGTCTTCGATCAGGATGAGCTCGCAGCCGCTGCCCTTGCGCTTCGGTCGCACCTCGATGGTCACGTGCCCGCGCTGATTGTGGGCACCGTAGTCGCTTATCTCTTTGCTGCATGGGCAGAGCGTGGTGACGGGCACGGTGACGCGGAGCGTGAGGTCGTCCGTGCCGGAGGAGGATTTGCCAATCAGCACGCAGTTGCAGCCGACTTTGGCCTCAGCACCGGAGACGGGGGCTTTTTTGGTAACGAAATAAGTGAAGGCCACCTCGATGTGTGCCTCTTCGGCATGCAAGCGCTCGCACAGATCGTGGAGGATCTCAGGCAGCGTGCGTGAGGTCACTTCGCCTTCGTGTTTGCTGAGCACCTCGATGAAGCGGCTCATGTGGGTGCCTTTGAAATGATGGGGCAAGTGCACCGACATCGAGATCGTGGCAACGGTCGGAAAGGGTTTGCCGTGGCGATCGGTGACTTGGATCGGATAGCGCAGATCCGAGACGCCGACCTGATCGATGTCGATGCCGCGGGTGTCCTTGGTGGCTTGGATGTCGGGAAGCATGGGGGAACTCATTTCAATACAGGGGCCTCGTATTCCGCCCACGATGAGGAGGTTTCCCAAAGGCGCACCTTCACGAGGCGGACTTCGGAGCGGAGATGGTAGCGGGTGGCGGATTGCTTCGCGTAGGCCTCGAGCGCCTTGCGCGTGTGATCAAAAATCGCGCGCGCCATCAACTCGGTGGTCGGGTCTTGGTTTTCAAATCCGATCACTCTTTCGCCGTAGCGCGATTTAAAATCCTCGTAAGCAGGATCCGCCGTGTTCATGCAGAGCGCATGATCGAGCAAGTCGAGCCAATCGCCGATTGCCTCGCGGATGATTTTGAAATCGCAGACCATTTCGTTGGCATCGAGTTCGTCGGCCTCGATCACAAACTCGACCTTGCGCGAGTGACCGTGCGGGAAGCGGCACTTGTCGGGATGCTTCGAAAGCATGTGGCCGTTCTCGATCTCGAGCGATTTGCAAATCCGGTAAGGCATGGCGTGGTGAGCTGGTGGGCGGGGTCAGGAAAGCCGCGGCAGCTCGGGAGTCTGCTCATAGACTGTCGGGTCCTGCAAGCCGGCCAAAAGAAATGCCTCGCGGCGTTCGACGCAAGTCCCGCAAACGCCGCAGTGGATTTCCCCGCCTTTGTAGCAGGACCATGTCTCGGCAAAATCCACGCCAAGCTCGGCACCATGCCGCGCGATCGCTGCCTTGTCCATGTCGATAAACGGCCGCAGCAGCTTGATCCCCGCATAAGTCCCCTGCTCCATCGCCTCGCCAATCGCCCGCATGAAGGGTTCGCGGCAATCGGGGTAAATCGCATGATCACCCGAATGCGCGGCGATCGTCACCGCATCCGCGCCGATGCTTTCGGCAAAGCCGGCGGCGATCGAAAGCATGATGCCATTGCGAAACGGCACCACGGTTTTTTTCATCGACTCCTCGGCGTAATGACCTTCCGGAATCTCGCCGCCCGAACGCAGCAGATCGGACTTGAACAAGCGGTCCATGAAATCCAAGGACACGACATGATGCGGCACACCCGCGCGATCGGCGTGAAGTTTGGCAAAAGAAATTTCCCGCGTGTTGTGTTTCGCGCCGTAATCAAAGGATAGGCAGGCAGCCACTATGCCATCACGCAGCGCCTGGTGAAACACCGTCACCGAATCCATTCCACCGCTCAGCAGGACGCAGGCTTTCATTTCAAGATGCCGGGCTCTCGGGATAGGAGGCCTCGGCGGTAAGCTGGATGCCGCCGCGCGGCGCAAATTCACCGCGCACGACAATCTCGCGCGGGTTCATCGCCTTGACGAGGTCATCGAGGATGCGATTGACGATTTCCTCGTTGAATGACGGCTCGTTGCGGAATGACGCGAGGTAAAACTTGAGGCTCTTGGTCTCGACACAAGTCTCGCCCGGCACATAGCGGATGACGATTTTTGCGCTGTCGGGCTGACCGGTGACCGGGCACAGCGAGGTGAATTCCGGGCAGTTGAGCGTGACCCAATATCGGCGGCCGGGGCGGTGGTTGGGAAACACCTCGAGGCGCGCCTCGGAGGGCGACGAGGGCAAACGTTCAGGTTTGCCAAGCAGTGAAAGATCTTTGAGGTCGTCGCGTACGGACATGCGCGCATTGTCCGGATCGCGGCGCAAAGGTCGACTCGATTTTTTCGGCCGAAGGATCAAAGAGCCGCAAATTTGCGCGAAACTTCGCCCCAATTGATGACGCCCCACCAGGCATTGATGTAATCCGCGCGGCGGTTTTGGTAGTGCAGGTAATAGGCATGCTCCCACACATCGAGGCCGAGCAAGGGCGTGCCGAGATCAGCATCAGGGACGATGCCTTTCATGAGCGGATTGTCCTGATTCGCGGTGCTGGTGATGCGCAGCTTGCCATTGGCAGAGATCAGCCACGCCCAGCCCGATCCGAAGCGCTTGGTCGCTGTTTCGTTGAAGGCTTTCTTGAAGTCATCCATCGATCCGAAGGACGCCTCGATCGCCTTGAGCAGCTTCGGCGATGGCGCGCCTGATTTTTCAGTCGGCGCGAGGGTGTTCCAAAAAAATGTGTGATTCCAGTGGCCGCCGCCGTGATTGCGCAGTGCGGTGCGCACGGATTCGTCGGACACGGCTGCGATGCCCGCAAAAATTTCCTCGAGCGGTTTGCCCTTTAGCTCGGGAACTTTTTCCAACGCGGCATTAAGCCCGGCGACATAGGCGGCGTGATGCTTGCCGTGGTGGATTTCCATCGTGCGGGCATCGATGTGCGGCTCAAGCGCGTTGAACGCAAAAGGCAAGGCGGGCAACGAAAAAGCTGCGGGCGCTTGCGCCATCGCGCGCGATGGAAGCATCACCGCACCTGCGGCAAGGGCACTGAGTTTGACAAATTGACGGCGGTTGCTGCGAGTATGAGGCATATCCATCCTGCATTTCTAACAGCGAACGGAAAAAAATCAAATGGCGAATGAGCGGAAAATGTCTTGCGATCATGACGCAAACACGCGCGCCGCAACGAGCCGCAGGCCTTCGAGTGTGAGGTCGGCATCGACGGCTTGGATTTCCGGCAGGCCTTTTGCAATCAGCTCCGCATCACCGCCAGTGGCAATGATCTTTGGCTCACCCGCAAGTTCGGCGCGGATTTTTGCAGTGATTTCGCGTACCAAGCCGCGGTAACCAAAAACGGCGCCCACCTGCATCGCGTGTTCGGTGGATTTGCCGATCGCAGAGGCGGGCTCCTCGAGTTCGATCGATGGCAAGAGCGCGGTTTTTTGCGGCAGATACCCCGACATCGCACCGAGGCCGGGCGCGATCACACCACCGCAATACGCGGACTCCGAAGAAATGACATCGAAGGTCACCGCCGTTCCGAAATCGATCACGATCGCCGGTGCGCCATGACGCGCCAACACGCCCACGGCGTTGGCGAGACGGTCGGCACCGATTTTTTCCGGCTCGGGGTAATCGATGCCCATGCCGAGAGGGCTTCGATGACCAAGAAAATGGCATGGCATGCGACCCTCAAAATAATCACGCAGCACCGCCGCCTTGGCCGGCACAACCGACCCAATCATGACTGCCGAAAAATCAAGCTGCGAAGTGAGCAGCTCGAGCGAGTTGGGCGAAATTTCCGTCGTGGGTAAAACTCCGCGCCACGCGCCGAGAGCATGCTCATCGCCGAGGGCGAACTTCGTCCGCGTGTTGGAGTTGTCGATGATCAGCCAGGCCATGTCACCAGTGATGCGATGTGAAGCGCAGGCTGCCGGAGCGTGCGATCCGCGGCAGACCCTCGTTTGATTTCAGCACAAGCTTGCCGTCATTGATGCGAAGCTCAAGACGCCCGGCGAGGTCGGCAGACTCGAGCCAAAATTTCAGTCGCGGACTCTCGCTTCCCGCCTGTGCGGCAAAATGAAAATCCGCCGGCTTAATCTCACGCCCCGCCGCCGTTTCGATCATCACCGCTCGGGTCGGATCAAACCCTTCGCCTTCATTGGTTTTCAAAAAAACCTCGACCCAATAAAAGCCGTGATCCTCGGAAATTTCGACCCCTTCGATTTGACAACGCGCCGCAGGATCGACTCTCCACGCATAAGGCCGCAGCCATGCCCATCCCGCAAAACATGCGGCACCAAGCACCGCCAAAAACAAAATTTTCTGCACGCGCATGCGATTCACGAACGAAGATAAACCCGAAACCCGCCTCGGAAACCACTGATTTCTCCAGGCTGTGATCTACAGGATAGATTATGGTACGAAACATGGGCCTGCCCGCGTGATGGCATGTTGCTCAAAAGGCGGCGCGCGGGAAGGCCCACGCCACGTGTCCCGGGAATCCTCGCCCGGAGCCTACAACCAAAAAGTTCTCCACTTTCCACAATCGAGCACAACGCGGGTTCTGGTGCTGAACCAGCAGCGATCGGCTGCCTCAACTCGCACGATCATGAGCGAGCTGCCCGAGCCATGACACCACGGCTTCAGTCATCGCGGCTTTGTGCGCGGGTTCGTTGAAGCTGTGATCGGCACCCTCGATGAAGATGACTTTCACCGCATCCCCCCTAATGCTTTGGACCTGCTCGGTATCGCGGGGCAGAACAACATCGTCGGCGCTGCCATGAAGCAACAACCATGGTGCTTGCACTGCCGAAACATGAGGCGCGACGCTTTCGATCGTCTCGCAAAGGTCGCGCATGAATGCCGATGAGAGCGGACAGCTTTCCTCTTCCCACATCACGCCGGCATCCGGGGTTTCGGATCCAAACTCGGTATTGGCAAAGGTCTTGGTGTCGATCATTCCCGCAAGCGAGACCAGTGCTTTGATCCGCTGGTCTTTGGCCGCGGTCAGCACGCCGACAGCCGCACCCATGCTGTGGCCGATGTAGCAGATGTTCGAAGCAGTGTCCGCGACGGCATCGAGCACGGCGCGCAGGTCATCAACCTCTTTCGAGATGGTCGCGGCGCGAAAATCGCCGCCGGAATTACCATTTCCTGCAAACGAAAAACGCAGCGTATCGAAGCCTGCGGCATTCAGCGCCGCAGCCGTATCGACAACCACCGGACGGTCCTTGTTGCCCGTGACGCCGTGGCCGAGGACCACGAGCCAACCTTGCTTTTTCAAAGCGGCATCACCGCTGGCGAAGCTATAGTCGATGGATTCGCCCGCGTAATTTTTGATGGATTGGTTCATGGCGGATCAGGAAAATGCGCGGCCCTTGAAGGTGAGTTCGGCGATGCCGGATTTGTCGAGTTGCCCGAGGCCCATTTCGGTGAGCTTCGAGTATTGATCGAATGTCGCTTTCGCCAAGGGTGCATTGATGCCTTGGGACGCGGCAAGCGCGAGGGCGATGCCAGAGTCCTTGGCTGCGTGTTCGGCGGAGAAGAAGCAATCGTGATCGCGCTTGATCATATCTTCCGCATCCGTCTCGAGAACGCGCGAGTTGGCACCGGTTTGGCTAAAGACCTTGCAAAGCATGGCGAGGTCAAGACCCAGGGCTTCGCCGATGCCTAGTCCTTCGGCCAGCGCGGCGGTGTTGATGTTCATGACCATGTTCACAAGGGCTTTGACTTCCGAAGCCTTGCCCGCAGGACCCACATGGTGAAGCGCCTTGCTGAGGTCATCGAGCAGCGGCTTGGTGGCATTGAAGAGCTCTTTGCTGCCGCCGATCATGAGGAAAAGTTCGCCATTGCGCGCTTGGGGAATGCTTGATGCCATGCAAGCCTCGAGGCACTGCGCTCCGACCTTTGCGGCCGCAGCTTCGAGTTGAACATGAAGCGCAGGAGTGAGCGTGGCGCAGTTGATGAAGACGCGACCACTGGCTCCGGTGAAGAGGTTGTCCTCGCCGTAGAAAATTGCCTCCATCGCCTTGTCGTTGGTGACGACGGTGACGATGATGTCCGACTGAGCGGTGAGTTCCGCAAGGCTGCCGCATGCGGTGGCTCCGACTTCAGCGGCCAGCTCGCTGGCAACGCTTTGGTTGATGTCGTAGACCGCGGCCACTTGATAGCCTTTGTCCTTGAGGCAACGGGCCATGTTGCCACCCATCCGGCCTAGGCCAACGAATCCGATTTTTTTGTCTTTCATAAGTTGGTTGTCAGGGAGTTAAAAAAGTCCATTACGCGACGAGCTCGCTCCACATTTGCTGGATGTCCTTGCCGAGGGCAACGGTGTCCTGCCAGACGTTCGGGAAGCAGCTAAGGTTGTAGCCAACCGTGGTGCCTTGCTCGGGCACAACCCAGAGCTCGTTGTTCGGGCGCGGGCCGGCCAGCCAGTACTTGAGCGCTTGGCGAATGAACGGGCGGCAGTCTTCGTATTCGGGTGAAAAATTGCCTTTGCCGTCGGTGATGGGAATCATGCAGTGATGACCATTGAACGGACGCATGTGCCATAGGGTGGACTGCTGGAAGACAGGAATGTTGGTCTCGTCGAACAGGCGCTCGATGTAGTTTGATGGCACCAGATGCTTCACCACTGCGGGGTGGGAAAAGTCGTAGTTCACGCGGGGAGCCTCACCAGTGGCTTTGATGCAGCCAGCCACAATCGCCGCGGTTTTTTCCGGAGTTTCCGTGCAGGTGTCCCGATGAACTTCGAGATGCACCTCCGCATTTTGTTTTTTCGCCTCCGCCATCAACGCGATGGTCAATGCGACCGCTTCGTCGGTTGGCGTGTCATGGTCGGCGAGCTGGCAATTGATCGGGCCATTGTCGATGGCCATGAAGGCCGCAATCTTCGGAGCGAATTGCTCAACACTCCCCGCGTCAAACGCACCACCAAAACGCAATCCGTATTCATTGAGCAATTCCTTGAGCTTGGGGGCGTCGACCCGCCCGCAGTAAGCTTGGAATCCGGCTTCTTTGATGAGCGACATATGGGTGCGCAGCCCCTGCTCGGTCATGGGATCGCCTTCTTGAAGAAGCGACCAGTAACTGATGTGGATCTTGAGTGATGGAGTGGTGGACATGATGGTTTGAACGGAATTTGAATGAGTGCCACCTGCTGCTTCAAAATATTTTTCGCATTCGGCAGTGGCTACTTGAGGCAATCTGGCAAGCAAGTCGGTGTCTGACAAGCCCGTAGTTCTATACCCATGCTTTAGCCTTTGTGAAAAAGTTCCAACTCAACCCACTTTAGGAATTGCATCGCGTTGCCGCTCTTGCATGATCGGCAGGCATTAATCCCAAAACCCCTTACCGGCGTTCGGTTCAAATTTACTTAAGATAAATCATTTAAGCCCTCATACCGAACGCTTCCCCCAGCCACCAACAAAGCCCCCCAATGGTTTCGCGGCACGCGCAACCTTATCTAACACAACTAACAACAACTACTAACACACCATGGCTAAAATTGTCTGCGTCCTTTATGATGATCCCGTCTCCGGATATCCAAGCACCTACGCGCGGGATGATCTCCCAAAACTCGAGAAATATGCTGACGGTCAAACCCTGCCCACCCCCAAGGCAATCGACTTCCAGCCCGGCTCGCTGCTCGGCAGCGTTTCTGGCGAACTCGGCCTGCGCAAGTATCTTGAGTCCCAAGGCCACACGCTGGTCGTCACCTCCGACAAGGATGGCGAAGGCTGCACGCTCGACAAGGAACTCGTCGATGCCGACATCGTGATCTCGCAGCCATTCTGGCCTGCCTACATCACGGCCGAGCGCATCGCCAAAGCTCCGAAGCTCAAGCTCGCCATCACCGCCGGCATCGGCTCGGACCATGTCGACCTCCAAGCCGCCATGGATCGCGGCATCACCGTCGCCGAGGTGACCTACTGCAACAGCATCAGCGTTTCCGAACATGTCGTGATGATGATCCTCGGCCTCGTGCGCAACTACATCCCGTCCTACAACTGGGTTATTAAAGGCGGTTGGAACATCGCCGATTGCGTGGCCCGCTCCTACGATGTTGAGGGCATGTCCGTAGGCACCGTGGCCGCTGGTCGCATCGGCTTGGCCGTGCTCAAACGCCTCAAGCCCTTCGACATGAAGCTGCATTACACCGACCGCCACCGCCTGCCGGAAGCGGTCGAAAAAGAATACGGCCTCACCTATCACGCGACCGTCGAGGACATGGTCAAAGTCTGCGATGTGGTCACCATCAACTGCCCGCTCCATCCCGAGACCGAGCACCTCTTCGACGAGAAACTCATCTCAAAGATGAAACGCGGGGCCTACATCGTGAACACCGCTCGCGGAAAAATTTGCGACCGCGACGCCATCGTGCGCGCGCTCGAAAGCGGACAGCTCGCCGGTTACGCCGGTGATGTGTGGTTCCCTCAACCCGCGCCTCAGGATCACCCATGGCGCACGATGCCGCACCACGGCATGACCCCACACATTTCCGGCTCCAGCCTCTCCGCACAGACTCGCTACGCCGCAGGCACCCGCGAGATTCTGGAATGCTGGTTTGAAGGTCGACCAATTCGCAGCGAATACCTCATCGTCGATGGCGGTAAACTCGCCGGCGTTGGCGCTCATTCCTACAGCGCTGGCAATGCCACCAAAGGCGCTGAAGAGGCCGCTCGCTTCAAAAAAGTCTGAAACTCTACACACCAAAATCGGCGGATCGGAGCCCATTCCGGTCCGCCGATTTTTTTTACTTCCATGAAACTGCTCGAAAAAATGAAAGGCGATGGCGCAACCCGCCCGCCTCGACCGGAACTGCGCAGCATTGCCTTCGCTTGGCTCGGCGGATCGCTGGCCATTGCCTTGCTCGGTTGGCTCACATCGCGCGCCAACACACCCCTCGTACTCGGGTCCTTCGGCGCCACCTGCGTCATGGTCTTCGGCTTTCCCGACGCACCCTTTTCCCAACCCCGGCATGTCTTGTGCGGCCATGTGCTGACAGCGCTCATCGGTTTGATTTTTCTCCACCTCACCGGGCCATGTTGGTGGGGAATGGGCCTCGCGACCGGCACCGCCATCGCCTCGATGATGACCCTGCGCATCGTGCATCCGCCCGCCGGCTCGAACCCCGTGATCATCTTTCTAACCAAACCGGCCTGGAGCTTTCTGTGGTTTCCCACGCTCAGCGGCGCGCTCATCATTTTGGCTCTCGCCCTGATCTACAATAACCTCACGAGGCCCGCTCGTTACCCGAAATATTACTGAACGCCGATCAATCAGGTGATTCCACGCGCGGCCTTCACCGCCATCCGCGCTCGACTGGTCATCTCGGTGAAGTAGGCACCCAGCACAAGCACCTGTGCGGAATAATACATCCAGAAAAGCAGGATCATGAAGGACGACATCGCGCCATAGAAAGAACCCGCGCTCAACCAGCCGAGGTAGAGACCCATCCCGAGTTTACCGAGGGAAAACAACAAGGCCGTGCCAAAGGCCCCAAGCCAAACATAACGCCAAAGCACACGCGCCTCAGGAAGAAATTTGAAAATCAACGCGCACACCAAGGTCACCAGCACGACCGTGAGGCCAAACTCCACCGCAAGCAGCACATTGCCCGAGTAAGGCAAGCCCTCGGGCAGGTATTTTTTCATCGCGGCAAGAGTGGTCGTCGATATCAGCGAAAGAATCAGAAGCAGCCCGGCAATGATCACACCCAGCAACGAGATCAAATAGTGCTCAACCCACTTCCACCATGTGGCCTCTTTGAGGTGCGGCACCTGCCAAATGAAGTTCATCGACTCCCGGAGCTGACGCATCACGCTCGATGCCGAGTACAGAAGAACGACAAGGCCAACGACCGCCGCCCAACCCGAACCGGTGTGCGCACGCACTCCCGCAAGCAAAACCTCGGTAGTCAAGGCCGCGTCATTGCCAAAGGTATCCACAAGCTTGTCGCGCAGTTCGCCACGCGCCGCATCCTCGCCAAAAAACCAACCGGCGATTGCGGTGGCAATGAACAGCAAGGGGCCAAGCGAAAACACCGCATAATAAGTCAGCGCCGCCCCATGCGTGAGCCCTCCCTGCGTGAAGTAGCGGTTGAACGCATCAGCAAAAATGCGCCAGTTGCCATTGCCAGCCTTGGCCGACACCGCTTGCTGCTCCATGGAGTCCATCGACACGACCAGCCTAGCGGATGCGCAACGGCTCTGAAAAGCCACTTCTTCAAAAGCTGGGTAAGGCAGTGCTCGCCGGTGGCTCAGCGGTGTAGAATACCGCTAGGCCGGTGACACCGCTCAGCGCCGAAACTATCGCCGCAGTCGATGATGCAAGCGGGACACGTGCGCATCATGCATCCACTCACCTTTCAAAAAATAGTCACTGCATGGACATCACCCGCTTCAGCAATCTCGTCAACGCAGCGGCCGCCTGCTTGCCGGTTTCCAGCACTTCTCCGTGGTTGAGCGGAGTTTGGGAAATGCCCGCCGCCCAATTCGTGAGGCAAGAAAATGCAACGACTGAAAGCCCCATAGCCCGCGCCTGTATCGTTTCCAGCACGGTGCTCATGCCCACCGCATCTGCTCCCATCGCACGCAGCATGCGGATCTCCGCCGGCGTCTCAAATTGCGGACCGCGCAACCCGGCATACACGCCTTCATGCAAGGGCATGCCCAATGATTTCGCCTCCTCACGAAACGCCGCACGCCATTCGGCATCATAGGCCTCCGACATGTCGACAAACTCAGCACCCACCAGCGGCGATGCGCATGTCAGATTCAAATGATCGCTCAGCATCATCCACTCGCCCGGTGGAAACTTCGGGTTCAGCGTGCCCGCAGCATTCGTCAGCACCAAGCCGCTCACGCCTTGCTGCGCCATCCACCTCACGCCAGCGGTCACGACTTGCGCGGAGTGACCTTCATACAAATGCACCCGCCCCTTCATCACCAACACCTCGGAACCCGCAAGACGACCGCGCAAAAATTTTCCCGAGTGCCCCGGCACCGACGACTCCGGAATGCCCGCATCCTGAAATGCAAACTCCGCATCGACCTCGATCTCGTCCGCCAATGGCCCAAGCCCGGATCCCAATACCATTCCAATCATGCGCCGAGCCTAATGATCCACCGCCGCATGACCACTCCAAAGAGATAGAGCCTCTCGAAGGAAACAGAAGACAGAAGATGAAGAAGCCGCATCTTCATTCTCTTCCCTAATAACCCATAACAAATAAACTCTAACTCTTCTCTCTCCGCGTTCCTTTGCGACCTTAGCGGCTTTGCGGTAAATCTTTCTTCCAAGAGTCGGCGCTGCGAGCCCGCATCGCCCTACCGCAGGAGGGAGCTCACCGCACTGCCATCGGCCACCGTATCGGGCGGATGCAGCAGCACTTTGTCGCCCACAGCAAGTCCTGAAATGATCTGCGAAAACCTGCCATCGGAATGCCCGACCTCCACCGGCGTCAATCGCGCCCGGCCATCGCGCATCACAAAAGTTTTCCACTGGTTGCCCTCGCGAAACAAGGCACCTGCAGGCGAAACCAACACATCATCGGCATGCCACACCGCCACGCGCACCTCAACGCGAAAGCGGTCGCCCAGCGCCTTGGCCTTGCCATCAGCCGCTTGAAGATCGATCAACACAATCACCCGCTGCTCTTCGACGCCCAAGGCCGAGATCTTGGTGAATGCCGCCGGCTCGACACGCCGCACCCTGCCCTTCAATGCCTCCGCCCCACCCCACTGCTCGATCAGCACCTCGTCGCCCGCTTCAATCATCACCGCATCACGCGACAAAATTTCAGCCTCAATTTCTATGTCCGCCGGGTCGCCTACCTCGATGATCGGCTGACCCGGATTCATCATCGTTTCACTCTCCTGCATCACGGTCAGCACCTTGCCGGTGACCGGTGATTTGATCTCCACCACGGGATCTGTCGCGCCGCTTGCCGGCTGTTCGAGCACCGCCAATGCCTGGGCGAGTTCGTGGTCGATGACTTGCAAGGCAAACTCCGCCGCACGCAATTCCGCTGCTTTCGCCGTGGCTTCGGCCTCGACGCGATCCAAATCCAAAGCCGAAACCGCGCCGCGCTGCTTGATAGCAAAGGCGCGGTCACGCTCAACCGCCGCGAGGTTCGCCGCAATTTTCAGCGCCGCTTGCGACTCGACCGCACGCTTGCGGTTGGCCTTG
Organism: Verrucomicrobiota bacterium; assembly: GCA_018969605.1. Lineage (GTDB taxonomy): Bacteria > Verrucomicrobiota > Verrucomicrobiia > Verrucomicrobiales > Akkermansiaceae > Luteolibacter. The sequence goes on along the minus strand of JAGWXY010000001.1, from coordinate 17,212 downwards.
TGCATCGACACCGCTTCCTGCGCTTGGATGCGAGCCCGTGGGTCAATCAATGGCGCCGTCTGCGGCACGATGCGCGTGATGACGGTTTCATTGGCTTTCACTTCGTCGCCCGGCCGCAACACCACCCGTTGCATCATGCCACCCACCGGCGCCGCCACGACATAACGATTGCGAATGCGCGTCTTGCCCTCTTCGGAAACGCGCACGGTCAAAGGCGACCGCGCGATCACTCCGGTTTCAACCATCACCGGCTTCGGCCACAGACCCCACACAACCAGCGACACCAACAACGCGAGCACCAACCAAGGAAGGGATCGACGCAGCAAATGCCGGTTGCCCGGCGCAGGGCCCGAGGCCCATGGAGCGGCGGATTTTTCATCGGGTGGTGAAGAGTTTGGCATGTCGGCTTGGCAGTGAGGATGAACGATCAGTCGCGGGCTTTCAAGACACCTACGAGATCAAGTTGGGAAAGCATGCGGCTGACCAGCGCAAACGACGAAATGGCCGCAATCAGCACCACCATCACCGCGATGGCATACGAGGCGGGGCTGATGAGGATCGGCAACCTTACGGTCTCAGTGCTGAAGGATTTCATGATCAAAAGCGCAAGGCCGCGGCCAAACATCAGGCCGATCGGCAAGGCGATGCAGACCAGCAAGGCCAGCTCGCCGACCAACACGCCGCGCACTTCCGAGAGGCGAAAACCGACCACCCGCAGCGTCGCCAATTCGCGACTGCGCTCGGATAGCGCGATGCGCGAGCTGTTGTACACCACCCCAAAAGCCACGATCGTCGCCAACACAAAGTACAATTTGCGAATGATACCGATGCTCTGGCCTGTCGTCTCGCGAAACGCCGCAAGCTGATCGCGCTTCACCATCACCACTGCCGCCTGCGGCGTGTCTTTGAGCTCGCGCATGAAATCATCCCACCTCGCATGATCGAGCGCCATGTACGCGCCATTGACCGTATCGCCCTCCTTGAGCATGCGCCGCAAGGCACCGATATCCATGTACGCCGCCACGCCCGCGTAGTCGGTCACCAATCCCCGTACCGGCACATCGACAAATGGCCGCGTGCCCTCAAGCACCTCAACGCGCAACTCATCCCCCACCCGCACACCAAGCACCTCTGCAAGTTTTTCCGACATCACCATGCCCTCTGCCGGCAACACGATCGGCTCGTCATTGCCATTGAGCAAGCGGTTCAGGTCCGCACCGACCGGAATTCCGGTGATCGCAAGTTTCCGCTGGCGATGACCATATTTCAGGCGTGCCGCCACACTGCGGATCGGTTCGGCACGGATCACTCCGGGCAAATGCTCGAGATCATGCAAACCGCGCGTCGATGTCGGATCGGTCAAAAACACCGCGACATCCTGCCGCTGCTGGCTGTTCCACTGAAAGGTGAGCAAATAATCAATGCTGTCGCTCATCGCTCCCGGCAGCACCATCAAGCCAGTCGCAAGCGAAAGCCCGCAACATGTGAAAACCGCCTGCCACGGACGGCGCTCGATGTTGCGCAAGGCCATGCGAAAGGCCGGACTGAAAAATCGCGTCAGCCCGATGCGCTCGAACAGCGAGGGCTTGAAGTCCGCCGGTGGCTCGGGCCGCATCGCCTCGGCCGGCGGCAACTTCACCGCCTGCCATACCACCGTCAGCACGCCCAACACCGAGGCCCCCATGCTCACTGCAAGCGATAAACCCAAGGCCGAGCGATCCATGCGGAATGGCAATTCGGGAAATTTGAAAAACATCGTGTAAAGGCCCACCAAGTGCTCGCCTAAAACCCTGCCGCCAATTCCGCCAATCAAGGTCCCAAGCACACCAATCACCAACACAAACTTGAGGTAATGCACGCCGACTTGACGCGATGAATAACCCAGCGCCTTGAGCTGCGCGATTTGCTCACGCTGCAACCTCACAATGCGCGAAAGCACCGCATTTACCATGAAGGCAGCGACACTCAAGAACACCAGCGGATAAGCAAAGGACAATGCGTGCAAGACCCGCAATTCATCGTCGAGACGCTGAGCCGAAGCCTGATCCCGCCGCGTGTGGGAGCCGCCGCCACCATAAGTTTCCAACAAACGATCGATCTCCGCAATCACCGGTGCCGCCGCCGCGCCCGGCGCAAGATCCAGGCACAAATCGTTGAAGGCACCATCCATGTCATAGGCCACGGCAAGCGCGCGGTAGTTCATCCACATGACGCTGAAACGCTTGTGATCCGGCAGTGTCTCTCCCGCCCGCGCCTCGAACACAAACTCCGGCGAAAGACCGATGCCGCACACGCGCAACGTTTCGCGCCGACCATTGATCACCGCCACCAACTGATCGCCGATTCGCATCTTGTTTTCGAGCGCAAAGGCCTCACCCAGGACCACCTCGCGCCGCTCGTCCGCCCGTGGAAATCGCCCACTGCGCAAAAACACGCGGTTCAGCTTTTGCTCACCACCATCCTGCGGCAGCGAAACAATCTGCCCGGTCGCAGGTTCGGAAACTCCCGGCAAATCCAGCGTCACATCCACCACCACCCGCGGCTCCACCGTTGCTACACCCGGCAAATCCGCCACCCGCTCGGCCACCGCCAATGGTGCACGCTTCAATCGCGTGAACACATCCGCCATCGCATGCCCCTGGTAATACAAGGACCGCGCTGTCTCGAGCGTCAGAATCAGACTCCGCGTCATGATCATCATCGCCAAGCCACAGGCCATCACCAGACACACCGCCAAGACCTGACCCTTCATCCGGCCAAGGTCTCGCAGCAACTTTCGGTCGAGCGGATGGATCATTTTCCTACCATTTCAGTTGCGATGCCGGCAGGCGCTGCGCGTTGCGATGCGAACTCACGATCCGCCCGTCCGACAAATGCAGCACGCGATCCGCCATCTCGGCCATCACCGCGTTGTGCGTGATCACCACCGTCAGCGTGCCAAGCTCGCGGTTGATCCGCTCGACTGCCTCCAACACGGTGACGCCGGTCGTGACATCAAGCGCGCCGGTCGGCTCATCGCAAAGCAGCACCTCGGGCCGCTTGGCGATCGCGCGCGCGATGGCCACACGTTGCTGCTCACCACCCGATAACTGCGAAGGAAAATGATCCATCCGCGCCGAAAGCCCCACCATGTCAAGTGCCTCCTCCGGCTTCATCGGATCACGCGAAATATCGGTGATCAGCGCCACATTCTCGCGCGCCGTGAGCGATGGGATCAAATTGTAAAATTGAAACACAAACCCCACGCAATTGCGCCGAAACAAGGTCAGCGCCTTTTCATCGGAACCCGCCAAAGGCCAACCCTTGTAGCGCAGCTCACCCGATGTTGGCACATCGAGCCCGCCCAGGATGTTGAGCAAGGTCGACTTGCCACTGCCCGATGCCCCAAGCAGGCAAACCAACTCACCGGCATTGAGATCAAGGTCCACCCCATGCAAGGCCACCACGTCTAGCTCGCCGGTCTGATAAACCTTGCGCAGCTGGCGCGCCTCAAAAACCAACCCTGCAGCGGGCAGCTCTGCCGAATGTGTCGAATTCATCACAGACCCGCAACCTAACAGCACCCGCCGCAATCACAACCCGCATGTCGGCGAGGATGATCGATCATGACCAATTCACCGAGGCCCGGGCGCCCCGCCCGGAGGCTCCTACCAAAAAGTTACTGTATTTTCCACAGCTACCGCAGGTGGGTTCTGGAGCTAGGAGCTAAAGCGATCAAATGCTCAAGATTTTTTCTGGCCGTAGGTTGCGGTGGAGCCGTGCTTGCGCAGAAAGTGTTTTTCCGAAAGTGCGAGCGCGGGTGAAACGGCATTGGGGGCGAGCGTCAAGGCATGGAATGCCATGTCGGCGACGATCTCGAGAGCAAGCGCGTTTTCCACAGCCTTCGCGGCCGAGGGCCCCCAAGCGAAAGGACCATGATTGCGCACCAGCACGGCCGGGATGTCGTTGGGGTTGATGTCTGCGAAGCGTTCGACAATCACCTTGCCGGTTTCCCATTCGTATGCCGAGGCGATTTCCTCGGGTGTGAGCGCGCGGGTAAGCGGCACCGCTCCGCGGAAATAATCGGCATGCGTGGTGCCGAGCAAGGGAATCTCGCGTGCGGCTTGCGCGAATGCCACGGCCTTGCGCGAGTGAGTGTGCACAACCGAGCGGATTTCGGGAAACGCCAAAAACAAACAGCGATGCGTCGGGGTGTCGGATGAAGGATTAAGAGCACCTTCAACGACCTTGCCTTCGAAGTCGACGATGACCATGTCATCCGGCGTAAGCGCGGAGTAATCGACCCCGCTCGGTTTGATGGCAAGCACGCCAGCCTGCCTGTCGCAAACGCTCACATTGCCGAAGGTGAGATCCACCAGGCCGCTGCTTGGCAGGCTTTTGTTGGCGGCACAGCATTCTTCGCGGATATCTGAGTATCGTTTCATGAGATGAATCCACCAGCGATGTGATGATAAACTTCGTTGGAGCGCAATTCTTGGCGAAAGGCATTGGATTCGGTCTCGGCTCCGATGACGACGCATTCGATGCCGGCGATGGTGGCGAAATCCTCCAGATGCTCGCGATTGACCGTATAGCTGAATCCGGTGTGGTGGGCACCGCCGGCGTGAATCCATGATTCGCAGGCGGTTGCGAAATCGGGTCGGCACTTCCATACTGCGCGTGCGACCGGGAGCTTCGGCAGCTTGTGAGGCGGCTGGATGGCGTCGACCTCGTTGACCAATAAGCGGAAGCGATTGCCGAGATCAATGAGCGAAGCGTTGAGTGCGGCACCGGCGGGAGCATCAAACACGAGGCGCACGGGATCTTCCTTGCCACCGATGCCGAGCGGATGGATTTCGCACGAGGGCTTGGCCTGTGCAATCGATGGGCAAATTTCCAACATGTGGGAGCCGAGCACGAGATGGTTGTCGGGTTCGAGATGGTAGGTGTAATCCTCCATGAAAGAGGTGCGCCCACCGAGATCGGATGCAATGACCTTCATCGCGCGAAGCAGCGCCGCGGTTTTCCAATCCCCTTCGGCACCGAAGCCGTAGCCTTCGGCCATGAGCCGCTGCACGGCAATGCCGGGCAGTTGCTTGAGACCGTGCAAGTCTTCGAAGGTGGTCGTGAAGCCCTTGAATCCGCCCTGCTTGAGGAAGGCGCGCAGCGCCGCCTCGATGCGTGCGGCATCACGCAGGGACGCATGGCGTTCACCACCTTTCGCAAGCGCCGGTGCCAATTGATAGCTCGCCGCATATTCATCGCAGAGCGCGTTGATCTCCGAGTCGGCGATCCCCTCCTGGATCGCAACGAGGTCGCCGATGCCATAGCCGTTCACCGAGAAACCAAACTTCATTTCGGCCGAAACCTTATCACCTTCCGTGACGGCCACCTGCCGCATGTTGTCGCCGATGCGCGCAAATTTCGCGCCCTGCCAATCGTGCCACGCGCGGGCCGCACGAGCCCATGCGCCGATGCGTGAAATCACCGACTCGCTTTGCCAGTGACCTGCGACGACCTTGCGGGCAAGACGCATGCGGGTGTGAAGAAATCCCGCCTCGCGATCGCCATGGGCCGCTTGGTTCAAGTTCATGAAATCCATGTCGATCTCCGCCCATGGCAGATCCCGATTGAACTGGGTATGCAAATGCAGGAACGGCTTGCGCAAAGAAGAGAGACCGCCGATCCACATTTTGGCGGGAGAAAATGTGTGCATCCACAAAATCAAACCCGCGCACTCGGGACTGGCATTGGCTTCGAGAATCGTGGTGCGAATCGCATCAGGTGTCGTGAGGACAGGCTTAAAAACAACCTTAAGGGGAAGCTTTTCGCCAAGCCCGCCGGCGATTGCCTGCGAGTTGACGGCCACTTGCTTGAGAGTCTCGGGACCGTAGAGGTGTTGGCTGCCGGTGAGAAACCAGATTTCGGGTGTGTTCATTTTCGGGATTGGGATTTGATTGCGAGGAGTTCTTTCATCACGCCGGATAAATCGGCTTTGCGGTTCACACCGCCAAACGAGTCATGAAGTTTTTGATAGAGCGCAAAGAGGCGGTTGTAAGTTTTGCGAGCCGCCGGGCGGGGTTTGTATTCGATGTCCTTGAGTGAGGTCATCGCCTTTTGTGCGGCGGGAAAATCTTTGAACACCCCTGCCAACACCGCGGCCGAAACCGCCGAGCCCAAAGCACATGCCTGCGAGGATCCGGCCACCAGCATCGTGCGGCCGGTGACATCGGCATAGATCTGCATGAGCAGCGGATTTTTCTCCGCGATGCCGCCAGCGCAAACGATGCGCTTGACGGGCACTCCGTACGCTTCAATCCGCTCGATGATGGTTCGTGCGCCAAATGCCGTGGCCTCAATGAGCGCGCGGTAAATTTCCGCCTTCGTGGTGTGAAGCGTGGTTCCCAAAAGCAAACCGCTCAGCATCGGATCGACGAGCACCGTGCGGTTGCCGTTGTTCCAATCGAGCGCCAGCAGTCCGCTGCCACCGGGCTCGAGCGTGGCTGCCTCTTTGGCGAGACTCGCGTAAAGGGCATCGCTGCCTTCGCAGACGGATTCGATCCACCATTTGAAAATGTCGCCAACCGCCGACTGGCCCGCCTCGATGCCAAAGAAGCCGGGCAAAATGGCACCCTTTACGATGCCGCAAATGCCGGGGATGTCCTTCACCTTCTTCGATGCCGGCACGACCGCGCAATCGCAGGTCGAGGTACCGATTACCTTGACCAAGGTACCTTCGCGAATGCCGCTGCCGATGGCGCCGTAGTGGACATCCATCTCGCCGATGGCCACCGGAATTCCGACGGGCAGGCCGAGCTTTGCAGCCCAAGCCGATGAGAGCTGGCCAGCGGCGGTGTTGGCATCGTGAGCCTTGTCGTAAAGCCGATCGCGAAGCTGCGCGAGCTTGGGGCTGAGCAATGAAAGAAATTTTTTGTCCGGCAATCCACCCCACTCGTCGCAGTATAGTGCCTTGTGGCCGGCAGCACAGATGCCGCGCTTGATCTTTAAGGGATCCTCGACACCGCAGAGCACCGACGGAACCCAGTCGCACATTTCCACCCATGAGTATGCCGCATCAAACACATCGGGCGCGGTCTTCAAACACCGCCAAATTTTGCTCCAAAACCATTCGGATGAATAGGTGTTGCCGCACTTGGCAATGTATTCCGGGCGATGCTTCGCAGCGAGTTCCGTGATGCGCGCCGCTTCCTGCCATGAGGTGTGATCCTTCCACAGCCAGCATTGCGCGTCGGGATTTTTCTTCCACTTCGGCAAGAGCCCCAAGGCCCGGTTGGACGCATCCACGGGAATCGGACTCGAACCGGTGGTATCCACGCCGATGCCCACAATCAACGAACTGCGAAAGCCTTTCCTTCGCGCAGCCTGCCCGAGCGCTTCTTTCACACAGCGCTCCATGCAGGCAAGCAAATCGCCGGGATGCTGGCGCGCTACATTGTGATCGCGCGGATCAATGATCACGCCCTGCTTGCCCGACGGATAGTTCGCGACTGCCGCACCAAACTCCATGCCATCCGCACAACGCACGACCAAGGCGCGCACCGAGTTGGTTCCAAAATCAATGCCTAGGGAAAAATGCATGGCAGGCATTAAACGCAAAATTTTCACCTTGTAAACATAGGACTCACTTGACAGTACAATTGCATGATCAAATCAGTCTCCATGGCCGATGTCGCCAAGGCCGCGCGCGTGTCAAAAAACGCTGTGTCACTGGCACTTCGCGGCGATCCACAGATTTCCGAAAACACCAGACGGCGAATCGAGGAAGTGGCCAAAAAACTTGGCTACCGCAGGAATCCGGTGGTTGGCGAGCTGATGGCGCGCCTGCACTCCGGCGGACCCAGGCGTTTCCGATCATCCATCGCCCTCGTGAACGCGCACAGCGACAAGCTCGCCTTTCGACGTCATCCCACGATTCCAATCTATGTCGAAGGCTGTCGCCGCCGCGCCGAGGAACTTGGCTACCGGATCGATGAGTTCTGGTTGAACGAACCGGCATTCACAGCAGAGCGGTGGATCAAGATCTTCAAGGCGCGCGGCATACCCGGTGGCGTCATTGTCGGCCTGATGAATGAAAACCGCATTCAGCAGAATTTTCTCCCGGTGGTGGAACAAATGCCATTCGTCGTCACCGGCGTGAGAACGCGCGATCCTGCCCTCCCTTTCGCCTGCGTGGATCACCACATGGTGGCCTTGCATGCTTTTGAAAAAAGCTTGCAGCTCGGATACAAGCGCCCGGGTCTTGTTTTGGATGAATCCATCGATGCCCTTGTCGAGCACCGCTTCACTGCCGGATACCGAACCGGCCAACAACTCGTGCCACATTCCAGACGGCTCAAGCCATACTTGTTCACCGGAAAAAAACACATGCCGTCCTTCGCATCATGGCTTTGCGCGCAACGGCCCGATGTGATTTTCACTCTCTACAACGAGACGCGCGCATGGATTCAAAAAGCATCCGCCGAATATCCTCAAAGGGTCGAGCTCATCCAATACGAGTGGCGCGCATCCCACCCGGAAATACCGGGCATCAATCAACACAACGACCTCGCGGGCCAAGCGGCGGTCGACATGCTTGTTGGAATGCTCCACCGCGGCGAACGCGGCGTCCCGGCATTTTCCCGCGCCACTCTCATCAACCCCACATGGGTCGACGCTAAAAAATGAGGCGCTTGAATAAGCAGCTTCTTCACCGTGGCTGGATCATCTTGATCCAGGCCGTCCTAGGAGCGTCCCGCACCAGGTTTTGCGAGATAGGGCGAGGCGGCCTCACGGCGCCGATACCATCGCCGCAGGTGCCCAAGCGGGCAGCACATCATTTTTTGCGGATCAAAAATCCTTTTGAAGAGCACGACAAGAGTGTCGTGCCTCCTTGCGAAACGGCTGAAGTTGATGAAAAAAATCCGCCTGCACTTTCATGCAGACGGATTTGAGGAATGGTCTGTGCCACTTTTGCTGATCACTCAGCTGCGGCTGCTGTCTCGGCCGGTGCTTCGGCTGCGGGCTCATCGGCCTTGGCGGCACGATCAACCCACTCGATGACGGCCATCGGCGCGGAGTCCGACATGCGGGCGCCGAGCTTGGTGATGCGGCAGTAGCCGCCTTGGCGGTCCTTGGAAGCGGGAGCGACCTCGGCGAACAGTTTTTTGACCGTCTCCTTCTGATGAAGGAAGGCGATCGCCAAACGGCGTGAGTGGAGGTCATCCCTCTTGGCAAGGGTCACGAGTTTTTCCGCCACCGGGCGCAGGGCCTTAGCCTTGCCGAGGGTGGTCTTGATGCGTCCGTTCTCGATCAGGCTGCATGCCAGGTTGGCAAGCAGGGCCCTGCGGTGCGAGGCGTTGCGCTTGAGCTTGGAAGTTTTGTTGCGATGTCTCATCGGGTGATGCTTTCTAAGTCTGGGGTGTTAGTCGTCGAGGTTCTGCGCGATCAGATCGGCGAGGCCGACCGGTGCCTCGTCTTCCGCACCAAGGCGCGGGCCGCGGCTGGCGGCGCTCGGTCCGGTGAGCAGCGAGGGATCGAAGGTCATGCCAAGGCCAAGACCCAATTCGACGAGCTTGTCCTTGATTTCGTTGAGCGACTTCTTGCCGAAGTTGCGGTACTTGAGCATCTCCGCCTCGGACTTCATCGCGAGCTGGCCCACGGAAGTGATGTTGGCGTTGTTGAGGCAGTTGGCGGCACGCACCGAGAGCTCGATTTCGTTGACCGACATGTTGAGCAGCTTCTTGAGCGCGGCGTTTTCCTCGCTCGACTCGGCAGGAGCTTCTTCGAAGTCGACAGCGTTTTCGTCGTAGTTGACGAACACATCGAGGTGGTGGCGAAGGATCGCGGAGGCTTGCAGCAAAGCATCTTGCGGGGTGATGCGGCCATCGGTCCAGATGTCGAGAACCAGCTTGTCGAAATCGGTCATCTGACCGACGCGGGTGGTTTCGACGGCGTACTTGACGCGGGTGACGGGCGAGAAAATCGAATCGATGGCGATGACGCCGATCGGTTGGTCCTTGCGCTTGTTTTCATCGCCGGTGGAGAAACCACGGCCGACGCGAACTTCGAACTCGCAGTCGAACTTCACTTTCTTGTCGAGCGTGCAGATGATCTGGTCCTTGTTGACGACGTCGTAGATGTGGTCGCCTTGGATGTCGCCGGCGGTGACAACGCCTTCCTTCTCGACCTTGATGGTGAGGATGCGCGGCTCCTTGTCGGTGTGGCTGAACTTGACCTTCTTGAGGTTGAGCACGATGTCGGTGACATCCTCGACCACGCCGGGAAGGCTGGAGAATTCGTGTTGCACGCCCGCGATGCGGACGGAAGTGATGGATGCTCCCTCAAGCGAGGAAAGCAGGACGCGGCGCAGCGAGTTGCCGATGGTGTGGCCGTAGCCGCGTTCGAATGGTTCGGCGACAAACTGGGCGTAGGTGTCGCTGGCGGTTTCCTCGTTGCGAACGAGGCGGTTCGGGAGCTCGAAACGAGCAAGTTTGGTGACTGACATGTTTTATCTTGGTTTGCCGGGTTACCCTCCAACGGGCGCGACGCCCCGCGATCGGGGCTGACGGAGGACCTACGGCGGATTTTGGATGCCCGCGGGCGGCAAATAAAGGGCGAGCGCCTGCCGCTGGCAAACCATTTTTTGCATTTTGGCAGGCGAAAACGGCCATTTCACCCGATCGCGATCCGGTACAGGCGAAAAATCTCTGGATTTCGACACTTTTTGAGTCGACCAGTCCTAGTGAATCTCCTCGGAAAAAATCGATGAAATCGAAGAAAAATCTGACCCGTTTCAGTTACAAGACCGCGGCTTTTGAGGGCTGGCGGTTATGCATCAGCCGTGGCGGCAAGACCTTCATGCGCTACTTCCCCGACAAGAAATTCGGCGGCGCACGGCGATCTCTGGCAGCGGCGGAACGCTCGCTCGCACGCCTCAAGCCCTTGCTCGAAAGCGCCAAACGCGCCGGCGGCAAGCTCAGCCCCACACTCGTGCGCAAGGCGGAAAAACTGTTGGAGGAAGCGGTCTGATGCGCCAGCATGGCCACGCCCATGCCCGCAAGCCCTCCCCCTGTCATTCATTGGTACCGTCGCGATCTGCGCATCGCGGACAACCTCTCGCTGCATCATGCCGCCTCGATGGGCCGCCCGGTGATCCCGGTTTATTTTTTGAGCGATTGGAAAAAATCCCACCTGTGGACAGGACCCAAGCGCCAGCATTTCCTCTGCGGCTGCCTTGCGTCGCTTGCCAAAAATCTCGAGACGATCGGCGGCAGGCTGATCATTCGCAATGGCGATGCGGTGAAAGGCCTGCGCCAACTCATCAAGGAAAGCGGCGCGAAGGATCTTTGTTTCAATCGCGATCCCGATCCCTTCGGCAAAGCGGTCGAAGAAAAAATCCGCCAACTCTGCGCGGAGCTCGGCGTGCAATGCCATGCGTTTCACGATCATGCCCTGCATACGCCCGATGAGGTGCTCACGCAAAGCGCCCTGCCCTACAAGGTCTACACACCCTACAGCCGCAACTGGCTCGCACTGGAAAAACCATCGCCTGTCGGCAAGCCAGCGAAGCTCAACACGCCCGCCGATCTCAAATCGCTCGCTGTTCCAACACTCGCCCACTGGGGCCTCAAGGAGCCCGATGCGCAACTGCCCGAAGCCGGCGAACGCGCCGCACGCGAGCGCTTCAAAAAAGCCCTCGGCGGCATCGTGCAACATTACGGCAGCACCCGCGACATCCCCTCGCTGCAAGGCACCTCGCGCATCTCGCAGGACCTGCGCTTCGGCCTCATTTCCATCCGCACGATCCATGCCGAGCTGATGAAATCCCGCGCCGCCGCCAAGGCCGCCGAACGCGTGGGCATCGACATCTACCTCAAGGAACTCGCATGGCGCGAATTCTACTTCGCGATCCTCCACCACTTTCCGAATGTGCTCGCAGAGGAATTCAACCCCGAGTGGCGCGGACTGCCATGGGATGCGCCGAACGAAAATTTCGAAGCATGGAAAAACGGCCGCACCGGATTCCCGATCGTCGATGCCGGCATGCGCGAGCTCCTCGCCACCGGCTTCATGCACAACCGCGTGCGGATGATCACCGCGATGTTTCTCACCAAGGACCTCCACATCGATTGGCGGCTCGGCGAGTCATACTTTATGCAGCATTTGCTCGATGGCGAAATCGCCTCGAACAACGGCGGTTGGCAATGGTCGGCCGGCACCGGTGCCGATGCGGCACCTTATTTCCGCATCCAAAACCCCTGGTCGCAAACCGCTCGCTACGACCCGCAGGGGATCTACATCAAACGCTGGGTGCCGGAACTCACAGCCGTCGATCCAAAGAAATTTCTCGAAGCACCCGCCGATGGCAAACCGCTCGCGCCCGGCTATCCGCTGCCCTGCGTCGATCACAAATTCGAACGCGATCGCACGCTCGCGATTTTTAAACGCCACCGCGGCGAACGCTGAAATCACCAACGATCGCGCAGCCATCCAAACCCGAGCCTCACAAAACTAACCCTACCTCAAGCCCTCACTGCCCAGCGAAGTTTGGCGGAAGTGCTGCGTGGATTTTCATGTCTTTCTTCCGGACTTGCCGTGATCACGCCATTGCAGATGTCTGCAAAGACCCCATCGCGCAGTCCGGCCTGAAAACATTTTTTCACCCGACGATCCTCACCGGAGTGAAAGGTCAGGATCGCCACCCGCCCACCGGGCTTGAGGCAATCGGGCAAGCTTCGCAAAAACGCATCGAGCGCGGTGAACTCCTCATTGACCGCGATCCGTATCGCCTGAAACACCCGCCGCAGCGTGAGATCTTTTTCATCATCCCGGATCCCGGAAATGGATTGGATCGCGAGGGCGAGTTGCGCGGTACTGAGAAATCTACGACCTGCCAGTTCCATCGCGATGAGTTCCGCATTCGGCTCATCGGCATTCTCGCGCAACACACGCTCAAGCTTTGCCGCATCCGTGCGAGCCAGCCAATCGGCTGCACTCAAGCCGCGTGTCGGGTTCATCCGCATGTCCAGCGGACCGTCATGCTTGAAACTGAATCCGCGTGATGGATCATCGAACTGCATCGAAGAGCAACCGAGATCGGCGAAAACGAAATCCGCTCGCACGTCACGCTCGGCGAGCAGCTTTGCGATTCCCGCATAGTTGGAGCGAACGGCGACAAAACATTCCGGCCCGAATCCCCTATCCCTCAAGCGGCGCTCGGTCTTAGGCAACTCAATCGGATCCTGATCCGCGCCGATCAACATTCCTCCCGGGGAAATCATTTCCAAAATTCTGGCGGCATGACCTCCATAGCCCAGCGTTGCATCAACCCCGATCATGCCCGGCGCCAAGGCAAGCGCTTCGAGGCACTCGTTCATCATGATCGGGATGTGCGAACCGGCCGGCGTTTTGCCCGATGCGATGACCTTTGCCACCGTTTCCGCATGGCGTACAGGGTCGTGCTCTTTGTACTTCTCGTCGAAATTGCGCGGATTTTTCCCGCGATACCGTTTGCGGCGCGGTGGTCTTGGCGCGGCGTCATTCATCGCATGCTCCGTCATCGAGCCCAATGTTCGCAGAGCTTCTGCGATGCGTCAAAATTCAAGTGGAGAAGCCGCCTGGCGTCATGAAAACCTTTTTTCTTTCGCATGCTACGACTTTGGGCGAAGTTGGCCGCGCCCATGAAAATCGGCATCGCGCAAATCAACTCGGTCGTCGGCGACTTTCCCGGCAACGCCAAACGCCTTATCGCCGCCTATCGCGAATGCATCGACCAAGGTGCCGAACTGGTGATTTCACCCGAGCTTTCCCTCGTCGGCTACCCTCCTCGCGATCTGGTTTTCAAATCAAGCTTCGTGCCGAAATGCCTCCAGGCCCTCGATTACCTCGCAGGTGAAATTCGCGAGATCCCGATACTCGTTGGCTACGTCGACCATCACCATCCGCGCCAACCCGGCAAGCCGTTTCGCAATGCCGCCGCATGGCTCGAAAACGGCAGCGTGCGCCACCGGATTTGGAAAACCCTGCTGCCGACCTACGATGTGTTCGACGAAAGACGCTATTTCGAACCCTCCGCAACATGCCAGCCGATCGAATGGAATGGCAAACGCATCGGAATCACCATCTGCGAAGATATCTGGACCGAGGAGTATCTCGATCGCCCCTTATATGACCGCGATCCGATCAAAGAGCTCAGCGAAAAAGGCATCGACATGATACTCAACCTGAGCGCTTCGCCATTTCATCTCGGCAAGCCTCAGTTGCGGCGCTCAATGATCGGAGCCGTCGCCCACAAGCACCATATACCGGTCGTCTACTGCAACGCGATCGGCGGGCAGGACCAACTTATCTTCGATGGTCATTCCCTTGTAGTCGGAGCCAATGGCCGCATCAACGAACAATTTCCAGGCTTCAAAGAGGCATGCAAAGTGATCAACCCCTTCCAGACGAAACACGAAGAAGCTGTCTTAGACGACTGCGATCCTTCACAACTCTACCATGCTCTCGTTCTCGGGCTTCGTGATTACGCACAGAAATCCGGCTTTTCCAGCGCATGTCTGGGCTTGAGCGGCGGCATCGACTCGGCACTCACTGCCGCCATCGCCGCCGATGCACTCGGCCCGGAAAACATTCACGGCCTCACCATGCCAAGCCCCTATTCATCGCGCGGGAGTGTCGAAGATTCCTTCGCCCTTGCGAAAAACCTCGGCATTCGTTGTGATGAAGTATCGATTCGTGCCCCCTTCGAATCGATCAAGAAGACCATGCATTCGCTTTTCGAAGGCAAGCCCGAGGATGTCACCGAAGAAAACATGCAGGCCCGCATTCGCGGACTCCTCCTTATGGCGCTCTCCAACAAGGACAACCACCTCCTGCTCACGACCGGCAACAAGAGCGAACTCGCCGTTGGTTATTGCACGATTTATGGCGACATGTGCGGGGGCTTGGCCGTCATTTCCGATCTGCCAAAAACTCGCGTCTATGAAGTTTCGCGCTGGCTCAACCGCGAGCGTGAAATCATTCCGTGGAATACGATCGACAAAGCTCCAAGCGCCGAACTTCGCCCCAATCAAAAGGACCAGGATACCCTCCCGCCATATGATACCCTCGATGCGATTCTCGAACTCTACGTCGAGCACCACCTCTCGACCGATGAGATCATCGCGCGTGGATCTGATGAAACAATCGTCCGCTGGATCCAGCGCCGGGTCGATCTCAATGAGTGGAAACGTCATCAGGCCGCACCCGGGTTGCGCGTGACCACCAAGGCCTTTGGCATCGGCCGCCGCATGCCGATCGTGCAGCGATTCAGCAGCTGATTTCCGCGATCAGTCACATCAAGCGCATCATGCCTCTGCCTCGCGAGCCGGAGGTCCGCTTTCAAAGCGCATCAAGTCAGCAATAAAGGTCAGCGGAATATGCCCGGTTTCACCATTTCGGTTCTTTGCGAGAACCAGCTCGGCCTTGCCAGCCTCCGCCTCTTTTTCCTCAGCGTCCTCAGCATAATACGCACTGCGGTAGAGCAGCCCGACCAAGTCGGCGTCCTGCTCGATCGAACCTGATTCCCGCAAGTCCGACATGCGCGGGACACCAACGCTTTTGCCGCTTCGCGTTTCGGGCCCACGATTGAGCTGCGCCAGAATAACGATCGGCACCTGAAGTTCTTTCGCCAGCCCCTTGATGCCCGCGGAAATTTCAGCAATTTCGCGCTCACGCGAATTCTCGGCCTGCTTGGTGCGCGATTTCATCAACTGCAGGTAATCGATCGCGATGAACTCAAGGCCTTCGTCGCGCTTCTTCCGCCGGGCCTTGGCGCGCACTTCATTGATCGTGATGCCGGGCGTGTCGTCAATGAACATACGCGCGTTGGAAACCTCCATCGCCGCACGCTGAATACGCGTCAAGTCGCCTTTGTCTGGCTTATAACCACGCGTCAACTTGCTCAGAGCATACCGGGCGCGCGAGAACACCAATCTCTGCACAATCTGGAACGAACTCATTTCACAGGAGAAAATCAGACTCGGTTTCGACTGATCGATGCAAACATGCTCGACAATGTTCATCATCAGCGAGGTCTTGCCCATCGATGGACGCGCTGCAATGACAAACATTTCACCGGGCTTGAGCCCGTTGCTCATGCGGTCGAGTTCCTCATATCCCGTCGATATCCCCTGCGAACTTTTTTCGCCGGCGAGCAGTGATTCAAATTGCTCGATGACCTGCTCGACCGATTGCTTGATGTTGGGTGCCTGCGCGGTTTCCGCATCCTCACGGATGGCGAGGATTTTCGCTTCGACGGTATCAAGCAGTACTGCAACCTCTTCCGGCGAATCGTAGGCTTGCTCGATCGCCTCGTTGGAATTTTGAATGATCGATCGCAGCACATGCTTATCTTTCACCAATTGCAGGTGATGACGAAAATGTCCGGGACTCGGAGCGTAGGAATAAATTTCCGTCACCGCGCCTGGCCCGCCAACACGGTCGAGCATGCCGCGGTCGAGCAAGCGCTGCACCAGCGAGACCAGCTCGATTTCCTGCCCCTGTTGGAACAACTCCTCGAGCATGCCGTACAAAGTCGCATGCCCGGGCAGATAAAAATGATCCTTGGTGAGCTTCTCCTCAATCGCCAAGCCAATGTATTCCTGCGGCTCCTTGAGCATCGATGAGAGCAGGCTTTTTTCCGGCCCGACGGCATGCGGCAGAGCCCGCGTCACATCATCCACATTGGTCGCAGCCTGTTGCAAATTCGTGGGCGCGGCAGCCGCAGTTGGCGAAGTTTTGAGATCGGTCGACATCACCAGTTATTTCATAAAATCGACGGATCCGCGTCAATGTCGGCATGATGCGAATAAGTGTGAATAACCTTGGAGAAGACATCCAAAACAACGCTGAAATCTTGCCAGCTGAGCGACCATTGCCCATGGTGCCGCCGTGCGAGCGGTCATTCAAAGAGTCGCCGAGGCAAGTGTCGGCGTGGACGGCATCACCGTCTCCGCCATCGGTCGCGGACTGCTGATTTTGCTCGGAATCGAAACGGCCGACACGGCATCCGACATCGAATGGTTGTCCGGAAAAATCGCAGGCATGCGGATATTTTCCGATGCGGATGACAAAATGAACCTAAGCGTCTGCGACATCTCCGGCGATGTGCTCGTTGTGAGCCAGTTCACCCTGCACGCCTCGACCAAAAAAGGAAATCGTCCGTCATTTCTCAAGTCCGCCGCACCCGAAATAG